>CAZIBN010000025.1:4728-47730 GCA_964537395.1 uncultured Elusimicrobia bacterium
ATCTGAGTCGAGGCGCGCACGCCCGCGATGAGCGGCTCGGGGTTGATCCCGAACAGCAGGACGCAGACGACCGCCACGGCCACGCCGCCGCACACGTAGGCGCCGACCGGGATCGCGAGCTCGTCCGAGGGCTCGCGGAAGAACATGCGGTGCGCGATCATGAAGTAGTAGTAGACCGAGACGACGCTGTTGAGCACGCCGACGACGGCGAGCCACCAATGTCCCGCCTGGACGGCCGAGGAGAAGATCACCATCTTGCCCATGAAGCCGGCGAGCGGCGGGATGCCGGCCAGGGACAGCAGACAGAACATGAGCGAGAGCGCCAGGCCCAGGCGGTTCTTGGCGAGGCCGTCGAACGAGCTCAGGTCGTAGCTGCCCTTCGCCGTGCCCACGGCCTGGATGACGGCGAACGCACCGACGTTCATCGCGACATAGACGAACGAGTACAGCATCACGCCCTCGCGGCCGAGCGGCGTGCCGACGGCGAGGCCGATGAGCAGGTAGCCCGCCTGGGCGATCGAGGAGTAGGCGAGCAGGCGCTTGGTGTCGGTCTGGAACATGGCGGTGAAGTTCCCGATCGTCATCGTCAGCGCGGCCAGGATGGAGAAGAGCAAGGTCAGGTCGTAGGCCTGGAGCGGGAAGATCGCGCCGAACACCCGGGCGATGGCCGCGAACGTCGCGAGCTTGGGCGCCACGGACAGGAAGGTCGTCACCGGCGTCGGCGCGCCCTCATAGGCGTCAGGAACCCAGAAGTGCATGGGCGCGATCGACGCCTTGAAGCAGAAGCCGAGCAGGATCAGCACGAGGGCCAGGATCAGCATCGGTCCGGGGACGGCTGAGGCCGCGGCGAGCTGGAGCGTGCCGGTCGCGCCGTAGTACAGCGAGATGCCGTAGACCATGATGGCCGAGGAGAACGCGCCGAAGAGGAAGTACTTCATCGAGCCTTCGTTGGACTTGGGGTTTTGCCGTTCAAACCCTGCCAGGATGAACGAGGAGATCGAGACGAGCTCGAGGGCCACGAAGATCATGAGCAGGTCGGTGGAGGAGACGAGGTACATGAGCCCCGCCGTGGAGAACAGCATGAGCGCCGAGAAGGTTCCGGCGTGGCGCTCGGGCAGCGCCTTGTAATCGAGCCCGAGCAGGAGGCACAGCACGCAGGTCATCAAGGTCGTGAGCTTGAAGAACTGGCTGAACGGATCGACGGACCAGAGCGAGCCGAGGCCGTGCGCGGAGGGGTCTCCGAGCGTGACCGCGACCCAGGCGAGCACTCCCGCGGCGGAGAGCCAGGCGAGATGGTACAGCGCCCTCGCCTTCTTGGACGGCAGGATCAGGTCGGCGAACACGATGGCGAGCGCCAGCGTCGCAAGGATCGACTCCGGGAGGAGCAGACGAAGATTATTCATCTCACTTCCCCAGCATGTGCTCGATCGTCTTGTTCATCAGGTCGAGCGGCCACTTCGGGTACACGCCGAAGAGCACCGTGAGCACCGCGAGCGGCACGACCGAGACGAGCTCGCGCGTCGTCATGTCCGGCAGGTCGGCCCACTTCTCATTGAACTTGCCGAGGAACACCTTCTGGATCATGCGCAGGAAGAAGGCGGCCGTCGCGATGATGCCGAGCACTGAGATTGCCGCGGCGAGCTTCCAGGTCTGGAACGCGCCGAGGAAGCACAGGAACTCGCCGATGAAGCCGGCGAGGCCGGGCAGTCCCAGCGAGGCGAAGCAGGTCAGCGACATCAGGCCCGCGTAAACGGGGAGCTTGACCGCCAATCCGCCGAACGCCGAGATGTCGCGGGTGTGCGCGCGGTCGTAGATCACGCCGACGAGCAGGAACAAAGCGCCCGTGATGATGCCGTGCGTCAGCATCTGGAACACCGCGCCCGTGAAGCCCGCCGTGGTCATGCCGGCGATGCCGAGCAGGCAGTAGCCCATGTGGTTGACCGACGAGTAGGCGACCATCTTCTTCATGTCGGTCTGCGCCATGGCGCACAGCGCGCCGTAGACGATGTTGATGACCGCGATCACGATGAGGGCTGGCAGGAACCACTGGAAGCCCAGCGGCGTCAGCGAGTAGGAGATGCGCAGAAGCCCGTAGACTCCCATTTTAAGGAGGACGGCGGCCAGGATGACCGAGATGGCGGTCGGCGCCTCGACGTGGGCCAGCGGGAGCCAGGTGTGGAACGGGAAGGCGGGGATCTTGATGGCCATCCCGAAGTACAGCCCCAGGAAGACCAAAATCTGGAAGTGGCGGTCCCAGCCGCCGGTCATCTTGGCGAGCTCGAGGATGTCGAAGGTGTGAGGTGCGGGGCTCGCGAAGTACAGCGCCAGTATGGCCAGCAGCATGAACACGGAGCCCGTCAGCGTGTAAAGGAAGAACTTGATCGCGGCGAACTCCTTGCGCGGCCCGCCCCACACGCCGATGAGGAAGTACATCGGGACGAGGGTGAGCTCCCAGAATACATAGAAGAGGATGAGGTCGAGCGCGCAGAACACGCCGGTCATGCCGGTCTCGAGGATGAGGAACCAGAAGAAGTACTCCTTGACCCGCTTCTCGATGCCGAGCGAGCCGACGAGGCCGATGACGCACATGAAGGTCGTCAGCAGCACGAGCGGGTAGGAGAGGCCGTCCACGCCGAGGAAATACTGCACCCCGAACGAGGGGATCCAGGCGAAGCGCTCGACGAACTGCATCTCGTGCGTCCCGCGGTTGAAGCCGGGCAGCATGGCCAGCGAGGCGACCAGCGCGATGCCCGCGAAGACGAAGGCGGTGATCTGGATCGCCTTGACCTTTTCTTTCGGGAGGCACAGGATGATCAGCGCTCCGATGAGGGGCGCGAAGGTGACCAAAGAAAGCATGTTCATGATGAGCGTTCTCCCAATTAACGAGTCAGAATCAAGGTCGCCGCGAGGCTGAAGGCGATCGCGACGTACATCAGATATTCCTGCACCTGGCCTTCCTTCACGAGCGTGCGCAGGCCCACTCCGAGGTCGAGGCTCAGGCCGCCGAAGCCGTCCACGGTCCGGTCCACGAAAAGCGCGTCGACGAGGTTGCTGATCTCGGCGACGATGCGCATAAGCAGGCCCCAGCCGTCCACGAAGATCCGGTCGACGATATTCGCGTCGATCCAGTAGGCCGTCGCCGCGACCTTGTCGCAGAAGACGACGAGCAGGTCGAAGGCGTCATCGAGGAACCATCTGCGGTCGAGCAGGTGGAAGACCGGAGCGAAGGTCGTCTTGAGGCCGTCCGCGATCTCGTAGCGCGGGCCCCGATAAAGGACGAAGGCGAGGCTCATGGAGCCCAGCACGAGGAACGGCAAAGCGAGGTGAAGCCAGTGCGGAAGGTGCCCCTCGTGGTGCTCGGCCTCCCCCCCGGGAGCTTCATGGTGAACGGCTGCGGGCGCCTCGGGGGCATGAACCGGGGCAGCGTGAGCCTCGCCAGCGGGCGCGGCCGCATCGGCGATGGCGACCGCGACGGTAACGGCGGCCGGGGCGGCGATCGACGGTTTCTCGAGAAGTCGGTAAACGAGGCCGCCCCTGTTGAGCAGGTAGCCGGAGACCAGCGCCAGGAAGGCGAGAAGCACGAGAGGGCCCGTCATCAGGAACGGAGATTCGTGCGCGTGATGGTGCTTCTCATGATCGCGGTCGTCGCCCAGGAAGGTCAGGATGAAGAGGCGCGACATGTAGAAGGCGGTCATCAGCGCGGTCGCGAGCATGATCCAGAAGATCACCGGGTTCGCGTGGTAGATGTTGGCCAGGATCATGTCCTTGGAGAAGTATCCCGAGGTGAACGGGAGTCCCGCGATCGCCGCGATCGCGGCGAGCATGGTCAGGAAGGTGATCGGCATCTTCTTCGATAGGCCGCCCATCAGGCGCATGTCGTTGGTGTGCACCGAGTGGATCACCGAGCCGGCGCCGAGGAACAGCAGGGCCTTGAAGAACGCGTGGGTCGTGAGGTGGAAGAGCCCGGCGGTGTAGCCGCCGACGCCGAGCGCGCACATCATGAAGCCCAGCTGGGAGACGGTGGAGAAGGCCAGCACGCGTTTGATGTCGTAGCTGACGAGCGCCATCGCGGCCGCGAGGAAGGCGGTCGCGCAGCCGATCCAGGCCGCGGCGAGCATGGCGTCAGGTGCTGCGAGGAACACGAAATAAAGGCGGGCGACGACGAAGATGCCGGCCGCGACCATGGTCGCGGCGTGGATCAGCGCCGAGCCGGGGGTCGGGCCTTCCATCGCGTCGGGCAGCCAGATGAACAGCGGGAACTGCGCGGATTTACCCATGGCCCCGAAAAGGATGCCGAGCGCGATCACGGTCGCCACCGTGGGCGTCATGTAGCCCTGGTTGATGAACTGGTGGATCTGGGTGATCTGGAAGGAGCCGACCTTCGCGAAAAGGAACAGCAGGGCGAGATACAGGCCGGAGTCGCCGAGCTTCGTCGTCATGAACGCCTTCTTCTGCGCCTCTGTGGGGCCGTCTTTTTCAAACCAAAATCCGATCAATAGGTAAGACGATAATCCCATTAACTCCCAGCTCATGAAGCCGACGAGGATGTTGCTCGAGACGACCAGTCCGAGCATCGAGGCGGTGAAGAACGACACGAAGGCGAAGTAGCGCTTGTAGCGCGTGTCCTCGTGCATGTAGGCGATCGAGTAGATCTGCACCATCAGGCTGACGAGCGTCACGACGACGAGCAACACCGCCGCGGGGCCGTCGATGAGCACGCCGATCGGCATGTCATAAAGGAACGCCTTGCCGCCGATGGAGGCCGCGAAGGAGAACCACTGCCAGTTGTGCTCGTACGGCATGGGGACGGTGCCGCCGGCCACGGCGCCGAGGATGGACAGGGACAGGCCGAGGCAGATCGCCATCGCGCCGATGCCGATCCAGGGCGCGGGCGAATGCGGGTCTTCCTTCGCGCCGAACATCATGATCAGCGACGCGGCGAACGGTATCAGCGGGATCAGGTAGGCGTGTTCGATCATGGCATCAGCCCTTGAGGAGATTGAAGTCTTCGGCGTACACGGTGTCCGTGCCGCGGTAGATCGCGAGAAGCAAGGCGAGTCCGACGACGATCTCGGCGGCCGCGACGGTCATCACGAAAAGCGCCAGCGCCTGGCCGGTGACCCCGCCCGGATGGAGGAAGCGGTCGAAGGCGGCGAGGTTGATGTTGGCCGCGTTGAACATGAGCTCGATCGACATCAATATCCCGATGATGTTTCGGCGCGTCAGCGCGCCGAAGATCCCGATGAGGAACAGGAGCCCGGCCACGATCATGTAATGTGAGAGGGTCAGGGGAGCGTTCATCGGGCGTTCTCCGTGCGGGTGAAGAAGACGGCGCCGAGCAGGGCCGCGAACAGCACCAGCGAGATCAGCTCGAAGGGCAGCAGCCATTCGGCCATGAAGAGCCGGCCGATCTCATGCGTGCCGGGGCGGGTGGCTCCCGTCGCGACGGTCGCGGAGTGCAGGCGCGCGACCCGGAAGAGGCCGACGGCGGCGACGCCGCAGACGAGGAGCGCCGCCATCCAGCGCTCGTTGACCTGGCGCAGGTGGAGGTCGGAGGCGCGGCCGAGCAGCATGACGACGAACATCACGAGCACCGCGATGCCAGATACATAGACCATGATCTGGGCGCCAAAAAGGAAGTCGGCTCCCAGCGAGGCGTAGATGCCGGCCACGCCGGCAAGGGAGAGGCCCAAAAACAGCGACGAGTGCACCGTGTTCCGGTTGAGGACCACGGCCACGGCGGAGGCCAGGGTCAGGATCGACAGCGAGTAGAAGACGATTTGATCGAGCATCTAGCTTCTCCGGGGCTGAACGTCATGGAAGCTGACCTGGCCTTCGGGATCCTTGAAGTCCTGGGCCTTCTGGTCGAAATATTTACCGATGAACGGAAAGTCTTTTTTCCAACACCGCACCATCTCATCGCGCTTGACGAAGATCACCTCGTAGTCGAGGGAGTGCCAGACGGACTTAGGCTTCGTCGGGCAGGCCTCCTCGCAGAGGCGGCAGAAGTTGCACTTGCCGAAGTCGATGGAGTACCAGTCCACCTTTGCGACCTTCTTGCCGGTCTCGTTCTTGGCGTTCTCGAGGGCGATGCAGTTGGACGGGCATGCTTTCACGCAGAGGTTGCAGGAGATGCAGGTCTGCGCGTCGAAGAGCAGGGCGCCGCGGAACGCCTCGAAGGGCACGAGCTTCTCGTCGGGGTAATGCACCGTGACGGCGGGCTTGAACATGTACTTGAGCGTGATCCAGTGCCCCTGGACGATGGCCCTGGAGTTGCTGAATATCTTGGAGAAATAGTTGATCATTATTTTAGCCAGAACGCGAGATAGAGGCCGGCGAACGCGATGTTCACGAAGCTCCACGGGAGCAGGAACTTCCACGTGAAGTCCATGAGCTGATCCATGCGGAAGCGGGGCAAGGTCCAGCGGATCCACAGGAACACGAACATCATGAGCATCGCCTTGCCCAGCATCCACATCCAGCTGGGGATCAAGGTGAACGGAGCTACGTTTATAGGAGAGGCTCCTCCCCCCAGGAAGAACGTGGCCAGAAGGAACGAGCCCAGCAGCACGTACGCGTACTCCGCCAGGAAGAAGACGGACCACTTCATGCCGGAGTACTCGGTGTGGAAGCCGCTGACGAGCTCGGACTCGGCTTCGGGGATGTCGAAGGGCGTGCGGTTCGTCTCGGCCACCGACGCGATCAGGAAGATCACGAACGCGAGCTGCCCGACGACGGGATAAAAAATAAACCAGCGCGGGATGACGCCGTGCCAGTAGCCGGCCTGCGCATTCGCGATCACCTGCAGGTCGAGCGAGCCGGCGAACATGAGCACGGGCACCACGGAGAAGCCGCGAGGCAGCTCGTAGCTGACGATTTGCGCGGCGCCGCGCAATCCACCTAATAGCGAGTACTTGTTGCCAGACGCCCAGCCTGCCATCACGATGCCGATCACCGAGATGCCGGCGAAGGCGAAGATGTAGAGCGTGCCGATGTCGAGGCTGGCCGCCGACAGGCCGTCGCCGAACATGACGGGCGCGAACGCGATGATGCAGGGCGCCAGCACGAGCCCCGGGGCCAGAGCGTGGACCCACTTGTCCGCGGCGGCGGGCGTCACGTCTTCCTTAAGAAAGAGCTTGATGCCGTCGATCGCGGTCTGCGCCCAGCCATGGAAGTTCCAGCCCTTCGGGCTGCCGGCATAGGTCGGCCCCACGCGCGTCTGGATGTGGGCCGAGATCTTGCGCTCCCACCAGATCGACCAGAGGCCGTTGATGAGGATGATATGCAGAACGATGATGACCTTGATCGCGACCCAGACGGCCTCGGCGGCCAGCGGCGGGAGGCCCTTGGCCGCACCGACTGAGCCGAGAAGAGCGTACAGCATGCCCCCCCACTTCGCAAACTCTCCGATAAGCCCGCCGGTAACGGCCAGGCCGAGGAATATCCCAGCGAGCATGCCGGCGCCCCACTGGAAGCCGGGCTTCGACCAGCGGTTGGCGAAGCGTTCGGTGGGCCAGGTGGAGAAGCGGTCCTCGATGAGACGGCCGTTCTTGCGGTTGAGTACGGGCTCAGGGGCCACATATTTCGGGACGACTGGTTTAGGCGCTGCAGGCGCGGGGGTGGCCCCACCGGCGGCGGGGAGTGATGCGGGGGCCGGAGCCGCCGCCGCGACAGGCTCGGGGGCTTTGGGCGTCTCGGGGACCTTGGGAGTCTCGGATTTCTTGTGATCGTCGGGGTTCGGCTTCTTGGCGGTCATTAGCGGTCTACCTCGCCGAGGACGATGTCGATGGAGCCGAGGAGCGCGATCACGTCGGAGATCTTCATGCCGACGAGCTTTTCCTGGAGCATCGCGAGATTGATGAACGACGGAGCGTGCACGTGAAGGCGGAAGGGCGAGATGCCTCCGTCGGAGGCGAGGTAGATGCCGAGGTCGCCGCGCGCGCCTTCGACGTGCGCGTAGGACTCTCCGGGCGCCGGCTTGGGGATCTTCGCCACGCCGGGCGCCATGAAGGGGCCGGCGGGCAGCTTCGCGATCGCCTGCTCGATGATCCGAAGCGACTGGCGCATCTCCTGCACGCGGCAGAAGTAGCGGTCCCAGCACGAGCCGGTCTTGCCCAGAGGCACGTCGAAGTCGTAGTTCTCGTAGCCGCAGTACGGCTCGGACTTGCGCACGTCGTGATCGACGCCCGAGCCGCGGAGGTTCGGGCCGGACAGCGCCCAATCGACCGCTTCCGCGGGGGTGACGATGCCCACGCCCTGGGTGCGGGCCATGAAGATCGGATTGTAGGTCAGCAGGGTGTCGTACTCGTCGAGGCGGGGCTTGAAGTATTCGACGAACTCCGTCGTGCGCTTGAGCCACTCCGGCGAGACGTCCGTCATCACGCCGCCGAGGCGGATGTAGTTGTAGGTCAGACGCGCGCCGCAGGACATCTCGAAGAGATCGAGGATCATCTCGCGCTCGCGGAAGGCGTACAGGAAGGGCGTCAGCGCGCCGAGGTCGATGCCGTAGGTCCCGAAGAACAGCAGGTGCGAGGCGATGCGGTTCATCTCGCACATGATCACGCGCAGGGCGTCGGCGCGCGGGGTCGCCTTGACGCCCATGAGCTTCTCGGCGGCGAGGCAGAAGACCAGATTGTTGGGCATCGCAGCGACGTAGTCCCAGCGGTCGGTGAGCACGACGCAGTGGTGGTAGTTGCGCACCTCGGCGAGCTTCTCGGTGCCGCGATGCAGGTAGCCGATGTCGGGCACGGCCTTGACGATGATCTCGCCGTTGATCGTGAGCCCGATGCGCAGCACGCCGTGGGTGGACGGATGCTGGGGGCCGAGGTTGATGAAGAGCTGGTCGCTCTTAAGGTCCGTCGGGGACGTCGTTATTGATTCGGAGACGTTATTCATCAAACCGGTCCTTGATGTGGGCGTAGTCTTTGCGCAGGGGGTGGCCCTGGGTGAAATCGGGGGTCAGGATCTTGACCAGGTTCGGGTGGCCTTCGTAGTGCACGCCGAGCAGGTCGAAGGTCTCGCGCTCCTGCCAGTCCGCGCTCTTGAACAGGGGCGTGAGGCTCGGCACGCTGACGTTCTCGCGGGGCTGCTCGAGGCGCACGAACACACGCGCGCGCTCCTTGATCGAGAAGAACACGTACAGCAGGTCCATCACCGGGCGGTACGGATACCCGGCGGTGGCGGCGGCCTCGATCTGCGGCGTCGCGCCTTCGGGCAGGAACGGGTTGAAGTTCTGCTGGCGGATGTAGCCCTTCATGTCCACGGGGCCGAGCAGGTCGGTCGCGCTGAGGGTCTCGAGCATGTCGAAGGATGAGTCTTTGGCCCACTGAGCGAACGGCAAAAGATCGTCCTTCGAGGCGAGCCTGACGGTCAGATAGTCCTTGACCTGCACGGCAGCCTTCTCCATCTTGGGAAACTTCGATTGGATCTTGGCGAACAGCTCGTCGTTGGTCATAGATTTATGCGTTGATGTCCCGGCTTCCCTTCTCCTGCTGGACGGTCGCGAGCCCCTTCCTGAGCGTCATCTTGGCGATCTTTTCCTGGAGCTTGACGACCGCGTACTGCAGCGCCTCGGGGCGCGGCGGGCAGCCGGCGATGTATACGTCGACGGGCACGATGCGGTCCACTCCTTTCAGGACCGAGTAGGAGTCGTAGTACGGGCCGCCGCAGTTGGCGCACGAGCCCATCGAGATCACGAAGCGCGGCTCGGGCATCTGATGGTAGATCTCGAGGATCGGGTCGGCCATCTTCTTGCAGACGGTCCCGGCCACGATCATGACGTCGGCCTGGCGCGGGCTCGCGCGCGGGATGACTCCCATGCGGTCGAAGTCCAGGCGCGAGGCGTAGGAGGCCATCATCTCGATGGCGCAGCAGGCGAGGCCGAAGGTCATCGGCCACATCGACTGCTTGCGGCCGAGGTCGATGAAGTAATCCGCGGTCGTCAGAAGGAGCTCCCCTCCGGGCAGCCCCTTGGTCAGTCCCGGCAGCTTCTCGAGGATCATGGCCATAATCGGTTATTCCCAGCTCAGCGCGCCCTTGCGCCAGGCGAACGCCAGCCCGAGCAGAAGGATCGCGATGAACACTCCCATTTCGATAAGGGCAAGAGGACCGAGCTCGCGCGCGGTCACGGCCCACGGATAGACGTAAAGCACCTCGACGTCGAACAGCACGAACAGCAGCGCGAAAACGTGGAAGCGGATATTGAGCTTGACCTCGGTCGAGCCGACCGCGGGGATGCCGCACTCGTAGGTGCTCTCCTTGCGGGCGTACGGGACGCTCGGGCGCAGGAACTTGGCCAGGCCGAGGGTCACCGCGGCGAAGCCGACGCCGACGATCACGAAGGCGTAGACGACGGCGTAGGCGCTCATCATTTCGCTTTCCTCTGTATAAGGACTTTGAAGACCTCGCCCATCCCTTCGGGGTGGATGAGGGTTTTGAGCTTGGCGCGCTCGCGGTAGGCCGCGGAATCGTCCCCGGCGGCGGCTTCGATCCAGCTGAGCAGCCCGCCGTCGATCAGGAATTTGGAGAGGCTGCCATAAGACTCGAGGGCCAGGTTCGCGCAATACCCCGCGCCGATGAGCGCCTCGAAGTCAACGGAGGCGGTCAGGTCCTGGGCGCCGGGCTCCCGCGTCAGCTCGGTCTCGACGGCGTGGCGGTGGAAGGCGCGCGGCGGATTGGCGGTGCCGGGAGCGAAGCGCTTGCCGTAGTCGATGGTGACGATGAAGCCTTCCTCGACCTTGCTCGAGGCGGAGGCGAGCCAGGATCCGGCTTCAAGCCCGACGGCGTGGCGCTCGCCGTCCTGAAGGGTCCCGGCCAACGCCGCGGCGGGCGCTTTAAGCTCGGGGATGGACAGGGGGCCGCGCACCTCGCGTCCGGCGTCATCGACGAAGATCTCGAAGACCTTCCCCTCTCGGCCCTCGAGCAGATGCACCGGAAGAGCGTCGAGGAGCTCGTTGGAATAGAGCACGCCGGCGAATCTCGGGACATCCGCGATCTTCGTGTACGCGGTCACTTTAACGCCGAAGGCGTTAAGACGGCGGACGGCGGTCGTCAGGTCCTTGCGTCCGCGCTCAACGAGGATGAAGGATATCCGGGACGCGAGCGCGGGGTGCTTCTCTCGCAGGCGCCGCGCGACCTGGCAGGCGAGAGTCCCATCACCGCATCCTGCCTCGACGATATGAAGGATGCGGTCCGGCCTGACTTCCGTTACCCGCTCCAGCAGGGCGGCCAGCCTGTCGGCCAGCACAGCCCCAAAGGCGGCATGCAGTTCGGGAGCGGTGTAAAAGTCCGCGGCCTTCTCGCGGACGGAGTAATACCCCCGCTCAGGGTCATAGAGAGCAGTCTCCATAAAGTCCCTGAACGAGCGCATCGCCGGATCCTTAGGCGAGGTCTTCGACGCCGAGCGTCTTCTTCTTGCCTTCGGCCTGGACCTTCTGGATCGACGACTTGACGGCCGCTTCGATCTTCGCGGACAGGGCGTCGATGTAATCGCCGCCGGTGCGGAGTCCGGCTTCCTTGACGAGCTTCTTGACCTTGCTGGCAACGACGAGGGCTTCGGCCATTCTGATTCTCCTTTAGATGCGCCTTGCGGCGCGCGAAAGATAACGGATTTAAACAGAAATGCGATGCCCGAACATTGACCTAGATCAACGTTCGGGCGTCTTACGAGTCTTCCAAATCGTGGCGCCGGGAAGAATTGAACTTCCGACATGACGCTTATGAAACGTCCGCTCTACCACTGAGCTACGGCGCCGCAAGACGAACATTCTACCACAATAATGCAAATACCGGTAGGCCTGACACCGCCTCAACGACAATGCGAGGTTAAATTGTGTAGTATCAGTGCATGGCCAAGAAGACCTCCGCCGCGAAGAAGATCACCGTCGTCATCGCCGACGACCAGACGCTGTTTCGCGAGGGCATCAAGGACCTTCTCGAGAATGAGAAGAACATCACCGTCGTCGGTGAGGCCGCCGACGGGCGCGAGGCGCTGCGCCTCGTCAAGAAGCTGAAGCCGAATGTGATCCTCCTCGACATCAAGCTTCCCCACATGGACGGCATCGAAGCGACCCGCCAGATCCATAAGGATTGCCCGACGACGAACGTTCTGATCCTGTCCTCTTATGAAGATGAAGCGCACGTGATGGAAGCCATCCAGGCCGGCGCCAACGGCTACCTGTCGAAGATGCTTCCCGCCGCCGAGCTCGTCAACGCGTTGAAGACATTCGCGAACCAGGGCGTGATGATCCCCCAGCCCGTGATGAGCAAGCTCATCGAGGGCCTGCGCCAGATGGGCTCGGCCAACTCCGAGGCCTCGCTCGTCGCTCTGACCAAGACCGAGATCAAGGTCCTCTCCAACCTGGGCCAGGGCCAGTCCAACAAGGAGATCGCCGCTTCGCTCACGTGCAGCGTCAAGACGATCAAGAACCATCTCAACAGCATGTTCCAGAAGCTGAGCGTGTCGAACCGGACCGAAGCCGTGGTCAAGGGAATCGATATGGGCCTGATCTCCGCCGATAAAGCCGACTAGGAGCCTTTCCTCCGGCAATAAGGGCCCCCGTGGATTCGCCGAAGGCGAATCAGACGGGGGCCCTTCCTCTTAATATGTACGGCATTGACAGGGTGTGGGGCCGGGGCTATCCTGACCTGAGATGGGCTTCCGGCGCATGAAGGCGATGCTCGGAGCGGTCATTGCCGCGTCCCTCTGGGGGGCGACGGCGGCGGCCGCTCCATCGACCAAGCTCGACGCGCGTATCCTCGCGCGGCGCGGCATCGCCGTCGGCGGAGGCTACGCGCCGGCCGGAGCCGGCGGGGCGGCCGCGGGTCCGCGCCAATCCGTGCTCATCCGGGTCGCCCCCGGCACGCCGCTCGCGGCCCTGCGCGCCGCTTTCCCGAACGCGGAGTTCGGCAGCCAGGCCGGCGACGTCATCACGGCCCGGGCTGATGACGCCGCCCTCGACGCGCTGGCGCTCGATGGGCGCGTCGAAGCGGTCGATGCCGGCGTGCGCACTCGCCCGGTCATGGACCTCGTCCGCTCGAGCTCGACGAACGCGGGCTCCGCGCTCGGCACGATCTACGGAGCGGCGGCGACCGACCTCGCGGGCACGACCGGCTCGGGCGTCATCGTCGGCATCGTGGACACCGGCATCGACTATAAGCACAAGGACTTCCTCATCGAGAACTCCTACCCTGCGACCAGCACGTCACGCATACTTTATATCTGGGATCAAACGATCAGCTCGCATGCCGGCGGGCCGTTCCCCACCAGCTTCAGCTATGGAGCCGAGTACACGAACGCCCAGCTCACGACTAAGATCCGGACGGGTGCCGGAACGATCAATACCGCGGACACCGACGGCCACGGAACGCACGTCGCCGCGATCGCGGCCAGCGACGGGAGCGAAACGGGCTCGTTCAAGGGGATGGCGCCGAGCGCCGACATCATCTTCGTGCGCACCACGTTCGGCACCGCCGACGTCGTCGACGGCGTGAGCTACATCGTCGCGCAGGCCGCGGCGGCGGGCAAGCGCGCGGTCATCAATCTGAGCCTGGGCACGCAGTCGGGCCCGCACGACGGAACGTCGACCTTCGAGTCCTCTCTGGGCGCGATCGCGGCGAACACCCCCGTCGTCGTGGCCATGGGCAATGACGGAGCGGCCAGCCCGCATGGGGGCACCAGCGTCGGAGCCGGCGGCACGGCGGGCTTCGTCATCAATAGAAACGCCGCGACGGTCGACGCCGATATCGAATTTTGGCATCCAGGCGACGACGCTTATACGACGACGGTGGACCTGTCGGGCATCGGCGGCAGCCTCATCGCGGCGGCCGGTACGAGCCAGAGCACGACGCTGAGCGGGCACAGCGTGCAGATCTTCAACGGCACGAACAGCGGGCATCCTCTGGGGCACAAAAAGGTCTACGTCTACGTCAATCGCGGCGCCGGGATCACGGCGCCGTCGATCAACATCACCCTGTCGCGTACGAGCAACGGCGGTACGGGCCGCGTCGACGGCTGGGTGGACCCGGCGGGAGAGTCCATCAGCTTCGCCTCATACGTGGATAATACCCGGACGCTGGGCGAGCCGGCGTGCGCACCTAACGTTTTTGGCGTCGGCTCGTATGCCTCGAAAAAATATTGGAATGCGAGCGACGGGTTCACCTACAACTACACGGATCAGAGCGTGCTCGGCAACCTGTCCGCGTTCAGCTCCCAGGGGCCAACGCGCGACGGCCGCCAGCAGCCGGAGATCACCGCTCCCGGCGACGTGATCGCGGCGGCCTTGTCGTCGGACACTTCGCCGAGCGCGTCCCTTATTCTCACGGACCTGCGCCACCGTATCTTGCGCGGCACGAGCATGGCCGCGCCCGTGGTGACCGGCATCCTCGCCGGGCGCCTGCAATACGGCCCGGCCCGGACGGTCGCCGACCTTCGCACGATCCTTCGCGCTCAGGGGCGCGCCGACAGCGCCACCGGAGCCGTGCCCAACTACGCCTGGGGCTATGGCAAGGTCGCTTCGAGCCCCCAGCCCGTGTCCGCTCCGACGGGCCTGACGGCGACGACCATGGGCCCGAGCTCCGTGACCTGGAACTGGAGCACGGTCGTCGGCGCCGACGGCTACTCTCTGTATTACGCGACGAACGTGGCGGTCTTGCTCGCCTCCAATGTCCAGCCGCCGTACGTTCATACCAACCTCGCGGCCAACACGACGACGGGCGTGCTCATCAAAGGCAACGGCGGCGGTGTCGACGGGCCCGGGGCCTTCATCAGCACCTCGACCTTGGCCGCCCCGCCAGCGGCGCTGCCGACGCTCGTGCCGCACGTCGACAGCGTGACGGTGTCGTGGACGGTATGCCCTCCGTCCCCGGCCGCGGTCTCGTGCTGGGGCTACTCGGTGACCGCGTCCACGGCCGCCAACGGCACCGGGACGCAGTTCTCGGCACTGACGCTGAGCCGCGCGAACGCCTCTCTCGTCGTCAGCGGGCTCCAGCCCCTGACGCAGTACTATTTCCGGCAGGCGACCCTGAACTTCTACGGCGCGCCGACGGCGACGGGGCCGGTCAGCGCGACGACGCTGACCGATCTCGTCGCACCGATCAGCCCGCAGTTCAGTGGTGCCTCCACCACCTCGCTTCGCTTCGACTGGAACGGCGGCAGCAATATCGCCGGCCTCACCTACATCGCCGCCGCCTCGACGTCTCCAGTGTTCGCCGGGACCGTGCTGAGCAGCTCCACGAAGAATTTTCACGCGATCTTCACCGGGATGTCGACCAATACGAGCTATTACTTCCGGGTGCAGGCGGCCGGCGGCCCCTATCTTGCGCCGGCCGCCCCGACCGCCACTTTGGCGGCGGCGCCGACGCTTTCGACCGCGTCGTATTACGGGGTCTCCCAAACGGGGTTCACGGTGTCCTGGTCGTCAGGCGCCAATCCGGCGAACACCCAGTATCAAGCCGAGGTGTCGGCCTCCGCGACGTTCTCCCCCCTCATCGGCTCGTCGACCACGCGTAACACGTTCGCGGCCTTCACCGGGCTGACTCCGAACACGCTCTACTACGCGCGCGCTCTCGCGGTCTCGCAGGGCGGCATCCCGAGCGCGTACACGACGTTCGGCTCGACCCCGACCTTCGTGTTCGCTCCGACTGTGCCTGTGCTCTCCAACCAGTCCTCCGCTGGGTTCACCTTCAGCTTCAACTCGGGCGGCAACGCCGTGGGGACGGCCTACAACATCCGCGTCTCGACCGATCCCGGATTCGGCCTGCTGGCGGCGAACGTCAACACCACAAGCACATTCTCGGCGATCACCGGCCTCAGCTCCAACCGCCTTTATTACGCGGACGTGGCCGCGCTGAACATCTCCGGCACGCCGACGACATACACCGGCGCGGTGTCCACCGCGACGACCGTGGTGGCACCCGGCGCCCCGGCCGTGCCGGTGAGCGCGCGCGCGACCTCGAGCCTCTCGACGACCTGGACGACGGCGACGCTCGGTCCCGAGACGAATTTCACGGTGCAGGCCTCCCTGGCGTCGAACTTCGGAGCGATCACGGGGGCCTCGACGACGGCCAATGCGTTCGCGACCGTCTCCGGGCTGGCCGCGAACACGAGCTACTACCTGCGCGTGCGCGCTCTGAGCTCGAACCCCCCCACGCCCGACGGGCCGTGGACGACGATCGGCTCGGGCTCGACCTTGGCGAACGCCCCGGGCGCCGCGGGCTCGCCGTTCCCTCTGATCGGCGTGGCGAGCATGACCGTCGCATGGTCGGCCCTGCCGCTGTCTCCTCCGGCCAACGCGTGCGAAGGCTACCTGGCGGAGCTGTCGGAGAGCCCCGCCTTCACGACGATCCTGCGCTCGAGCGCTGTGGCGCCGGGAGCCGCCACGGCGAATTTCAGCGGGCTGGCATACGGCACGCTCTACTACACGCGCGTGGCCTCTCTCGATCATGAGGGCAACCCGAACTACCTCGTCATCGGCTCGACGCGCACCCTCACGCCGCAGCTTTCCTCAGGCACGATCACCGGGAGCGGGCTGAGCTTGACCCTTCCCGGGGCGTTCGCGATCATGCCCAGCGTGTCGGCGCAGATAGACCCGGGCACCTTCCCCCCGGGCACGGTCGTCACGATGCTCCTGGGCGTGACCCTGGACCTGACGAATCCACGCAGCTCCGTGGCCAATCTGACTTCGCTCGGCAACGCGGTCGGCGTGGACATCTCCGCCGGAGGCATCCAGCCGTTGAAGCCCGTGCGTCTGACGCTCGGCTACGACCCCCTTCTTCTGCCCCCGGGCACGAACCCGCGTCGGCTGCTGGTCGCGCGCTATGACGAGGCGTCGGCGCTTTGGGTCATGGTGCCGTCTGCCGTCGATGTGTCCGGAAACCGGATCATCGCGACCCTCGATCATTTCTCTTCCTACTCCCCCTTCTTCGCGACGGCGGGAGCCTCGGTGTCCGACGGCATCGTGTTCCCCCAGCCCTGGGAGGCCGGCGATCCGGCCGGCGCGTACGGCGCCCAGACCCTCACCTTTGCGAACTATCCGGACGGGACCAGGGTCCGTTTGATGTCTCTGACCGGAGAGCTGATCTGGGAGGGAAGCGCGGGCGCTAACGGCGTCCTGACCTGGGACGGCCGCAACAAGTCCGGGCGCAATGTCGCCAGCGGCACCTATTACGCGATCATCGAGGCCGCCGGCTCGCGCAAGGTGCGGCGCGTGGTGGTGATCCGGTGAGGCTCCTTCCGCTCTGCCTCGTTCTTCTTCAGCTTTCCGCGGCCCCGGCGTTCGCCGCGTTTCAGAGCGACGCGGGCGTCAACGGCGCCCAGTTCCTGAAGATCGGCGCGGGCGCGCGCTCGCTCGGCATGGGCGAGGCGATGACCGCGAGCGCCGAGGGCCCCGAGGCGATGTACTGGAACCCCGCCGGCATCGTCGCCGCGCGCGGCCTCGAGCTGGCCTACGCGCGCGCGGAGCTCCCCGCCTCGGTGCACCACGACTACGCCGCTTTGGCCTTGCCCATGAGCTGGTCGGGAGGGGCGTTCGGCTTCGCGTTCACGCGCCTGAGCCAGGACGCGATCGAGCAGGTCGATAACGTGGGGGTCAAGAGAGGAGCCTTCTCGCCCCACTCCGAGGCCTTCTCCTTCGGCTACGCGCGCGCCTTCACCGAGGAGGACTCCCTCACCAAGGACCGCGGCTACTTCCGGGATTCGTGGAACCTTCCCGGCGCTGCGCGACGGTTCGAGGACGACGACGAACGCGAGCCGTGGACCGGCTCCTTCCGCGCGGGCGCGGCGATCAAGGTCGTCAGCGAGACCCTCGGCACGCGCAGCGCGACGACCGCCTCCGCGGACGGCGGCGTGGTCTACCGTCCTTCGACGCGTCCGGCGCTGGCGCTGGCCTGGGCCTTTCGCAACGCCGGCGGTCGCCTTCGATATATCCGCGAGTCGGAGCCGCTGCCACTCGAGATATCCCTGGCCGCCGCGCACGACTGGGAGCCTGAGCGCGGGCACGTCGTGACCGCGCTGGAGGCCGTCATCCCCGTGCATGCGCGTCCGTACGCCAAGCTCGGGGCGGAATGGGAGCGCGCGGTGTCGAAGGGCGCGCACGCGATCGGCCGCGTCGGCTTCCAGGGCCGCTCCGCGCCGGACCTCGGAGTCCTGTCGGGCTTCACCGTCGGCGCGGGCTGCCGGGTCAACGGCTTTTCCTTCGACCTCGCGTTCCAGCCGCTCGGCGCGCTCGGCGAGGCCTTCCGCCTCAGCCTCGGCTGGAAATTCGGCCGCAAGAGCTGACGGCTAGAGCTTCGACTTGGTTTTGGAGCCGGCCTTGATGCGCGCGACGGACTCGGTCGCGTAGACGCGGATGCGCGGGTTGCCGGCCGACTTGGCGGCCTTCTCGAGCCGGGGCAAGGCCCGCTCGTCGTTCGTCCTGCCGAGCGCCGCGCAGGCGATGAGGCTGATGCGCTCGTCGGGCTCGGACAGCAGGTCGAGGAGCGCGGGCACGGCGTCGGGCGTGAGCGACGAGTATTCGGACAGGGCTCGGATCGCGGCGATGCGTGCGCCGAAGCGGTGCGGAGGCTTGACGATGGCGAGAAGCTTCTTCGCCGCGCCCGGGTCGCGGGACGCGGCGATGGCTCCGACGGCCGCGGCGGCGACGCCGTCGCGGTAGGTCTTCGCCTTTAAATTCACCTCGATGAGCCCTCGGTATCTCTTGTAATCGAGGCGGCCCAGGGCGCGGGTGGCCTCGGCGCGGACGAGGAGGCTGGCCGAGGAGCGGGCGAGCGGCGCGAGCAGGCGGGCGTCGGCGGGCGAGCCGCGGTGGCCGAGCTGATCGACGACGACGCGCCGGACCTTGGGGTTCGACGCCGTGGAATCCAGTAGGCGGCGCAAGGCCATGACGGCGCTCTGGCCGTGCACCGAGCCCAGGGCCGAGACGATCTCGGCCGAGGCGCCCCAGAACTTCTCGCGTTTGACGGCCGCTTCGAGCGCGACGACGGCTGCCTCTCCGCCCCACGTCGCAACGTGGGAGGCGGCCTGAGCGCGCGAAACCGAAGTTATTCCGAAGCGCAGCTGGTGGAGCCAAAAAGATTGCGGCTTCTTGAATTTCACGGAAGCGAGTATCTCGAGCTCCGGATCGAACTCCGCTCCGACCGGCTCGCCGGGCAAGGTCCAGACGAAGCGGTGCTCCTTGGAATCGATCGTCTCGGTGAAGTCGCGCGTCCAGCCGCGTCCCGTCACGCGGATGCTCACCTTGAACTTGTAGGCGGGAGAGGCGTCGGAGACGTCCTGCGTCTGGGTGAGGTGAAGCTCCCCGCGCTTGCTCTTCTTGTCCCACGACCAGCGCAGTCTGAGGGCGGGGTGGCCGCCCCGGTACACCCACTGATCGAAGAAGCCCTGAAGGTTGCGGCCGGTCGCGTCCTCGAAGGCGGCGACGAGGTCCTGCGTTTCGGCGATGCCGTCCTTGTGCTTCTCGAGCCAATGGCCGACGCCTTTCCAAAAGAGCTTGTCGCCAAGCTCGAGGTGGAGCATCCGCAGGACCCAGCAGCCCTTCTCGTACAGGTGGCGGTCGAAGATCGTCCACGGATCGGTGTAGGTGCGGCACACGATGGGGCGGCGGTATCGGCCCGAGTCCTCGTCGAGGTACACTCGCCGGTTCTGCAGAAGCTCGTACAGCGCCTCGTCGTGGCTGCGGTCGGCCTCGAGAAAAACCACCTCGGAGTAGGTCGCGAAGCCCTCGTTGAGCCAGGCGTGCGGCCATTCGGCGCAGGTGACGAGGTCCCCGAACCACTGATGGGCGAGCTCGTGGGCGACCAAGGTGTCCAGGTCATGATCGACGAACGCCTGCTTGTCGATGAGGCAAGCGTCGGTCTGAGTCGTGGCGGTGGTGTGCTCCATGCCGCCGGGATATTCGGCGACGGCGACCTGGGCATAGCGCGCGTACGGGTAGCGCACGCCGGTTTTCTCGGAAAAGATCTTCATCGCGGCGGCGGTCTTGCCGAAGCCACGCTTGGCGTCCGCCTCGCGGCCCTTCTCGCAGTAGTAGACGATCGGGATCCCGTCCCAATCCTCGACGACCTCGGCGAAGCGCGCGACGGCCAGGGTGATCAGGTAGATCGAGTGCGGTCGGTCCATCTTCCAGTGATAAATATTTTTTGTTCGGCTTTCTGATTCATCGATCAGGACGCCATTGGAGACCGCCCGGAAGCCTGCGGGAACCGTGGCCCTGACTTCGGAGGTGGCCTTCTCTCCTGGCGTGTCGTGGCAGGGGAACCACCGCCGCGCGTCCTCGGGCTGGCTCTGGCTCCACATCTGCACGGGCGACTTGACGAAATGAAGCCCGGCTTCGGGGTTCTCGACGTAATAGCGCACTTCGATGTCGTGCGCCTCATCTTCAATGAGGGTCTTCGGGGCCGTGACGACGAGTTTCTTGTCAGCGCTCTTGAAGCGGACCGCTTTCCCGTCGAAAAGAACCTTCGATATCTTCAGGCCGATCGCGTCGAACGACAGGGATCGCAGCCCGGCGCGGCGAGCTTTGACGGTCGTACGGCAGAAACCCGTCAAACGCCGCTTATTGAGATCGACGTTGAGATCAAGATAGATGTGGCACGTATCGAAAGGTCTGTCGGGCGCGTATACCGGCGGCACGCCCAGGAGGGCGGCCTGCACCCCGGGCCCGGAGCCCTCGGCTTCGATGCGTCTTCCGCAGCCGAGGAACTCCCGGTCCGAGCGAGCCACTTAGGCGGGAACCGCTTCGGCCTTGGTGGCCGAGGCGAGTTCCTTGATCATCATCGCGGCGATCTCGTTGCGCTGGATCTGGTTGGTGCCCTCGTAGATCTGCGTGATCTTCGCGTCGCGCATATACTTCTCGACAGGGAAATCGCGCATGTAGCCGATGCCGCCGCACATCTGCACGCACTCGTTGGTGACGAACATCGCGGTGTCGGAGCAGGACAGCTTGCACATCGCCGATTCCTTCGTCCAGCGCTTGCCGTCGCCGGCCTGCAGGACGTCGTAGACGATCGCATTATCATCGATGGCCTTTTTGTAGACCGGAAGCATGTACTTGTCCATCGCGTTCGCGGTGGTGTACAGCAGCGCGCGGCTCATCTCGATCTGCGTGGCGCAGTTGGCCATCATGTGCTGGATCGCCTGGAAGCTCGAGATCGGCTGGCCGAACTGGCGGCGCTGCCGGATGTAAGCCATGGTTTCGTCGAGCGCGCCCGTCGCGATGCCCAGGGCCTGCGCCGCCACGCCGGGGCGGGAGCAGTCGAAGGTGGTCTGCGCCGTGAACAGGCCGTAGCCCTCCTTGTAGAGGCGGTTCTTGACCGGGACGCGGCAGTTCGTGAAGTCGAGCTGGTAGGTCGGGTTGGCGCGAATGCCCATCTTGTGCTCTTTCTTGCCGAAGCCGAATCCGGGCGTGCCCTTCTCCACGACGAAGGCGGTGACGCCGCGCGCGCCGCGGGAGCGGTTGGTGGTCGCGAACACGACGTAGGTCTCAGCGACCTCGCCGTTGGAGACGAAGGTCTTGGATCCGTTCAGGATGTAGTGCTCGCCGTCGAGCTTGGCGGTGCACTCCGTCGCGGTCGCGTCGGAGCCTGCGTTGGCTTCGGTGATCGAGAAGGCCGCGAGCTTTTTGCCGGAGGCGAGATCGGGGATGAAGCGAGCGCGCTGCTCGGGGTTGCCGAGGAGCAGGATCGGGAGGACGCCGAGGCCGGAGGCCGCGAACGCGAGGGCGATGCCGCCGCAAGCGCGGGAGAGCTGCTCGATGACAAGCACCTGCTCCTTGAGGCCTCCGCCCATGCCGCCGTAGGCTTCGGGGAGGTACACGGAGTACAGGTCGGCCGCGGCCATCTTCTTGACCACGTCCCAGGGGAACTTCTCCGCCTCATCGAGGGCTTCGCGGACGGGCTTGATGTCGCGCACGGCGATCTGCCACGCGAGGTCCTGGATTTCCTTTTGTTGCTCGGTCAGCTCGTAGATGCCGCTCATATGGTTAGTCGCCTTTTTCCATCCGTCTCAGCGCGTCGCAGGCCGCGGCCTGCTCCGCTTCCTTCTTGCTCTTGCCGGCGCCGCGTCCGAGCTCCCGTTCTCCGAGGCGGACCGTGATCTGGAACACCTTGTCGTGGTCGGGCCCCGATGAGGACGTCGTCTCATACGCCGGCGGCGACTTGTGCCGCTTCTGCAGTACTTCCTGCAGCTTGCTCTTGTGGTCCGTTTCGAGAAGGCTTCCGTGGCGTTCGGCATACCACGTGCGAATGAACTGTGCGGCCGGTTCGTACCCGCCGTCGAGGTAGATCGCGCCGATAAGGGCCTCGACGGCGTTTGCCAACAAGCTTTGCCTCGTCCGTCCGCCGGTGGACTCCTCGCCGACGCCGAGGTGCAGATAGGCTCCGATGTCCAGCGCTTCGCCCCAAAGGGCGAGGCTCGGCCGGGACACGAGCAGAGACTTCTTCTTGGAGAGGTTCCCCTCGGGCTCGTCCGGATAGCCCGAGTAGACCGCGTGCGCGACGACCGACGCCAGCACGCTGTCGCCCAGAAACTCCAAGCGCTCGTTATAGACGCCGGACCCGCTCTCGCTGGCGAACGACTTGTGCGACAGCGCCTGCTTGAGCAGTCCGGCGTCTATGAACCGATAGCCGATGACCTCTTCGAGAGGCCGTGGCATCGGAGCGTCCGCCTTACTTCTTGGCGTGGGTCGAGATGTAGTCGATCGCCTGGCCGACCGTCTGGATCTTCTCGGCCTGCTCGTCGGGAATCTCGGTGTCGAACTCTTCTTCGAGCGCCATGACGAGCTCGACGGTGTCGAGCGAGTCCGCGCCGAGGTCGTTGACGAAGTGCGCCGTGATGGTGACTTCCGCGGCGTCCACGCCGAGCTGCTCGACGATGATCTGCTTCACGCGGTCCGCGATGTTGGCATCAGCCATGATGTCTGTCTCCTTTGCTACATGTATCCACCACCGTTCACGTTCAGCACGTGTCCGGTGATGTATGAGGATTCGTCCGACGACAAAAACAGGACTGCCCGGGCGACTTCTACCGGGTCGCCCATCCGTCCAAGCACGATCTTTTCGAGGAGCTTCGCCTTCATCTCCTCGGGCACGACGTCCGTCATCCGCGTCTTGATGAAACCGGGTGCGACCGCATTCGCCGTGATGTTGCGGGAGGCGAACTCCCGTGCGACCGACTTCGTCAGCGAAATGAGTCCGCCCTTCGAGGCCGAATAGTTGGCCTGCCCTGCGTTGCCTTCCTGTCCGATCACGGACGCGATGTTCACGATGCGTCCGTAGTGGGCCTTCATCATCGGCCGGATGCTGGCCTTGATGAAGTTGAAGACGCCCTTCAAGTTCACGTTCATCACGAGGTCCCAATCCGCCTCGGACATGCGCATCATCAGGTTGTCCTTGGTGATTCCCGCGTTGTTGACCAATATATCAATTTTTCCGAATTTTTCAACGGCGGCTTTCACGACGGCCTCGCACTGGTCGTACTTGGTCACGTCGCAGGCCATGCCGAGGGTCTTGCCGGCGTCGCCGGCGGCGATGGCCACGGCGGACTTGGCCGCCAGTTCGGCGTTGACGTCCACGATGACGACCTTCGCGCCTTCGGCGGCGAAGAGCTCGGCGGTGGTGTAGCCGATGCCCTGGGCGGAGCCGGTGATGATCGCGACCTTGTCCTTCAGGCGGATGCCCGTCGCGGGGACGGGGCGCAGCAAGGTGTCTGTGCTCATAGCGCTACTTTCTCCTCGGGCGCAGCCGTTCGGGCCACGACCTCCTTCAACGCGTTCGGTAAACCCGCCTCGGCGATCTTCGCCGCGACGCGGATCGCGTTGGCGATCGCGCGCGCGTTGGACGATCCGTGGCTGACGATGGCGACGCCGTTGACTCCGACCAAGGGCGCGCCACCGTATTCATCGTAGCTCATTTTACGCTTCAGACGCGAAAACGGCCCGCGTAAAAACAGCAGCGGCAGGCGGTATCGCCAGGACGACATGAGTTCGGTCTTTAGCTGCGCCATCATCGCCATCGCCGTGCCTTCCATCGTCTTGATCAGCACGTTCCCGACGAACCCGTCGCAGACGACGACATCGGTCTTGCCTGCGGGGACGTCGCGACCTTCGACGCAGCCTGAGAAGTTCACACCTGCACTCCTAAGCAACGGAAAGGCCTCTTTGGCAAGATCGTTGCCTTTGCCCTCTTCCTCCCCAATCGAGAGGAGGCCCACGGTCGGCTCCGCGATGCCGTAGACGTGGCGGGCGAGCAACGCGCCCATCATCGCGAACTGGACGATATGCCAGGGCTTGCAGTCCATGTTCGCGCCGGAGTCGAGCAGGACCGTCACGCCCTTTGCGGTCGGAATCGGGCATGCGATCGCGGGCCGCAGAACGCCGGGCACGCGTTTAAAGTGAAAGAGGGCCGCGACCATGGTCGCGCCGGAGTTTCCCGCCGACACGAACCCGGCGGCGCGCCCCTCGGCCGCCATCTTCGCCGCGATCATCACGGAGGCGTTCGGCTTGGCCCGGCAGGCGGATGCGGGCTCCTCATCCATGCCGACGCACTGCGTCGCGTTGACGATCTCGAACCGGGGGTCGCCTTCGGCGATGCCGCGCGAATTGAGCTCCGCGCGGATCTTATCCGCGGGCCCCGCAAGAAGCAGCTCGACGCCGTAGGCATTGGCAGCCTGGATCGCCCCCTCAATGTTGGGGGGCAGTCCGAAGTCGCCGCCGACGGCGTCGAGCGCTATCCTCACGCGAGGCGAGTCGAAATCAGACTACTTTCCTTCGCCGCCTTCGGGCGCAGGGCCCTTCTTCTTCGTCTTCGGCGGGCGCACGAGCACGCCGTTGTAATAGCCGTCGGCGCTGATCGTGTGCGGGCGGTGCCAGCGGCCGTCCTTGTCCTTGCTCAGAGGCACGGCCTCGAGCTTCCAGTTGGCGGAGCGGCGGCTGTCGCGGCGGGATCTCGTGTGTTTACGTTTCGGATTGGGCATGGTATTCCTCTATTTGTGGAGAAGGTTGATTTTAGCCTTTCTTGTGGCGAGGGGTCAATCGGGGCTTGCGTGTATTGATGAAGTTCCCTCCCGGGACGCCGTCGCCGCCGCCGCCCTCAGGATGCCCGCACTTCACCTCATTCCGGTTTTTTTTGCAGACCTCGCACAGGCCCTTGCAGTCGGGTTTGCACAAAACCTTCATCGGCTGGGCCAGCGCGATGGACTGGCGCACCTCATCGGTGAGGTCCATCGGGCCGCCGTCGATGGGCACCATGACCTCGATCTGCGCGCTCCAGGCCTGCTCGACGGCCTTGAGGCAGCGCGTGCACTCGAACTTCCATTTCCCCTTCGCTGTGCCGGTGAACGCGGCCTCGTCATCGACCGCGAGGATCAGCCCGTCGAGCGCGATGGGTCCGACCAAGGCCCCCTCGCTGAGGGCGTCCGGGAAGGTCTCCGGCGCGGTCTTGGCGTTGACGGCCAGCTGGCCGTTTTCCTTCACGTCCGTAAGAGGAAATTTGAAGTCGGTGCTCATGTACTCATCGTACAAAAAACGATCCGCGCGTGGATGTCCACGCGCGGATCGTTTTCGAACGGGCCGACGCTTAAGCGGCGATCTCGGCTTCCTTGAACGTCGCGACGAGGTCCGTCATCACGGCGTCCATCTCGGCGTACGCGCCCTTTTGGACGGCGGCGACCTTCTTGAAGTCGAGAGCCAGCATCGACGCGTCTCCGAGACCGGCGACGAGAGCCAGGCCCTCGCTCGAGACGAAGCCCGCCGAGTATGAGGCGTGGATGCGTGCCATCTTGCGCCAGGCCTCGTGGCTGAAGATCACCGATTCCGGCTTCTCGGCCTTGGCCGCGGCGCGGCAGAACGCGCCCGCGGACTCGGCGTAGGTCATGAGCTCGCCAAGCTTGGTGTGGGCCAGCTGGTTGGCGGTGAGCTTCTGGTCGTAGCAGGCCTTCAGCACCTGCGACAGCGAGCGCAGGGCGACGGCCGCCGCGTCCGCGCCGACCGACGGGCCCTTCGCGTGCAGCGCGTCGAGCTCCTCGGCCAGCTTGTCGTAGTACTTGCCCTCGGCGTTGATGTTGGCCTGCCAGCGTTCGCGGAAGGTCGTGAGCTGCAGGATCTCCGAGGTGCCCTCGTAGATGCAGGTGATCTTGATGTCGCGCTTGAGCTTCTCGACGGGGAACTCGCGCACGTAGCCGTTGCCGCCGTAGGCCTGGATCGCGTTGTTGCAGGCCGTGTCGGCGGTCTCCGACGCGAGCAGCTTCGCGATGGCGCCTTCGGTCTGCAGGCCTTCCTCTCCCGAGTCGATGCGGCGGGCGACCTCCTCGACGAAGGCGCGCGCGGCCTCGAGCCGGGCGGCGAACGGGACGAGGAGCTTGTGCGTCATGCCCTGCTTGGTGCAGAGCGGCTGGCCGCCGACGTTGCGCTGCTGGGAGTAGCGCACCGCGTGCTCGATGGCCTTCCAGCCGGTGCCGAGCGCCATCGCCGCCACCATGAGGCGCGTGTAGCCGAACACGGCCTGCGCCTGGCGCAGGCCCTTGCCCTCGACGCCGCCGACGAGGTTCTCGATCGGCACGTAGACGTCCTGCATGTTGATGGGGCAGGTGTCGGAGAGGCGGATGCCGTGCTTGTCCTCGTGCTTGTCCACGGTGAGGCCCTTAGTCCCCTTCTCGACGATGAACCAGGAGACGCCCTTGGGCGCGCGGGCGAGGATGGTGAACACGCCGGCCACGCCGGCGTTGGTGATCCACATCTTGCCGCCGCTGATCTTGTAGCCGACGACCTTGTCGCCTTCCATCACGCGCTCGGCCTTCGTCTTGAGGTGCAGCAGGTCGGAGCCGGCCGCCGCCTCGGTCGCGCCGTAGGCCACGTAGCAGCGGTCCTTGGCGATCTTCGTGACCCACTTCTCCTTCTGCTCCTCGGTGCCGCCCATCATGATGGGGTCCATGCCGAGGAAGGTCGCGAAGACGGAGGTGCACACGCCGAGGTCGATCTTGGCGAGCTCCTCGCAGGCGCGGTAGATGTCGTAGGAGTTGCCGCCGAGCCCGCCGTACTTCTCGGGGATCATGATCAGGTTGCAGGCGATCTGCTCGGGATCGTAGAGGTCCGTCATCTCCTTCGTCGGGAAGTGGTTCTCCTTGTCGAGCTCGATGAGCTTGGAGTGAGGAAAATTCTTCACGCCGTACTCGCGGATGGTCTCCAAGACCATCTTGCGCGTGTCCACGTCCAACCCGGCTCCAAGGCTCTCGGCGACGCTCATGTGATATTCCTCTCTAGAAGACGATGGATTAGGATAACAAATCGGGCGGCTATTCGACATTGCCGGAGCGTGACGCGCGCGCGGGTCCTTACGTTTATGCAACATTTCGGCTAGCGTTCTTTCTGATCAAACAGCTTCGCCTTCTCGACGAGCCGCACCATCTCGGCGCGGTACCCGTCCTCGTCCTTGCCCTGGCCTTCCTTCGCCATCGCGCGGACCTTCTCGTAGGTCAGGTCGCCCTTGGTCTTCGACCCGCGCAGCATCATCCCGAAGCCGGCGGCCGAGGCCGCGAACTTGAAGTCGGGCGACGCCTGGCTCCACGCCCGATTTTCGTCGGCGAGAGGGCGCACGATCAGCCGGCTCTCCGTTTCCGTCGGTTTCTTGTAGCGGAACTTGACCGTGAGCAGCTCCTTGCTGTCCGAGGCCTCCGCTGCGGCCGCGGCGGGCTTCTGGTACTTCAGGGGGTCCACGGAGGGCAGGCTGTCGTCGGCGACGCCCACGGGCACGACCTCATACAGCGCCGTCACCGTGCTGCCCGCGCCCAGCTCGCCGGCGTCCTTCTTGTCGTTGTTGAAGTCCTCGGCCGCCAGCATGCGGTTTTCATAGCCGATTAATTTATAGGACTGCACTCGCGCCGGATTAAACTCCACCTGTATTTTCACATCCTTGGCGATCGTCAGCAAGGTCGCCCCCATCTCTTTGACGAGGACCTTCTGGGCTTCCATGATGTCGTCGATGTAGGCGTAGTTGCCGTTGCCCTTATCGGCCAGCTGCTCCATCTTCGAATCCTGGACGTTGCCGGTCCCAAAGCCGAGCACGGTCAGGAACACGCCGTGCTCGCGCTTCTCCTCGATCAGGCGCGTGAGCTCGCCGTCGCTGGTGACGCCCACGTTGAAGTCTCCATCGGTGGCGAGGATGACGCGGTTATTCCCCTTCTTCAGGAAGGTGTCCGCCGCGACCTTGTAGGCGAGTTGGATGCCGGCGCCGCCCGCCGTCGAGCCGCCCGCCTCGAGCTCGTCGAGCGCCTGTAGGATGACCTCCTTCTTCGCGCCGGAGGTCGGCGGCAGGACGAGGCCCGCTGAGCCGGCGTAGGTCACGATCGAGATGCGGTCTTCCTTGCGCAGTTGCTCGACGAGTAGGCGCAGGCCCTTCTTGAGCAGCGGCATCTTGTCGTTGCTCATCATCGAGCCGGAGCTGTCGATCAAGAAAACCAAGTTATTGGGCGGCAGGTTCTCCTTCGCGATCGACTTGCCTTTAATGCCGACCCGAACGAGCTTATGCGTGGCGTTCCACGGGCAGGCGGCGAGCTCGGTCGTGATCGAGAACGGATGCTCGCCCTGCGGCTCCGGGTACTCATAATGGAAGTAGTTGATGAACTCCTCGATGCGCACCGCGTCCGCCGGGGGCAGCCGGCTCTCGTTGAGGATGCGGCGGACGTTCGAGTAGGACGCCGCGTCCACGTCGATCGAGAACGTAGACAGCGGATGATCGGAGGCCTTCTGGAAAGGATTCTCCTCGTTGTAAGAGTATCCCTCGCGGTCGACCGGCGCGGGCATCTGCTCCGGGGACGGCGCCTGTGGACCGGTCGCACCGCCGAAACCACGCATCGAGGCGACCGTGTTGACCATCGGCGACATCCCGCCGCCCGACATGCCTTGATAGGCTCCGCCGGGGGCGAGGTTGCTGTTCCCGCCATCATACAGGGAACTGCCCGCGCCGAAGAGGCTGAGGGAGCCCCCTCCGCCGCCTTCGCCCGAGAGGCTGGCGGTGGCGCCGCCGGCGATCAATTGCTGGACATTGTTGAACATGGTCGGGAAGAACCACTTCAACCCGAAGGGAACCATGCCGATGATCATAAGCATGGCACAGGCCGCGAAAACGGCGGCGCGAACACCGTTGCTCCGGAGCAGCCTGCGCAGGCGGCCTTCCTCGGCCTTGGCCAGGATCTTCGCTTTGGCGGGATTCTTCGCGCGGCTCTCGCCGGCGAAGTCCAACGCCGCCAGCCTCGCCGCGAAGGCGAGGTCCTTGGCGATCTCGGGATCGAGATCGGCCGCGATCGGCCGTCCGGCGAGGATCTTTTCGAGCTCCAGGTTGAAACGCTCGGCTTCCTTGATTTCGTCCATGATCAGGCCTCCAAGGCAGGAAGATTCTTGCGCAGCTTGCGGATCGACCGGAACAAGGTCACGCCGACGTTCGACTCGGACAGCCCGAGCAGGTCGCCGATGGCGCGGTTGGTCAGGCCTGAGAAGAACTTGAGCGAGACGATCTCGCGCGCCTCGTCATCGAGGGACTTGAGCGCGTCGGACAGGCGCCGCTTCTCGTCGGAGGCCTCCGCTTCCTTCGCGGGCCCTCGCGCCGCGTCCGGCGGGTCGGCGGTCAACTCGAGGCTGGTCCAGACTCCGGGCTTCTCCGAACGATAATGATCTGCGACCGACCGGAAAGCGATCGTAAACAGCCAGGTTTGGCGGCTTCCCTTGTTCGCGTCGAACTTCCCCCAGGCCCGGAACGCGCGCTCGAAGGTGTCGGCCGCGATCTCATCGGCTCTGACCGCTGAGCCGGTCCTGCCGCGTGCGTAGTTGTAGACGCGGTCGAACCAGGAGGTATAGAACTCGGCAAATTCCGCGGTCGGCTTATCGCTCATTTCGGTCGGCATGTGCCCCCCGTCAGCGTCGTCACTATGTATTCGCGCGGGGGGCCGGAAGCATTACAACTAAAAGGCCGCTATTTGGGCGGGGCGTCGCATTTGCGCGACTCGCCGAGCGAGAGCCAGGTGAACCCCTGCTCGAGGCGGCGCGGCAAGGCCCTAAGACGGAAGCAACGCTTCACGTCGGAGGCATCGTCTTTGAATCGATAGGTGACGAGCCATTCCATCGCGTTTCCCGACTCCTCCGGGCGCTCGAGGAGCTCATCGAACACGACGTTGGAAACGTTGAGGCCGAAATAGGATGAGCTCCCCGCGGCGAGCGTCTGTCCAGGGCCGCTTTCGGCGCGCTCGACGACATGGCCGTTCATGAGCGTGGACAGGCTCATCCTTACGTCGACGGCGGGCACGGCGGCCTTGTTCTCCCGGAGAACCGATACGATGTATTTGTCGTTCTCCATGGGGAACATCTTCCGCGAGTCGTAGGTCGCCACGGTGAGCGACGGGCGCTTAGCGGCGGGCTTGGGCGCCGCGACAGCCGGTTCGGGCTCGGGCTCGGGCTCGGGCTCGGGCGCTACGGCAGGTTCAGGCGGCGTGGGCGGCGCGATATCCTCGACGGGCGGGACCGGGGTTGCGATGGCTGTGTGTTCATCCGTGAGCCTGGCGCACATGGGCCCGAGCCAGCCGATCATGATCACGAGGATCGATGCCGCGAATAATTTTCCCACGGCGAGAGCATAGCTAATTCAAATCGCTCTGGAAGTCAGCGACGACGGCAGCGCCGAGCTCGATCCTGCGGCGAATGACGCCGGCTGAGAAGTCCGAAAAGGCCTCCACCAGTGAGGCTCCCCTCTTGCTGAGCCGGTAGACGATCAGGATGCGCCCAGTCGCGGTGTCGGCGGTCGCTGGCGCGATCCACTGTCCTTTGCACAGGAACTTGACTGCGCGATCGACCTGCGCGGGGTTGAGCTTCAGGTCCCGCTGCAATTTCCCGAAACGCATGGGGCCCTTTTGAAGAGCGAGCAGGATGCGCAGGTAGTCCTTGTGCGCCAGGATGTCCATTATCATCTTGTGATTCTACTTACGGATTGTAAGTAGGTCAAGGGGGACTGGTTGTCCGGGCGGGAAGGCCGCTCGCCTTAGAAGCCGGCGGTTTCGCGGACGAAATACGGCCTCATGTCCTTGAGGTCGTAGTAGATGCGCACGAGGATCTCGGCCAGGAGGCCGATGAGCACCATCTGGAAGCCGATGAGCAGGCAGAAGATGGCGATCTGGAACAGGGGCTGATCCTTGACGAAGATCCCGAGGTAGAACTTCTTGTACAGCGTGTCGAGGCCGAAAGCCACGCCGAGAAGGCCCATGAGGACTCCCCCTCCGCCGAACAGATAGATGGGCTTGCCGAGGTAGGAGTCCATGAACTTGACCGTCATCAGGTCGAGCAGGACCTTGAAGGTGCGCGAGATGCCGTACTTCGAGACGCCGCGCGTGCGGGCACGGTGGTTGACGGGCACCTCGGCGACTCGGGCGCCCAGGAAGCCCACGAGCGCGGGCACGAAGCGGTGCATCTCGCCGTAGAGGCGCAGCGGCTTCAGATACTCGGCCTTGTACAGCTTGAGCGTGCAGCCGTAATCGTGGAGGCGCACGCCCGTCACGATCGAGATGAACCCGTTGGCGATGATGGACGGAAGCTTGCGGTCGAGGAAACGGTCCTGGCGGTCCTTGCGCCAGCCGCTGACGCAGTCGTAGCCCTCGTCGAGCTTGGCGATGAGCTTGGGGACGTCGCGCGCGTCGTTCTGCATGTCGGCGTCGAGGCAGACGATGAGCTCGCCTGAGGCGTGGTGGATGCCGGCGAGCATCGCGGCTGTCTGGCCTGCGTTGCGGCCGAGGCGCACGGTCCGGAAGTTCGGGTAGTTCTTGACGAGCTTGAGCAGCTCTTCGTACGAGCGGTCTTTGGAGCCGTCATCGACGAGGATGACCTCGTAGGGCTTCCCGAGCGCGTTGAGCGCGGAGGAGACCTCCTCGCCGAGGGTGGCGAGGTTCTCCTCCTCGTTGTAGACCGGGATCAGGGCCGACAGGTAGGGCTTGACGCTCACGATGTCGATTCTACCGTTTTTCGCGATAGTTCACCCGCCAAAAAAGAAGGCCGGCGCTCTTGCGAGCGCCGGCCTCTTTTGAGGAGCGAGCTTTACGCGGCGACGGCCGTCTTGTCCATGTTCTTGACGATCGCCATGCCGAACTCGGAGCACTTGATCTTCGTGGCTCCGGGCATCTGGCGCTCGAAGTCGTAGGTCACGGTCTTGGCCTGGATGGTGGCTTCGAGGCCCTTGATGATCAGGTCCGCGGCCTCCTGCCAGCCCATGTGCTCGAGCATCATCACGCCGGAGAGGATGAGGGAGCCCGGGTTGACCATGTCCTTGTTGGTGTACTTCGGGGCCGTGCCGTGCGTCGCCTCGAAGATCGCCACGCCGTCGCCGATGTTGGCGCCGGGCCCGATGCCGAGGCCGCCGACCTGCGCGACCGCCGCGTCGGACAGATAATCGCCGTTCAGGTTCGGCGTCGCGAGGACGCTGTACTCGTCGGGGCGAAGGAGCAGCTGCTGGAAGGTCTGGTCGGCGATGCGGTCCTTGATGAGGACCTTGCCGGCCGGCATCTTCCCGTTGAGGTCGTCCCACAGCTCGGCTTCCGTGACGATCTGATCTCGGAACTCGGCCTTGGCCACTTCATAGCCCCAATCGCGGAACGCGCCTTCGGTGAACTTCTGGATGTTCCCCTTGTGCACGATGGTCACCGAGGTTCGCTTGTGCTCGATCGCGTACTTGATGGCCATGCGGATCAGGCGCTGCGAGCCGGTCTTCGAGATTGGCTTGATGCCGATGCCGCTGTCGGGGAACGGGATCTTCGCGCCCATCTCCTTGGTGAGGAAGTCGTAGACCTTCTTGCATTCCGGCGAGCCCTGCTGGTACTCGATGCCGGCGTAGATGTCCTCGGTGTTCTCGCGGAAGATCACGATGTCGAGCTTCTCGGGGTTCTTGACCGGGCACGGAACGCCTTTAAACCAGCGCACGGGGCGCACGCAGGCGTACAGGTCGAGCTTCTGGCGCAAAGCGACGTTCACCGAGCGGAAGCGCGGCGTGATCCACTCCGACTTGCACTTCGGGCAGGCTGCGGGGCGGTCCATGAGCTCGGCCGCGCAGTCGAGGCAGACGAACTTGAAGGAGCCGGCGGGCGTGGTGAGGGGCCCCTTGAGGCCGACGCGGTACTCCTTGAACGCGGCGACCGTCTCATCAGGGAGGACGGTGTCCTTGTCGTAGTTCTTCATCGCGGTGAGGCCGGCGTACACTTCCATCCAGGCGATCTTTTTCTTGCCCGCGTAGGCCTTTTCGACCGCGCCGTCGAGGACGATCTTGGTGGCCTTCCAGAGGTCGAGGCCGGTGCCGTCGCCGTAGAAGTAGGGGATGATCGGGTTATCGGGGACCTGCAGCTTGCCGTTGGTGTAGCCGATCTTTGCGCCGTTCGCGGGGACAGTGTATTTGGGCATGAATTCCTCTCTATTTCGATGTGCGAAGCTAAATGTGTTGCAACGCTTTGGCCGCTGCCTTGATCGCCCCGAGCGCGGCCTCATACATATCGGAAACGGTGCCGGAATTGTCCGAGTGCGAAAAGTAGATCGGCGCCATGTCTCGCTGGGTCACGGGCTGCAGGCGCGAGAACGAGCCGGGGGCGGATATGGGCATCGGGTGGCCACGCCGGTAAGTCCGGACCTCCTTAAGATGGTCGGCCCAGCCGGGGAACATGGAGATAAGCTCGTTGGCCGTCGCGTGCGACTCCTCGAGGACCTCCTCGTCATCGAGCAGGTCGGGGCGCGCGGCCTCGGTCTTCGGGGCGTAGACAGTGATGATCTGCTTGCGGTTGAGGTCCCCCCCATCGGCGTGCGTGACCCAGTCGGCGGGGATGAAATCGGTGAAGTGCCGGGCGCCGACGGCCCAGTTGTCGTAGTTGAGGTTCCAGACGACCTTGTCGAAGCAGAGGTTGTAGACGAGGTAGGGCGCGTAGCGCATCGCCTTCATCGCCTTGGCCTGATCCTCGGGGATATCGGCGACGACGTGGCGGGCCATGTATTTGGGGATGGCCATGACGACGGCCTTGGCCGAGACCGTCTCGGGGCGGCCGTCCTTCATGAAGCTGACCAGCACTCGCTTGCCTTCGCGGCGGACGGCGAACACGGCGGCGCCGGTGACGAAGCGCTTCTTCTGATCTTCAGGGAAGTTCGCGAACAGCTGGCGGGTGACCATTCCCAGGCCGCCTTCGAATGTGCGGCGTTCGCAGGGCGCCCATTCGTGCGCGCCGTGCAGGCCGACCAGCGCGGACGTGTCCTTTGTCGCCCCGCCCCAGTTGGAAGGGCCGAAGGTGTCCCAGTACTGCTGGATGTGCGGGTCGTAGCCGGCGAACAGATCGGAGAAAGGCATCGCGTCGAGCTTCGCCGCATCCTTGACTCGGTCGAGCTTCGCGGTCTCTCGGATGAAGCGGCGGAAATCGTCCTGCACGGACTTCGAGTAGGGAAGCTGGGCGTAGCTTGGATAGTCGGGGTCGCTGTTCCAGAAATCCTTGATCCACTTGCCGTCCCAATGCGCCGAGTCATTCCCCTTTATGATCGGCGGGTTCACGTTCCAGCGCTTGAAGAGCGCCTTGACCTCGTCGTTCTCGAGGGAGAGCCAGGCCGAGCCGGTGCAGTAGTCGAGCCCTTCCCAGGATTCCGTCCAGCAATTGCCTCCGACATGGTCGTCCTTCTCAAGCATGAGGAAGTCGCTTCCGAAGCAGCGCTCGGCGGCGGCCAGGCCGGAGGAGCCTCCTCCGACGACGACCACGTCCAGATCGCGCGAGGGAGGCGGAAGGGATTTGAGCAGGCCGTCGCGGACATCGTGGCAGACCTTATTGGCTTCGGAGGAAAGCTGCGCCGCGGGAGGGCCGCCCGGCTTGCCCTTGCCGGACGGCGCGCAGCCGAACGGAGAGGCCGTGGCGGCCCCGGCGATCACCCACTTGATGAAGGAACGACGCGAAATGTCCACGCGCTCATTAAAGCAATTTTGAATGGGAGAGGAAGGCCTTCGCGTCGTCGGCGCCCTGGGCGAGCATCTTCGCAAGCCCGGCCGCGCGAAAGTCGAGCATCATCGGCTCGAGGCGCCGCGAGGGCGCCAGGCGGTGGACGCGCGGCGGGCGGCTGGAGCTCTGCAGCCCCCGCAGGCCCTCGTCCACGAGGCCGCGTGAGGCCTCGCGGCAGCGCTGGTCGATGCCCCGCCACGGCGTCCGCTCGCGGCGTCCAAGCTCGTCGGCGCGGACCATTTCGACGACGAGCACATCGGCGCAGCCGGCCAGCGGCGTGAAGTCGAGCGGGAGGGGCATGGGCACGCCTCCGTCGATGAGGCGAAGCGCCCGTCCTCGATACTCGAGGTCCACGGGCGGGAACACGACCGGGATCGCGCAGCTCGCGGCGGCGTGCTCGACGAGCGGGCCGTCCCAGCCGTCGCGTCCTCCCGGCGTGAAGCGCGCGTTGATCGTCGTCCCCTCGGCCCGGCAGGCGGTGACGATGGTGTAATCGGTCCGCAAGGCGGCTTTGGCGGCCGCCTCGTCACTCGCGGCCTCGAAGAAGGCTCGAAGCGGTTCGATCGAGCAAAGCGAGAAGGGGCTCATGCGAGGGCTCAGCCGCAGGGCGTCGCCCGTCAGCGCTCGCCAGCGGGCCATGGCTTCGGGCAGCCGGTCGAAGGCGAGAGCGGAGCCGTTGACCGCGCCGATGCTGAAGCCCATGATCGCGTCGAACCGATGCCCCTCGGCGACCAGCACCTCGAGGACCGCGGCCTGCCAGGCGCCGAGGGCTCCTCCACCCTGCAGAAAAACGCCGAGCGGCTTCTTAAGCTCCGCGCTCATGAGTGAGACGTTCGTACAGCGCTTCCTGCGAGCGCACCATGCCGTCGATGTCGAACTCGGGGCCGATCGATGAGGCGGCGACGGCCCCGAGCGTCTTGCGCAGGGATTCGTCTTTGAGGAGAGCCGTGACGCGTCCGGCCAGCGCGGCGTGATCGCCCGGCTCGACCATGAATCCGTTCTCCCCGTTCCTGATCATATCCGTGACGCCGTCGGTCGCGTAGCACACGGAGGGCAGACCGCTCTTCATCGCTTCGACGAGCGCGCGCGGCAGGCCTTCCCAGAGCGAGGTCAGCACGAACACGTCGGCCGCCGCGAGCCATTGCGCCGTGTCCCGCCGCCAGCCGAGGAAGAGGACCTTCCCCTCGAGGCCCAAGGCGAAGGCGCGGGCCTCGAGCGCGCGGCGCTGGGGGCCGTCGCCGAGGAAGACGAAGCGCGCCTCGGGAACCTCCGCGAGGACCGTCGCCGCGGCCGACACGAAGTCGCCCGCGTTCTTCTGGGGCTTCAGGTTGCCGACGGACACGACGAGGAGCTTGTGCATGCCGACGCCGGCGGACATCTTGAGCTTTGCCGCGTCCACGGGCGCGGGCAGCCCGGCGAGCTTCACGCCGGAGCGGATGAGCGTCGCATCCTGGGGCTCCACGATGCCGTGCTCGGCGGCGTAGGCGATGTTGGCCCGCGAGACGAAGACCAGCGCATCGGTGAAATGGGCGCAGAGGCGCTCGAGGAAGACGTAAAGGTTTTTAACGAAGGCGGCCTGGCGATCGTGGAACCCGAAGCCGTGATAGGTATGAACGACGACGGGGACTCCCGCCACCACGGCGGCGAGGCGGCCCAGGATGCCCGCCTTGGAGCTGTGCGTATGAAGGATGGCCGGCCTTTCGGCGAGAAGGACCTTGGCCAGCTCGAGCAGCGCCAGCAGATCGCAAAAAGGAGAGATGTCTCGCTGCAGCGACTCCACGAAGATGGTCCGCACGAGTGGATCGTTCTTCGCCTCATCGTCCAGCATCCCCCCCGGTCCGCACACCAGGACGGGCTCGAATCTGGCACGGTCCAGATTGCGAACGGTGTGCAAGGTGTTCTGCTGGGCCCCGCCGAGGTCCAGGCGGGTGACGAGATGGACGACCTTGGCGGGCATGGTGCCGATTCTACTTGTTCTTCTTCTTCTTGTGGAAATCCAGCGTGCGCTTGTAGGGGCCGACCGCCTTCGGGACGACCTTCTCCGCCTCAGGGTGCAGGAGGTTCTTAACGTCGAGGCGCGGGAAATAGTGGCGGACGATCTCACGCCAGGAGACGCCGAGGCTGGCCTGGCCCAGGGCTCCCGTGCGCGGGAAGCCCAGGCCGGAGCCGGTGCCGGCGCCCCAGAGGATGACGCGGGAGAGCCTTTTGCCATCCATGATCGGCTGCATCGTGAAGAGCGTGGATCGAAGCGAGTTGGGGCCAAGGAGCTCGTCGATCTCCTTACGGCCGGTGTACATGGCGACGGCATCGGCGCCGAACACCTCGATGGCGCGCACCCGGCCGGTCGCCGTGCGGCCCGCCACGCGCATACGGCGGATCGCGCCTATATTCTTGCGGCGATCGACCCGTGCGCGCAGGTCTCGGCCGTCGATGACGCGCATCCAGCGGGTGGAATTCGGGGCCGCGACGGCCGCCGCCTCGCTGAACAGGCCGTCGGGCGGCGCTTCGTGGGTGTAGCGCTCAAGCTCGATCGGGGTGCGCCAGGGGATGCTCGGCTTCGCGGAGTCCTGGACGGAGACGATGTGCTCAAGCCCGGGCTCGCCTGTCTCGGAGCCGTCCTCCGTGGTGCCGCCGCTGTCATTGTGCTGGAAGACCCGCGCCGTGCGGCCCTTCAGCGTCAGCACGATGCCCTCGGTGTCCGCCACGGCCTCGGCGGCGGAGCCCATCTCGCCGCTCACGCCGATCGTGCGCTGGGTCGAATCGTCATCGAGAAGGTCGCAGCGCTCGAGCGTCTCGTCCCGGTTCTCCGCGGCCCAGTACGCCGCGGTCCGCGAGACCACGGCCTGGGCCCGCAGCGCCTGCGGAGGGCTGTCGATCGGCATCACGAGCGAAACGACGCCGATGAGGTACTGCTCGACGGGCGCGACCTGCACGAGCCGAAATCCATGCGGATTTGGAACGACCTCGATGGCGCCGCGGGTCTCGCGGTCGCCCGGATCCACTCCGACCTGGTCGGTGATCGTGGCACTCTTGATCAGGACCGACCCGCGCGGGGCGTCGGGCGTGAAGGCGAACGGGGTCTTTGACGTGAAGAGCAGGTTGCGCGCGGCGTCGCGGACCTCGACGAGGCCGTTCTCAGGGCGGTACTCGATCTCCCATTGATCGAAGGGCCGTCCGTTGTCGCGCAGGGTGCCGTGGGAGACGGAGGTCACCTTGAACGCGCTGTTCGTCATGACGTAGGCGCGCGTCAGGATGGCCGGCCGCCCGTCGGGCGCGCCGAAGAGCCCGACCCGGATGCCCCGGGTCGAGGTCGGCAGTGGCGGGTCGGTGCGGTCGGGATCGAGCACGGGGCGCGCGACGCGGCGCACGCCCGCGGCGGCGTCGAGATCGCCTGTGATGTAGCGTGCGTTCTTATCGTAGAGCCTTCGGGCCTCGGAGTCCTTCGGATCGAGCGACAGGACCTTTTTGTATGCGCGCCACGCGGCGCGGTTGTCCCCCGCGTCGGCCAGCGCCTTGGCGAGGCCGCGCAGGGCCTCGTTGTTCGCGGGATCGATCTCAACGGCCTGGCGCAGGTAGGTCAAAGCGGTTTGGCGGTCGCCGCTCATCACCGCCGCCTCGGAGATCAGCTGGGCGGACATGGAGATCGCATAGGGACCGGCGAGGCCCGCGCGCCTCAAGGGCGCCTCGGCGGCCTTCGGCTTGGCGTCGATGATGTAGGAGAGGCCGAGCCCGATGTTCGCCTCGGCCTGCGTGGCCGTGGTCGAGGAGCGGTCGAGCGCGCGCGTGAAGGACTCTCGCGCCTCCCGCTGCCGGCCGGTGGCGAGATACGACCAGGCGCGCTGATTCCAGGAGAACCCGTCGGCGCCTTCGAGCAGGGAAGCCTTCAGCCACTGGGCGGTGGCTGGCTCGAACTGGGATTTGTCGCGAAGCGTCAGGGCGAGGTTGGCCTCGGGCTCGGGCGCGGCGACGCCGAGCTCGGAAAGATATCGCCACGCGCTCTCCGCGTCGTCATAGCGTCCGGCGAGGAACGCGCTGCGCGCGGAGGACACGGCCTCTCCGGCGTCGGCGGCCGCGCGCGCGGGCGGCGCTGCGAAAACAGCGAATCCGATCGCCAGGAGCAGGAGCTTCATCGGCGGGCGGCCTTGCTCTTGGGGCGTGGGCTGTCGAAGAGATCGGGATTGAGGTCCTCGGCCGCGGCTGGCCGGAAGGTCTCCTTTTTCTGCGGGATGGCCAGGCGCAATTTATTCAGGCGCTCGATGGCCGCAGAGCGATAGGCCGGCGAGTCGAGGCCGAGCGCGTTGTCCGCCAGGCGCTGAAACTTCTCGACCTTGAATCCGTTCGCCGCGGCGGCCGCGATCTCCGCGCTGACGGTGCGATGAAGCCCCTTGAGCTTGGCCGATTCGCGAGCCTCGACGTCCTTCATGATGACGGCGGAAAGCGGGGAGGTCGCCTCGGCCGGCGGGTGCATCATAAGGTCGGCGCGGCCCTGCGCGTAGCCGCCCCAGCGAGCGCCCGCCCAGACGGCGGCCGACACGAGCGCGATCCCAATGATGACGCGGCGCTCGAGAAGGCGAAGCAGGAGGTCCATAAGTCTTCAGCCCGCGGCGGGCGGCGTAGGCTTCTCCGCCGTCGGCGGCGGGGTCGCAGGCGCTTCCGCCGGGGAGCCCGGCAGAGGCGTCGTGCACAGGATGACGATCTTGTTGGCGGTCGCGGGAAGGCCCATGCATTTCTGACCCATCTCTTCGATCTCCTGGGCGATGTACCAGGCGAGGATCTTGTGATCGTTGGTGCGGATGTGCTGATGGGCGAGCAGGGACATATCGTGCAGGACCTTCATCGAGTTCGCGACCCGTGAGGACGCGCGCATGACGCCGGTCGCGAATTTCCCCGCGTTGACGTCGTACTCGGCTGAGCGCTCCATCCCGGCCAGCAGGCCGGGCAGGCCGGCGAGATCCATGCCGAACGTGCGCAGGTCGCGACGGAAGTTCTGCAGGTCGTAGCCGTACATCGTGTCGTTGTCCTTCATCCCGTTCTTCGCCGCGGCGGAGATCTTCTGGGCGCGGAACAGGAGGTCCTCAAGCTTCGACTTGACGGCGTTGATGCGGTCGGCGGTGATGCCGAGCTGTCCTTCGATCTGCTTGAGTCCGGGGACTAGGTCCATGTTACTCCTTCAACAGGTCATCCAATAGCGATTCGTCGGCCGGCGGGGCTTGCTTCGCTTTATCCGCGCGGCGGGCCGGCTTGGCGCGCGCGGGACGGGGCTCGGCGGCCGGTTCGTCCTCAGGCGCGTCTCCGGTATCGGTCAGAGTCGAGCCTTCCCCTTTGGCCGGAGCGTCGCCGAGCATCGAGTCAAGCGTATCTTCTTCCGGGGCCTTTGCCACGGCCTTCGGCTTGACTTTGACCGGCTTCGGCTTCGGCGGCGCGGGAGGTGCTGCGGCCTTCCCGGTCAGGACCGACTTCGCCGCGGCGTTGCGTCCGACGAGGGTCTTCCCGTCGAGGTCTACCTCGAATTCGTACGCGATCGTGGGCGCTCCGGGAGCCGAGCTGCGGGCGAAGTAATTGACCTGGATGCGGTTGCCGGCGAGCGGGTCCGCCATCCACGGCGAGAGATTCCCGGCGGAAGGAGCCAGATCCTCGAGCGCGCGCTCGAGCGTGCGGTCTCCGGTGAGCGGCCACGCTTTCGCGAAATCGACGGCGAGCTGACGTGTGTCGGGTGCGGCGATCGGAAGAGGGGCCGGCTCGGGAGGAGGCAGCGGCGTCGGTTCAAGCACGGACGCGGGCGCCTGCGGCTTGCGCAGGGCGGGCACGAACCCGCCCATGACGGCGAGGCCGCCAAGCGCGGCGAGGCCGGCCACGACGCCGATCATCAGGCCCTTCTTGCCTTTGGGCGCAGGCGGCGGCGGAACCACCCCGAACGGCTCTGCTTCGGCGACCGGATCGGGCGTCGCATCGGGTGCGAGCGCTCCGGCTGAGGGATCACCGAACGCCATGGGATCGAAGCTGGGCGTTCCGGCCGGCGCAGCGGCGCTTCCGGGCATGGACGGCATCGAGGTGTCGAAAGAGGGTATGGGCTCGGCGCTCATCGGCGGGAACTCGACAGGCGACGGAACAGGAACGGGCCTGGAAGCCGCGACGCCGGGCGACGGCGGCGGCTGATTAGCCCTCGGCGAACTCATGGGTGAAGCGGGCATCGCTGCGCTTGCTGCGGCCGCGGCTGCTGCTGCGGCCGCGAGCTCCGCCTGGCGGGCCTTGGACTCATCGAGCTGGCGGCGGAGCTCCTCGACGTCGCGCGCGAGGTCCGTCAAGGTCTGGCCCTGCTTCTCCACGTCGTGCTCGACCCGCTTCTCCTCCTCGACGGCCTTGTCGAGCGTTTCGCTCAGCAGGCGGACGGAGGAGAGCCGGTCCTCGAGCCCGGCGATCTGGCGTTTGAGCTCGTCGGCCTCGCGTTGGCGCGCGGCGGCTTCGCCCTTGATCGCATTGGACTCGATGCTTTTGTCGGCGAGATCCCTCTGCACGGACGAGAGCTCCGCGTCCTTTGCACGCAGGCCCTCTTGAAGCTGGAGCACGACGTCCTCGAGCATGGCCACCTTTTCCTGGATGCTTCCAAGCTGGGCGAGGTCCTTCAGCGTCGGCTCGGGCGGCAGGCCCGCGATCGAGAGCACGGGGGTCTTTGCGCCGCTCGAGGTCGCCCGGACGAGTGCCACCGACAGGTCGGGAACCATCCCCGCGCGCTGCCAATCGCCCATGCTGGTGCCCCTGCGTCCTTCCGGGCAGACCAGGCTTTCGGGCGAAAACACCGAGATCTTGCCCATCTCGTCGGGCTCGTAAGGGCCCAAGACCTGATTGTTCTGGAAGATCCAATATTTCATGGGTCCTAGATTATAAAGGAGGGACGCGCCTGCGCGGTGTCGGAATTGTTAACCCGATCATTCCCCAAAGAATAGCCCCCCGGCGCCGCCGCGTCAAGGCCGAGGCATATTGGTTTTATATTTTGGATTTGCTATCATCATCTCTTACGGATCGGTAGCTCAGCGGTAGAGCAAACGCCTCTTAAGCGTAAGGTCGTGGGTTCGATCCCCACCCGGTCCAGAATTTTCTCACCGACGGTCGGGACCGAGCGTTCCTCGGTCCTTTCTTTTAATGGGCGGGTGGCGGAATGGCAGACGCGCACGGCTTAGGACCGTGTGCCGAAAGGCGTGGGGGTTCGAGTCCCCCCTCGCCCATTCCGACCCCCCGCCGGAGGCTACATGGGAATCTTCTCAGCGCTGAAGTCGGACAAGCCGAAGTTCAAGAAGCTCAAGGAGGAGGGTTGCGTCGTCACGCTCTCTGTCGAGGTCGCGCCGCAGGAAGTGACCGACCAGTCGCAGACGGCGCTCATGCGCCTCCAGTCCCAGGCTCGCATCCCCGGCTTCCGTCCCGGCAAGGCGCCTCTTGACCTCGTCAAGCAGCATTTCGCCGGCCGCGCCCGTGAGGAAGCCATCGACGCCCTGATCCGCAAGCACGTGCCCGCCGCCCTCGAGGACCTCAAGCTTCGCGTCGTGGAGACCCCGACGGTTTCGGACGTGAAGTGGAAGGACGGCGAGCCCCTGCTCATCACCGTGCAGGCGGAGATCGCGCCCACGCCCGTCGCCAAGGACTACCTCAAGATCCCCGTCACGCGCAAGCCGCAGGCCGCCGATGAGGCCGCCCTGACCAAGCGCATCGACGAGCTTCGGGACGCGCAGGCGCGCCTGGATGTCGCCGCGGACGAGAAGGTCGGCGAGAAGAATTTCGTCGTCATCGACTACTCCGCCTCTCAGGGCGGCAAGCCTCTCGCGAACGCGAAGGGCACCTCCGAGCTCGTGGATATGTCGTCGGAGCAGAGCGTCGAAGGCCTCGCGGAAGGCCTCAAGGGCATGAAGCGCGGCGAATCCAAGACGATCAAGGTCAAGCTCGGCGGCAAGGAGACCGACCTCACCGTCATCGTCACCGAGATCAAGACCAAGGTCCTCCCCGCGGTCGACGCGGAGTTCGCCAAGGACATGGGCCTG
>CAZIBN010000026.1:0-45284 GCA_964537395.1 uncultured Elusimicrobia bacterium
GCCTGCGCGATCTCGAGTTCATCGCCGACGCACACGACATCGCCCGCATCGGCCCCGGCAAGGCGATCTACTCGCATCTGCCCAACGAAAAAGGGGGCGTGGTCGACGACGTGATCGTCTCCTGCCTAGGTAAAGACCGCTATCTCGTCGTCGTCAACGCGGCCACGGCCGACAAGGATTTCGCCTGGTTCCAGAAGCAGTCGAAGGGATTCGACGTGGAACTGGAGAACAAGTCCGACCACTTCGGCATGATCGCCGTGCAGGGGCCGAAGGCGGTCGACGTCGTGGGCCTCATCGCTCCCGCGGCGCTCGGTCTGCCCCGCTTCGGCGCGCTCGAGCTCGAGATGCATGGCCATCCTTCCTTCATCACCCGCACCGGCTACACCGGCGAGGACGGCTTCGAGTTCATCGTCCCCAATGAGATCGTGGTCCGCGTCTGGGAAGACCTCCTCGCGCAGGGCCGCTCGTTCGGCGCCGTGCCCTGCGGCCTCGGCGCGCGCGACACCTTGAGGCTCGAGGCCGGCTACCTGCTCTACGGCGAGGACCTCAACGACGACATCACGACCTACGAGGCCAATTACGGCTGGGTCGTGAAGCTCGATAAGGGCGATTTTATCGGGAAGCCCGTGCTGGCGAAGCAGAAGGCCGAGGGAATCAAGAAGAAGCTGACCGGCATCAAGCTGCTTGAGCGCGGCGTCCCGCGTGCCGGTGCGATGGTGACGATCGACGGGAAGGAGATCGGGAAGCTTTGTTCCGCTACCTTCTCGCCGAGCCTGCAAGCGGGCATCGGAACGGGTTACCTTGATAGACCGGACCTCGCTCCGGGAACGAAATGCTCGGTGGTGCTGCACGGTCGTGAACTGCCCGCCGAGATCGTCAAAACGCCTTTTTATTCTTCATCCAACCTCAAGAAGGGAGCCTAATTTATGCTCGATGCGAAGAAATTGAAGTACATGAAGTCTCACGAGTGGCTGGACCTTAACGGCGACGCCGGCACGATCGGCATCTCCGATCACGCGCAGAAGGAGATCACCGACGTGGTCTTCATCGAGCCGCCCAAGGTCGGCCGCAAGGTCAAGCAGGGAGAGGCGTGCTGCGTCGTCGAGTCGGTGAAGGCCGCCTTCGACATCTACGCGCCGGTCTCCGGCGAGATCACGGCGGTCAACGCCGACGCGGTCAAGGACCCCTCTCTCGTCAACGCCGAGGCCTTCGGCAAGGGCTGGCTGTTCAAGCTCAAGGCGGGGGCACCTGCCGAGGCCTCGAAGCTGATGGATCACGCGGCGTACGAGGAGTTCCTGAAAGCCGAGGCCGCTCATGGAAGCCACTAAGGAGCGCCCTACGAAAAACGCGCTCCCGCCCGCCGACGATTTCGCCCGCCGCCACATCGGCTCCGGTCCCGCCGACCAAAAGGCCATGCTCGCCGCGCTCGGCCGGCCGACGCTCGACGCCCTGATCGACGCGGTCGTGCCCGCGCAGATCCGTCTTAAAAAGCCGCTGAACCTGCCTGCCGCCCTGTCCGAGGCGGAGGCACTGACCGAGCTCAAGAAGATCGCGTCGAAGAACCAGGTCTGGCGCTCGTATCTGGGCCAGGGGTACTCCGACACGGTAACGCCGCCGGTGATCCTCCGCGAGATTCTGGAGAACGCGGGATGGTATACGGCGTACACTCCATATCAGCCCGAGATCGCGCAAGGGCGTCTTGAGGCATTGCTCAATTTCCAGACGATGATCATCGATCTCACCGGTCTGCCCGTCGCCAACGCGTCGCTGCTTGATGAAGGTACCGCGGCGGCGGAAGCCATGGCGATCTGCCTCCACGCCGCCGAAGATCCCGGTGAAAAAATATTCTTTGTCTCAAATGAGTGCCACCCCCAAACGATCGAAGTCATCAAAACCCGCGCCACGCCGCTAGGCGTGAAGATCCAGGTCGGCGAACCCTCGCTCATCGCGGGGAAAAAGCTGTTGGGCGCCTTGATCCAATACCCAGATACGTTTGGCGCCGTCAAGGATTGGTCCAAGTTCGCGGACGCCGTTCACGCCGCCGGAGGCCAGTTGGTCGTGGCGGCGGATTTGTTGGCCCTCACTTTGTTCAAGGCCCCCGGCGAGTTCGGCGCCGACATGGCGCTGGGCTCGACCCAGCGCTTCGGCGTGCCGCTCGGCTTCGGCGGCCCGCACGCCGCGTATCTTGCTGTGAAGGAATCGTTCCAGCGCCGTATCCCGGGCCGCATCATCGGCGTGTCGAAGGACTCGCACGGGAAGCCCGCCTTGCGCCTCGCTTTGCAGACGCGTGAGCAGCACATACGGCGGGAGAAGGCGACGAGCAACGTGTGCACCGCCCAAGTTCTGTTGGCCGTCATCGCTGGGATGTATGCGGTGTACCACGGGCCGGAGGGGCTGACACGGATCGCCTTGCGTGTGCGCGCTTTGACCCTGCGCCTTCGGAACGGATTGAACGAATTGGGCGCGGATACGGGTGCCGACAGAGTGTTCGATACCATTCATGTTCGCGTCGCCGATGGCGACGCGGCGAAGATCAGAACGTTGGCGGAAAGCAAACGGATCAACCTTCGGTTTGTGAAGAACGGAGTGGTGATCTCTTTGGACGAGGCCGCAACGGAAACGGATATCGCCGATATTTTGTCCGCCTTCGGCGGACAACGGCTTTCGGATGGCGCTGTCGAGGAGATACCGGCCAACCTTAAGCGGACATCGAAATTCCTGACGCATAAAGTATTCTCCGAGCACCGTTCGGAAACCGAGATGCTGCGGTATATGCGCAAGCTCGAATCCAAGGATCTCTCTCTCGTTCACTCGATGATCCCGCTTGGTTCGTGCACCATGAAATTGAACGCCGCCTCGGAAATGCTTCCTGTCACCTGGCCTGAGTTCGGAAAGATGCATCCTTTTGCGCCTCCGGCGCAGACGGCCGGATATAAAGAGATGACCTCCCAGCTCGAAGCGTGGTTGGCTGAAATCACCGGCTTCGCCGCCGTGAGCCTTCAGCCCAACGCCGGTTCTCAAGGCGAATACGCCGGCTTGCTCGCCATACGTGCGGCCCAGAACGCGCGCGGCCAGTCGCACCGCAAGACGTGCCTGATCCCGGTGTCGGCGCACGGCACGAACCCCGCCACCGCGTCGATGGTCGGAATGAACATCGTCACCGTTGCCTGCCTCGCCGACGGCGACATCGACCTCGCTGACCTCAAGAAAAAGGCCGATGAGCATAAGGATGACCTGGCGGCCCTCATGGTCACGTATCCTTCGACGCACGGCGTTTTCGAAGAAGGAATCAAGGACATCTGCGCGGAGATCCATCGTCACGGCGGCTTCGTGTATATGGATGGCGCCAACATGAACGCCCAAGTGGGATTGTGTCGTCCCGGCGACTTCGGCGCGGACGTCTGCCACCTCAATCTGCACAAGACCTTCTGCATCCCTCACGGCGGCGGCGGGCCCGGCATGGGCCCGATCGGCGTGGTGAAGGAGCTCGCGCCCTTCCTTCCCGGCTCGAAAGAGGTCTCCGCCGTCTCGTCCGCGCCTTTCGGCTCGGCTTCGATCCTGCCGATCTCGTGGATGTACATACGAATGATGGGGCCGGATGGTTTGGCCAGCGCCACCAAGAACGCGATCTTGAACGCCAATTACATAGCCAAACGGCTTGAGGCGACCTTCCCGGTGCTTTATAAGGGGAAGAACGGCCTCGTTGCGCATGAGTGCATCGTGGATCCTCGAGCCATAAAGGCAACGGCAGATATATCTGTCGACGACATCGCCAAGCGCCTGATGGACTACGGCTTCCACGCTCCCACCACCTCGTTCCCTGTCGTCGCGACCTTGATGATCGAACCGACCGAGTCCGAGTCGAAGGCCGAGCTCGACCGCTTCTGCGACGCGATGATCTCCATCCGGGAGGAGGCGCGCAAGATCGAGAAGGGCGAGTGGCCCAAGACCGACAACCCGCTCAAGAACGCGCCGCACACGGCCGAGTCCGTCGTGGCCGATTCGTGGACCCATCCGTATTCGCGCGAGACAGCCGCCTATCCGGCCGCCTGGCTGCGCGAGCGGAAATTCTGGCCGTCCGTGGGCCGCGTCGACGGCGCCTACGGCGACCGCAACTTCTTCTGCTCGTGCTCCGCGCTGAGCTGAGCCGTTCGCTCGTCCTCGATGCCGCGGGGCATATGGCCCTCGATGAGGCCGTGCTGCTGGAGTCGCCGGCGGACGCTCTCGTCCTGCGCGTTTACGAATGGAAGGGGGCGGCGTGCACCTTCGGCTTCTCTCAGAAATACGCTGACGTGAAAAAGCTCTGCGCGGCCGGCGTCGAGCCGGTGCGCCGGGCGACGGGCGGGGGGGTCGTTTTTCACGACGGCGACGTCACGTTCAGCTTGGTCTTCCCGTGGGACAAGACCTGCGCGCCCGAGACGATCTACAAGAACCTTCACCGGGGGATCCATCAAGCCTTGAAGGCGCGTGGGACCGTCAACGGAATGTGGAGCCCGCAGAAAAAGCCTGAGGGCATTTCTACGGCGTGTTTTGCGCGGGCAGAAAAAGCCGACCTCGTGGACGCGGACGATAAAAAGATATTGGGCGGGGCCTTGCGCAAGAAAGGTGTTAAAGGGTTATATCAGGGCTCGTTGAGAGTGCGTGTGCCTCGGGACGTCATCCTGGACGGCATCACTCAGGAATTCGGTCGGCCTTCGCTCGAAATTCATGCATCGTGGCTGGAAAAGGCAGCGGGGCTGGAATCGCGTTACCGTTCAGCCGAGTGGAATAACAGGAGATAAGCATGAAAACGTTCGTCTTGTGCAAGCTGACGCCGGGCAAGGAGCAGACGGCCGTGCGCGCGATACGCGCGATCGAGGGCGTGACCGAGGTGTACATGGTGTTCGGCGGCTGGGACATGATCCTCGCGGCCGAGTCGGACACCGTCGACAAGCTCTCAAGCCTGATCGTCGGCCGCATCCGGTCGGTGGACGGCGTCGCCGCGACCGAGACGCTCGTCACGACGAGCCTGTAGCCTCGGCGGGAAGGTGAGCACGCCGAGCGCCGCCTCGCGGCGCGACCTCGCCGTCGTCGCGGCCTTCACGCTCGCCACGGGCCTGCTTCTCTGGGGCAAGCCCTGGCACGTCGACGAGCCCTTCTTCCTGGCGATCGCGCGGCAGATCCTGCGCGACCCTCTGCATCCGCTGGCGTTCGACTTCAACTGGTACGGCCGCGCGGCGCCGATGGGCTCGCAACAACACTCCTCCCCTGCTCGCCTATCTGCTCGCCGGCGCGCTGCGTCTCGGAGGCGGCTCCGAGTTCTGGACGCGCGCGCTGTTTTTCCCGTTCGACCTGGCGGCCTCGTGGGGGCTTCTCGCGCTGGCGGCCCGCTTCCTGAAGAGGCCGCTGCTGCCGGTCCTCATCGTGCTCGCCGGCCCGGCCTGGGCGCTCGACATGCATCATGTGATGGCCGAGCGTGTGATGGCCGCCTTCGCGTTCCCCGCGGTCTGGCTGTTCGTCAAGGCGGCTGAGGAGGGAGGCGTGCGGGAGCTTCGCGCCTCCGCCGCTCTCGCGTGCTTCGCCGTGCTGTCGAAATACAACGCGATCTTCCTGCTGCCGGTCGCCGTCGGCTGGGGGCTCATGCACGGGATGCCCAAGCGCCGCCTCGCCGTGTGGTGCGCGGCGGCCGTCGCGGGCGTCGCGGCCTGGCAGGCGTGGAGCTGGGCCTCGGGCGCAAACCCCGGCTTCGCCGCGTGGTCCGTCGCGTCTCAGGCGTCCGGCGCCTTGTGGTCCGCGCCGAGCCATAAGCTGCGTTCGCTGCTGTGCTTCACGGGCGGCTGCGGCGTCGCCGTCGCCGCATGGGGTGGCGCGCTGCGTCCGTCCCGGCGCGTTCTCCTGGCCTCCGCGGCGGCCGCGGCCGTTCTGCTGTCTCCCTTCTTCGACCTCGCCCCGCTCGTGCGTCCCGTCGACCGTGTGACCGGATTTCTTCTCGCATGGGGGACCTTGGTCTCTCTTGGCGCGCTCGCGACGGGCCGCCGCACGAAAGGGGCGCCGCTGTGGGCCTTATGGGCGGCGAGCGTGGCCGTCCTTCAGCTTGGCTATTGGTCGGTGCTTGCGCGCTTCGTCGTCCTGCTCCTGCCGCCGCTGACCTTCTGGCTCGCCGAGCGCCTTGAGGCCGAGCGTGCCGGCGCGCCGCGCCTCATGGCGGGGACCTTGGCCGCCTGCGCCGTGCTCTCCATCGGCTTAGGCCTCGTGGATTGGACCTACGCCTGCGCCCAGCGCGACGCCGCGCGCCTCGTCGCGCGACAATATCCCGGCCGCGCTCTTTGGACCACGGGGCACTGGGGTCTGCAGGAATACGTCGTGGCGGAGGGAGGCAAGCCTCTCGACCTTGCCCGCGGCGCCTGGGACGAGGTGAAGCCCGGCGGCATCGTGATCGTGACGAAGGTTAATTCCAATATCATCCGGCCGGCGCGCCCGCTGCGCGCGCGGACCCAAGGCTGGACGATCCAAAGCCCGGTGCCGCTGCGCCACATGAGCGGTTGGACCGGCGAAGGCGCCTTCTACTCCTCGGTGATGGGCTTCCTTCCCTGGTCGCTGTCGAAGGAGCCCGTCGATGAGTTCACTGTCGTCGAGTCGCTGTAAACCTCAGGCTCGATGATCTCATCGTCGTCCGCAGCGTCGGCCTCGGCCTCGGCCCGCTCTCGGGCCGCCGCCATCATCCGGCCGATGATCCGCTTCGAGTTGCGCTCGACGTAAACGCCGCGCGTGGCTGGATTCCAGCGGCGCGGATTGGGGAGCACGACGGCCATCGCGACGGCCTCCTCCTCGGTCAGGTCCGCGCAGGATTTCCCGAAATAGGCGCGCGCCGCGGCTTCGCACCCGAACACGCCCTTGCCCCATTCGACGACGTTGAGGTAGATCTCCAGGATCCGCCGCTTTCCGAGCTCGCGTTCGAGGCGGCGCGCGATGAGGATCTCCTTCGCCTTGCGCAGGGGATTCTTGCTCGGCGATAGGAACAGATTGCGCGAGAGCTGCATGGTGATCGTGCTGCCTCCGGCGGCGAAGCGGCCCGCCTTGCGGTTGCGCTCGTATGCGTCGCGGATCGCGGCCCAGTCGACGCCGTCGTGCCGCCAGAACTCGTCGTCCTCGGCCGTCACGACCGCTCTCTTCAGGTTCTCGGAGATCGCATCGGAGGCCACCCAGGTCCAGCGCAGCTCGAGCTTGCGGCCCTTGGCCAGGGCCTGCTTCTTGCGCAGCTCGATGTAGGCCGTGGTCTCGGGCGGGCGCTTCTTGAGAGGCTTGACGTCAGGCAGCCAGACCACCCAGAGGGCCGCGCCTGCGCCGGTCACAAGGACCGCCGCAAGCAAAAGCTTCAGGAGGGGGGTTGCGCGTTTCATTTTCGGGGGTTATGCTAGCATGTCGAAACGCCCACTTACGGAGAGACCCCATGAAAATCATGTTGTTGGCCGCCTTCCTGCTCGCCCTGATCGTCCCCGTCCGCGCCGAGGATAAGCCCGCCGCCGCCGGCGGGGGGAATCCCGAGATCAAGGCTGAGAAGCAGGAATTCAGGAAGGAGATGAAGGCGGATCGAGAGGCCTTCAGGGCGAAGCAGAAGGAGAAGCGCAAGGCCGAGCACGAGAAGATCAAGGGCATGCGCGAGAAGGCGCGGGCGGAACGCAAGGCGAAGAGGGATGCCGCCGCCCCTGCCCCCGAGGCCGCCCCGGCTCCCGCCGCAAAGTAATCTGTTCTACGGTGCGTCAGGGACCGCCGCTCTCGCCGCTTCGATCAACGCGGAGCGCGTGGGCGGCGTGTCCCTGATGATTCCAAGGCCGGACAGATCCGGCCGCGAGGTCTGATAAGGCCGCACGCGACGGTAGAATGCGGCGTCCTTGACGCGAGTGTCGAGGACGCCCCGCAGCACGACGGCATGGATGAGGATGAGCCACAGGATCTTCCCTGACGACGGCGCGCGAGAGAGCAGGGCCTGCGACCCCTCGCCGAAAAAGACCCCGGCCAGCAGCATGAAGGGGAACAGATAGTGAAAACCTGCAAAGCTTCCGCTCACGGCTACGCATCGGTATGCCCAGACGAGCAAGGTGTAGCCGACCGCGAGCGCGGGCCAGGCGAGCCGCGCGCGCTCCGCGTCGCGGCGGCGGACGAATAGAACGAACCCGTAGACCGCCGTCGCCAGCAGCGGCCCCTCGCACAGCAGGAACAGCCCCGAGCTCGTCGGCCCCGGAAGCCAGTTCGCAAGGGGCATGCGCGGTATTCCGAACACGACATGACGAATCGGGCTTCCGGAGAGAACGGCCGACACCTCCCAGTAGGAGAGGAAGTCCCGCCAATCAAGCAAAGCCGAGTAGAGGACGAAGGCGGCCACGGCCGCGCCCGCGAATGCGAGCAGCCCTTTTGGACGCCGGCGCAGCATCGTGAGGCCGATCAGAGGCAGGGGCCATAGAAGATGGAACTTCGTCGCCAGCCCGGACATGGCGGCGAACCCGGCCAGCCCCGCCCATGCCGGGCCGCCGTCGTCCTCGTGTCTCCAGAGCGCGAGGAACATCCCCAGGAAACAGACGATCATCAGAGGCTCGACGGAGACGCGCGAAAGATAATAGGCGACGGGCAGGCAGGTCGCATAGCCGAACGTCGCGAACAGGGCCGCGCGCTCGTTCCCCAGCAGCCGCCGGGCGAAGGCGAGGAACAGGCCGAACGAGATCAGATGGACGACGGTCATCGCGAGCTTCGAGAGCAGGAATACGCGTGCGAGATGCACGGCGGTGAAGGCGCTGAAGCCCGCGCCGGGAGGGGCGAAGAGCGCGAAATTCCCCGCCTGGATCGCGTGAAGAAGGATCTGCAAAGGCAGGCCGGGATGGCCGGGATACAGCAGGCGCCCGTGCGATGAGTACAGCTCGTGCGCGCTCGGAATGTAATAGCCGCCGGGGTCGCCCTCGTTCCACAGCTTCGCACCGAAGACGACGTTGTCCCAGCTGCCGCACGGCGCGAGCGCGCTCATGACGGCGCTGAATATAAAATAGGCGGCGCACAGTCCGAGCAATGCCCGCGCGCCGCGGCTGAAGGTCATAAGCTCATGATAGCGTTTCCCGATGAGCCTGGCGTGTGCTCGCCTGGGGAGGTATACTGCGTCCTATGCCGTACTACCTCCATGAAGAGGGAAAAGCGATCGGTCCTTTCGAGGCCGCCCAATTAGTCCTGCGCCCGGGCTTCAGGAAGGACACCTTGGTTTTCCCGTTCGGCGCGACCACCCAGGACGCGTGGAAGCCCGCTCAGACCTTCCCCGATCTGGCGCGCGCGCTCGATCCTGACTCGAGCGGCATTTTTCTCACCGCCGCTCCGCCGCGTGTCGAGCATCAGGCGGCGCAGCAGGCGGCGGCGTTGCCCGCCGGGCCGGCCGAGCCGTCGTCGGCCGCCGAGGCCCCGAAGCTCACGGCTCCGGGCGAGAAGCTCCTGCTCGTGGTCGACGACGATGAGACGGTGCGCAGTTTCCTCGAGATGGCGGCGAGCCTTCAGGGATTTCGCGTGCTCACCGCGGTGGACGGGCTCGACGCCTCCGCGAAGCTCGAGTCGCAGACGCCGGACCTCATCATCACCGACCTCATGATGCCCGGCCAGGGGGGCTATGAGTTCCTGCGCTCGCTCCAGGGCTCGTTGTGCGGCCGCATCCCGATCTTCGTCGTCACCGGCAGCGCCCTCGACGACTCGACGATCAAGATGATCCGCGCCGAGGCGAACGTCGTCGAGTTCATCGCCAAGCCCGTCAAGATGGCCAAGTTCATCGCCGCGCTCCACAAGACCCTGAAGACTCAGCCCCGCTAGGGGGCAGGCTTTCCGATTTTTCAATTCTGTAGTCAGTCCGGCCACACAATTGGAAAATCGGAAAGCCTGACCCCTATTACGCGACGCGGCGCAGGAGCTTGAGGCGGGCCTCGAAGGAGTGGCGCTCGGAGAGCGTGGCCTCGGGCCTTTCTATCAGCGCCCTAAGGATATCGCGGCTCTCGTCCTTGCGGCCGAGGCGCATCAGGTAGTCGGACTTGCGGAAGGCGGCCTGGAAGCGATGGTGGGGCGTCTCGAGGCCTGCCGCGCGGTCGTAGGCCGCGAGCGCCTGGTCCGGCTCGTTGAGCCGCTCGTGGGCCTGGGCGGCCTGGCTCAGGAGGCGGGCGCGGTCCAGGTCGGGAAGATCGGAATCCGCGAGCGTGGCCAGGACCGAGAGCAGGGCGCGATCGTCGCCGGAGGACGCCAGCTTGTCGATCCGCTCAACGTGGCCGCGAAATTCGTCGAAGTCCATGGGCGGCCATTATAGAACAACGCCTACGGCTTAGTCCGTGCCCGGCGGATCGACGATGCCGGCCTGCGCCTGGTCGAGCAGGACCTTTTCGCCGCCGGCCGGATCCTTGCCCAGCACGCGCAGGTGGGTCTGCTCGAAGTTGACGGCATCTCGGGCGATCGTGGACAGCTTGATGCGCCAGCGCAGCACCGCGGTCGCGCCGGGCGCGATGCTCGCCACGCCGTTGATCACGGGAGAGGTCATCGGGGCGCCGGGCTCTCCGGACGCCTGGAACTCCTCCTGCACGGAGACGACGCTCAGGCCTGTCAGCGGCGTCGAGCCGGTGTTGAGCACGGTCACTTCCACGTCGACTGAGTCGCCGGCGAAGTAAAGCGGAAGCTCGCGCATCAGGGCGTTCGGGATGGCCCCTCGGCTGGGAAGCAGGCGCTCGTAGCCGTCGGACAGCGTCACGCGAAAGCCCTTGGCCTCTCCCCGGGTGACGCCGAGAGGATTGAGGTAATCGACCCGCGCGCGAACCTGTCCATTGCCGACCCACTCGCCGACGAAGCGCGGGCGCAACGGCTTGAGCTCGGTGCGGTACTGCAGGAGCGACGCGAGCTGGGCCGCGAGGCCGGAGGCGATGACGCGGCGGCCTTCCATCGAGATGAGCATGCGGTCGGACGGAGGCTCGGGCGCCGGCAGCGAGGCGATGGCGGCAAGCTCATTGTTTGCGGCGGCCGAATAGGACGAGAGCTCTTCGGGCGTGGGCATCGCTTCGGCGGCCGCGATGGGCGTGGCCGCGGGCGACGAGAGGCGCTCCGTCACCCAGTTGGCAACGATGATCGCCGAGGCGAGCCAAGGCTCGCCAGCGGGCTTGACGGATTTCACGGGAACGCGAGCGATCGTGTCGATTTTTATTGGCGGCGAAGCCGCCAGGCGTCCCGGGGGCGGCAGCATCATGCCTCGGGCGAGCATCGGCGCGAGATCGGCGGCGCCGGTGGACTGCACGAAAAACGCGGCGCAAAGGGCGGCGGAGAACAAAGACCGTAGGCGGAGGGCTCGGCGCATGTTGGTACCTCTCGTCGGTAGTATAGCCCCGCAAGCTCGCCCGCGCCATATCCTGATGGCAAAAATACGGTAAAATGGGGCCCATGACGCAACCCGGCGAAGGCGCGAAGCTAGTCCTGATCATCGATGATGACGATGGCGTGCGCGAGCTCCTGACCTTCCTGGTCAAGAAGGACGGCTACCGGGTCGAGTGCGCCGTGGACGGCGAGGAAGGCTTCCATAAAGCCGAGCGGCTCAAGCCCGATCTGATCCTTCTCGACCTGATGATGCCCCGCTACGGCGGCTTCGAGGTTTTGCGCCAGCTCCAGTCGGGTGGGCTCTCGCGTATTCCGATCGTGGTCGTGACGGGGCGCTACACCGACCGCTCGACGTCGGAGATGATCCGCCAGGAGTCGAACGTCGTGGATTTCCTCGAGAAGCCGCTCAAGCCCAACGTGCTCGGAGCCACGCTCGAGCGCCTGCTCAAGCCGCGCTCGTCGGAGGCCGCGTGAGCGCTCCTACCGACAAGCTCGTCCTGCTCGTCGACGATGACGAATCCCTGCTCGACCTGATGGATCACGTCGTCAAGAAGGAGGGCTTTCGCACCGACCGCGCGATGGACGGGCTTGAGGCGCTGGCGAAGGTCGCGGCGCGCGACCCCGACGCCATCGTGCTCGACTTCATGCTCCCGGGGCTGGGGGGCTACGAGGCATTGCGCGAGCTCCAGTCGCGGGGCTACGGCCACATCCCGATCATCGTCGTGACCGGCCGCGCGATGGACATCAAGAGCGTCGAGATGATTCGCCAGGAGCCGAACGTCAAGGATTTCCTGCAAAAGCCCGTGCGCCCGGCCATGCTCATCGCGGCGCTGCACCGGTTGCTCGGCACCGCGCCTGGCGGCGCGGTATGAATAGCCGTCGCGGCGCGGGCCGCGCGGTCCTGATCGCGGCGGCGTTGATCGCGGCCGTCTACGGCATGGCGCGCGTCGATCTGGTCCTGCGTGCGCGCTCGGCGTATCTCGAAGGCGAGAAGTGGATGGAGTGGAGCCGCAAGCCGGAGCTGAAGAAGGCCCATTTCGACGCGGAGCTCGCGGCGCGCGAGGGCGAGCTGTCTCGCGAGATGGCGAAGGGAAAGCTGGACCGCGCGGCTTATGATCGAAAGGCCGGCCTGGCGCGCTTCGAGCGCGATCAGGCGGTGGCCGAAAGCTCGCTGAAGTACGCCTATGTCTGGTACCAGACCGCCGCCGAGCTGTTCAGCCCGCCCGAGAACCGCTGGAGCGTCTTGGCGCGCGCCAAGATGACGGAGGCGCGCGCGCTCTGGAAAAAAGAGCTCGACGCCCAGAAGATCCCCTACCAAGACTACATGCTGGAGTAGCCGGTGCTGCGCCTGCTCATAGGTGTCGCGCTTCTTCCCTTGTCGGGCTCGCTGCTGTGGGCGTCGGCGAAGACCTTGGCCGGCGTCGCGGTCCGCTCATCGACGGCGGCGCCATTCGGGGCGGGGCTCGTCCTCACCTTCGCGCTATGGGCGATCCACCGCTGGCTGATCCAGAGCCCTCTCGGCCCGGTGGCGTGGGCCGCTCGCGGCGCGCGCTGGAGCTACGTGCTGGGCCACGAGCTCACGCACGCGATGGCCGCGTGGGCGACGGGCGGCAGCGTGTATGGGATCTCGGTCGGTGAAAAAGAGGGGCATGTCGATCTGTCTCATTCGAACGCCTTCGTCGCGCTCGCCCCGTACTGCGTGCCGTTCTATGCGCTGGCCGTCGCGCTGGGCTATCGGATATTGCTGTGGATCAAGCCCGACGCCGGCGGCGAGGCGCTGTTTTTATTCCTGCTCGGCGGCGCCTTGGGCGCGCATCTCCTGTTCACCTGGGATTCTCTGACCTCGACGCGCCAGCCGGACCTCGACGCGGCGGGGGGCGTGCTGTTCTCCCTGGCCTTGATCGCGATCGCCAACGCGCTGATGATCATGCTTCTGCTTAAGGGCTTATTTCCGGAATCGGTGCCTCTGCTGACGAACCTGCGCGAGGCAGGCGGCCACACGAAGCGCTTCTGGAGCCTGGCGTGGCTGGGAGCCAAGCCCGCGCTGTCGGCGGTGAAGAAGAGGGCGCTCGCATGGTGAGCGATCTCAAGCGGGAGTTCGGCCGCAAGGCGTTCCACATGCTGTCTTTGGTCTATCTCGCGGCGTTTCATCTGCTCGGCTGGCCGCGTGCCGGGGTCGTGATGGCCGTCTGGCTGCCCCTCGTGTTCGTCATCGAGACCTTGCGGCTCAAGGTCCCTTCGATCGAGCGCGCCTTGACCGGCTTCTTCGACGGCCTGATCCGGGAGACCGAGAAGAAGCACTTCAGCGGCATCTTCCACACCACGGCCGGGAGCCTGGCGGCGATGCTGATCGCGCGCGGCGACCCGATGATCGTGGGCGCGGCGATCCTTCAGCTGGCGCTCGGCGACGCGGCGAGCGCGCTCGTCGGCAAGGCGTTCGGCCGCACGAAGCTGTTCGGCGGCGCGAAATCGCTCGAGGGCAGCCTCGCGGGCTTCGCGGTCGGCTTCGCGGCGGCGCTCGCCTGCGGCGTGCGGCCCGGCGCGGCGTTCGCGGCGGCGCTCGCGGGCTCGCTGGCCGAGCTCCTGCCGACGACTCCCTGGGTCAACGACAACCTCTGGATACCGGTCGCGTCCGCGACGGTCCTGCGGATCGTGGGAGTAAGGTAAAGAAGCCGAATAAGGTAAAATCATTCCTTATGAGGCTCCATGACCGCGCATAAAGGCGCTCTTCGCCTCCTTTTGGGCGCCTTCCGGACCGTGCTTCGCGGCTTCGGCCTCTCTTTCATCGTGCTCGTCCTGATCATCGCGGGCCTCGCGGCCTACGCCCATCATAAGTTCGGCCCCGAAGAGGCGCGCGTCATAGCGATCACCCAGCTCCAGGCCCTGCTACATCGCGACGTCTCGATCGAGCGTATGGTGCTCAGCCCTCGCGGCCTAAAATTCAAGGGCGTGCGTGTGCGGCGCGCCAACGGCGCCGAGGGCGACCTGCTCGTCTGCGATACGGCGCTCGTCACCGTCAAGCTTCGTCCGTTGCTGCGCCGCCGGCTCGAGTTCGACACGGTGCGCCTGGAGTCGCCGCAGATCTTCCTCACGCGCGAGACGGACGGGGCCTGGGACATCGCCGACCTGTTCACGGCCACGAAGACGGCGAACGGCAGCGCCCTGCCGCTGGCGCTCGCCTCTGCGGAAACTATCGTCAGCAACGGCGTCCTGAAGATCGACGACCGCCGGCGCAGCCGCAAGATCTCCTTCGAGAATCTGTCGCTGCGTGCCGACGGCTTCGACCAGGATCAGCCCTTCCCTCTGGCTCTGTCCTTCGTGAACGCCATCTCGTTCGGTACGCGGACCTTGACGACGAGCGTCTCGGCCGAGGGCAGCATGGACCTCGCCGGCCTGCGCTGGTCGAGCGCGACCGCGCGCGCCGATCGCTTCACCGCCGAGGCGGACGGCGTCGCGATCACGGGCAAGGGCACGGTCGCGGGCTTCCTTCATCCCGTCTTCGAGGTCGAGGCCGCCGTGCCCGCGCTTGGGCCCGAACGCTGGCCGCGCTGGATCGGCCGCGACCTCCGGCTGTCGCTGCCCGCGACGAAGTGGAGCGCGCGCGTGAACTGGTCCTCGATCCCGATCTGGGAGGTCGAACGCCTGTCGATCGAAACACCCGCGGGCACGGCGACCGCGAGCGGGGTCTTCGATGTGAGCGCGGAGACCGCCTCCCTGCGCGCCCAGTTCGCGACGAAGGACGCCGTTCTCGACAGATCCGCGGGCTGGCACCCGTCCTGGGCCGCCCGCAAGCCTCTTGGCAAGGCCACCATGAGCGGGACCGTGGCGGGCAAGCTCGGCGCGCTGCAGATCAAGGACGCCGTGATCGTCCTGCGCGGCTTCGAGGCGAGCTGGGGAGACCGGCGCGTCGAAGGCGTCGATCTGGATGTGCTCGTCGCGGACGAATTCGCCTCGGTCAAGGCGTCGGTCACGAAGGGCAAGGTCATCGCCTTCAACGATACCTTCGACGAGCTGGCGATCGCGCTGTCGGTGGTCAAGCAGACCCTGACCGTCGAGAATCTGGCGCTGCGCTGGAGAGAGTCGCACCTGCGGCTGCGGGGGCGGGTGGACCGCCTCTCCGCCCCGAAGGAGGTCCTGATCTCCGGCAATCTCGACAAGGTCGTCTGGGAGGACGCCCAGCGCCTCATGGCCAGCATCGCGACGTCCGTTTCGACCCGGACGATATCGGCGGAGGAGCGGGAGCGCCGGCCCTGGGTCAGCACCTTCAAGTACGTCATCCCGCGCGGCTTCCCCGACACCGTGGGGCATCTGCGCGTGAGCGAGGTCAAGCAGGCGAACTTCTGGTGCAAGGACCTCGATCTGCTCTGGTCCATCCACGGCGTGACGCCGGCGCTCGACAAGGTCGGCGGCGAGGCCCGCGTGCGCTTTGGCCCCGGACGCGTGGCCGATATCCCGGCGGTGCAGGACTCGCACAAGCTGCTGCGCGTGATCTTCCTGCCGTTCATCTACATGCACAAGATGAACAAGTTCTCCATTTTCAGCACGGCGACCGCCTATCCGAAGACGCTCGACTTCTCGAAGATCGAGAGCGAGTACGGGCTGGCCAAGGGCGTGGCCACGACGCGCTACTTCCACGTGGCCTCCCCGCAGCTCGCGGCGTTCGCCGAGGGGAACGCCGACTTCGGCCACGAGCAGGTGGACATGACCGTGCTCACGCGCCTCTCGAAGTACGACGGCGTCCTGCCCGAGTGGTGGGTGGACGAGGCCGGCCGCCCGGCGATCGGCTTCCGCGTGAAGGGCGACCTCAACAAGCCCGAGCTAGAGCCCCGATTCAAGAAGATCCCCGTGGACGAGATCGAGCGCAAGCTCGATGAGGGCCGGGCCTCCGGCAAGAAACGTTTCGAGGCGATCGAGAAGCTTCAAACCTTATAATGGTGTCAGGCTTACCGGTATTTGCATTGTTTGCGATCGAATACTGCAAATACCGGTAAGCCTGACACCAAGCGAACAGGAGAGCGACATGAGCCGAATGAACAAGATGGACGTGCTGGGGCTGCTTCAGGAGCACGGCGCGGTGGCGAGCGGGCATTTCCGCCTGGCCTCGGGCCTGCACACGCCGGTCTATCTGCAGCCCGCGCTGGTCCTTCAATATCCGCACGTCGCGCAGAAGATCGCGAAGGCGATCGCCTCCAAGTTCCTGGGCGCGGTCGATGTCGTGATCTCGACGGGGATGAGCTCCGTCGTCCTCGGCCAGGAGGTCGCGCGCACGAAGAAGAGCCGCGCGATCTTCACGGAGCGCGTCGGCGGCTCGATGGCGTTCCGTCGCGACTTCCGTTTGGAGCGCGGGGAGCGTGCGCTGATCGTCGTGGACGTCCTTACCACGGGCCGCTCGAACGGCGAGGTGGTGGCGCTCGCGCAGGCTTATGGCGCGCGCGTCGTGGGCGTTGCCGCCATGGTGGACCGCTCGAAGGCGCCGCTGTGCCTCGGCGTGCCCGTGCGCAGCCTGATCGGCTACCCGCTCGAGGCCGCGTCGCCCGAGACCTGCCCTCAGTGCGCGGCCGGCGTGCCGCTGTCGACGGCCAAGCGCGAGATCGAGCTGGGATCGGACGGCGAGTGACCAAGCCGAAGACCGCGCTGAAGGCCCTTCTGCTCTGCCACGCCGTCCTGGTGGCGGGCTTCGCGCTGTCGTTTCCGTTTCTGACCCTGTACTTCCACGAGCAACGCGGCATGCCGATGGGTCTGGTCGGCCTGGCGGTCAGCGGCGCGATCGCAGCCGCGGCCGTCGGCCAGGCGCTCGGCGGTGAACTTGCCGACGTCTGGGGCTGCAAGCGCGTGATGGCGTTGTCGATCGTCTGCCGCGCGGTGTTCACCGCGCTGATGGCGGCGGGCATCGCCGGCGAATGGCCGGTCTCCGTGATCATCGCGCTTCACGTCTGCGGAGCGTTCCTGGGACATTTCTACTCCCCGGCGGTGCGGGCGTGGATCGCGCACGAGCATCCGGCGGGTGGTCGCGCGGGCGCCTACTCGGCCCTGCGCGTGGCCCAGAACGCGGCGTGGGCCGTCGGTCCGGCGATCGGCGGCTTCATGGCGGGGTACTCGTACTCGTTCATGTTCGCGGCGACCTCGGCGATGTGCGTGTTGTGCCTCGGCCTTCTGCTCGGACTCGTCCCCGCGGCGCCCGCCGAGCGCTCGGGCGAGGGTTTCGCCTGGAGCGGAACCATGAAGGCGGCGCGCGACCCTCTCTTCCTGGAACTCGGAGTCCTGAGCCTGATCGTGACCTGCTCGATGTCCCAGCTCGTGGCGCCGTTGTCGGTACACGCGACCGCGGGCGGCGGCCTCACTACGACCGAGGTCGGCTTTCTCTTCGCGGTCAACGGCGCCCTCGTCGTCCTGTTCCAGCAGGCGGCGACGCGCCTCATATCGCGCGTCGAACTTTCTCGAGCCGCGGCCGCGGGTTGCCTCTTCTATCTCGCGGGCTGGTCGTGGATCGGATTCGCGCGCGGCTGGTGGCCGCTGGCGCTGGGCATGGCGATCGTGACGCTGGGCGAGATCATCGTCTCGCCGAGCATCGAAACGCTCGCCGCCAACCTCGCGCCGGCGCGGCTCAAGGGCCGTTATCTCGGTTTTCACGGCCTGCTCCAGTCTCTCGGCCAGGCCCTTGGTCCGCTGCTCGGCGGCCTCGGCTACGAGCATTTCAGCGGGCGCTGGGCGCCCGCGCCGTGGCTGGCCGCCGGCGCGCTCGCGGGCGCGGCCGGCTGGGGTTTCCATCGCCTCGGCCGTCGTCTCGACAAGTCGGTGGAAGGTTTGATCTTACAGGAGGCCGCATCATGATTCCACGCTACACTTTGCCCGCGATGGGCGACATCTGGTCCGACGACAACCGCCTGCGCGCGATGCTGCGCGTCGAGGAGGAGCTGCTCAAGGCCATCGCCGGCGAGAAGGGCGTGCCCGCCTCCGAGCTCAAGGCCCTGCGCAAGCTTCTCGAGAAATCCATGCTCGACGCCTCGCGGCGCAAGGAATCGAGCGCCGGCCACGAGGTCATCGGCATGCTCTCGGCCGTCGCCGGCGAATTGAAGACGAAGGCTCCCAAGGTGGACCGCTATCTGCACTACGGGATGACCTCCTCCGACGTGCTCGACACGTCGATGGCGCTGCAGCTGCGCGACTCGGCCGACCTGCTCGTCGCCGACGTCGAGGCCGTGCTCAAGCGCTTGAAGGCTCTCGCGCGCAAGCACGAGCGCACCTGGATGGTCGGCCGCACGCACGGCGTGCACGCCGAGCCCATCACCTTCGGCATCAAGGTCGCCGGCTGGCACGCCGAGGGCCTGCGCTGCCTGCGCCGCCTGCGCGCCGCGCGCGAGCTCATCGCCTACGGCAAGATCTCCGGGGCCGTGGGCGCTTTTTCCCAATTGTCGCCCGAGGTCGAGGCTAAGGTGCTCGACGCCCTCGGCCTGCGCTGCGAGCCGGTCTCGACCCAGGTCGTGCCGCGCGACCGCTATGCCGAATACTTCCATTCGCTCGTGCTGACGGCCTGCTTCATCGAGCGCATCGCGCTCGAGATCCGTCACCTGCAGAAAACGGAGATCCTCGAGCTCGAGGAGCCGTTTTCTGACGGCCAAAAGGGGTCTTCTGCTATGCCGCACAAGCGCAATCCCGTGCTGTGCGAGAACCTCTGCGGCCTGGCGCGCCTCATCCGCACCTACGAGTCGGCGGTGACGGAGAACTGCGCTTTGTGGCACGAGCGCGACATCTCGCATTCGTCCAACGAAAGGATGATCATTCCCGACGCGCACATCGCGCTCGACTTCATGCTCCACCGCCTGGAGCAGGTGCTCGACGGCCTGCAGGTGTTCCCGGAGAACATGAAGCGTAACCTGGAGAAGATGAACGGCCTCGTCTTCTCGCAGAAGGTGCTGCTGCGCCTCATCGACGCCGGCCTCGGACGCCTCGAAGCCTACGATCTCGTCCAGCGCAACGCGATGAAGACCTGGAAGGACAATCGGCCTCTAAAGGATCATTTGGCGGCGGATCCCGACGTTTCCAAACGCCTGTCGCACAAGGAGCTCGACGCCTGTTTCTCGCTCGAGCCGTATGGAGCCTCCGCGCGCGAGATCCTGAAGCGCGGCGGCTGCCTGTAGGATGGGGCCAGACCTCCCGTTGTTGCATAACTCCGGACTTACGCAACAACGGGAGGTCTGGCCCCAAGTCGGTCGTAAATAGAGGGGCGGCTGTTTCTAGCCGAACCCTGCCGCAAGGAGAATGACCATGACTGAAGCCGCCAAAGCCGTGCCTGAAGCCGCCGTCGCCGAGAAGCCGTTGCGCATCATCCTCAACCCCGACCGCGATAAGCGCGTCAAGGCTGGGCATCTCTGGATTTTTTCAAATGAGATCAAGGAAGTGCTGTCGGACCATCCGCCGTTGCCCGGCGATCTCGGCGTCGTTGTGACGGCGGCCGGCGTATCGCTCGGCATGGCCTTCTATAATCCGAACAGCCTCATCGGCGGCCGCGTGCTGACCCGCGATCCGAAGGAGATCATCGACGAAGGCTTCTTTAGACGCCGCCTCGCCGAGGCCATCGCTTACAGGGAGAAGGCGTTGCCCGGCGAGACCTCGTACCGCCTCTGCTACGGCGAGTCGGACGGGCTTCCGGGATTGGTCGTGGACCGCTACGGCCACTACCTCGTGCTTCAGGTCATGTCCGCCGGCATCGAGCGCCGCATGCCGTGGATCCAGGCCGCGCTCGAGGAGCTCGTCAAGCCCAAGGGCATCTACCTCAAGAACGACCATAAGGTGCGCGCGCTCGAGGGCCTGCCGCTCGAGTGCCGGACCTTGATGGGCTCCGTCCCGGAGCGCGTGCCGATCATGGAGAACGGCCTGCGCTTCGCAGCACCTCTGGGCGAAGGCCAGAAGACCGGCCATTACTTCGACCAGCGCGAGAACCGCGCCTTCCTGCGCCCGTACTTCGCGGGGCGCAGCGTGCTCGATCTTTACTGCTACACCGGCGGGTTCGCGATCGCCGCGGCCAAGGCGGGGGCGAAGTCGGTGCTCGCGCTCGACAGCTCGGGCCCCGCGATCCAGCTCGCGCGCGAGAACGCGAAGTTCAACGGTGTCGACGGGATCGTGTCGGCAGACGAGGGCGACGCGGAGGTGGTGCTCGAGTCGTTCGCGCGCGGCCAGCAGCCGTTCAAGCCGGATATGATCGTGCTCGACCCGCCGAGCCTCGTGCCCGCCAAAAAGCATCTGCCGCAGGCTCTGCGCCTGTACACGAAGCTCAACGCTCAGGCGATGCGCGCTCTGCCCAAAGGCGGCCTGCTCGCGACGGCGACGTGCTCGCATCACGTCTCGCGTGAGGACTTCGTGCTGATGCTGCGTAACGCGCAGGCCAAGGCCGAGCGCCCGATGCGCTTCGTGACCTTGCGCGGCCAGGCGACGGACCATCCGATCCTGCTCGCGATGCCCGAGACTGAATATCTTCATTTTGCGCTATTGGAGATGATCTAGCCGATGGAACAACCGCATTTGGAGGAGGACCGCTCCTCCAAATACTCGCCGTCGAAGCTCTCGGTCTATCAGAACTGCCCGAGGCGCTACCAGTACCGCTACGTCGACAAGATCTCGCGCCGTCGCAAGACGCCTGAGACCGTCGTCGGCGTAGCGGTGCACTCGACGTTCGAGGAATTGTACGCGCTCGTGACGGGGGGGAAGGTCCCGGCGCTCCCCGAGCTTCACGAGATCTACGAGCGGGAGTTCGCGGCGGAGTGGGACGAAACGGTCGTCGAGAAGGATCCTCGCTTCGAGATGAATGACTGGAAGAAGGTCGGGCGGGACTGCGTCGAGCTGTACTATAACGCCCACCAGCCTTTCTCCGAGGACCGCACGGTCGCGATCGAGAAGCGCGTTGGATTCCCGATCATGGTCGACGGGCATGAATACCGCATCGAGGGCTTCGTGGACCGCCTGGCGCTGGCGCCTGACGGCGCGTTCGAGATCGTCGACTACAAGACCGCGAAATCGCTGCCGAACCAGGAGCATGCCGACGAAGATTGGCAGCTCGCGCTGTATGAGCTTGCGGTGCGCCGCGAGTGGCCGGACACCAAGGAGGTCCGGCTCAAGTGGCACTACGTGCGCCACGGCAAGACCTTGGTCTCGGTCCGCGACGACGCCGCGCGGGCGAAGCTTCTGGCAGACGCGGGCGCGCTGATATCCGCGATCAAGCACGACCATGTATTCGAGCCCAGGCCGAGCCCGCTGTGCGACTGGTGCGAGTACCGCGACCTGTGCCCTCTCTTCGCCGATCCGATACGCGTCGCGGCCCTTCCTCCGGCGGAGCGCGCGAAGGATGGCGGCGTGAAGCTCGTGGCGCGCTACGCGGAGATCGAGGACCGCCGCAAGCGCCTGAAGGATGAGCTCAAGACCGTGGAGGCTGAGCGCGAGAAGGCGGAAGATGACATCGCGGAGTGGGCCGAGGCGGAGAAGGTGTCGGTCGTCGCGGGAGAGCGCGCGCAGGCATCGGTGACGGTGAAGGAAGAGATGCATCTGCCCACGAAGACCGGCGAGGCCGAGAAGCACGCGGAGCTCGAGGCCGAGGCGCGCAAGACGGGGTTATGGGCGGAGGTGGCGAGGCTGGATGGGCACGCGCTGCTCGAAGGCCTGAAGGCTCATCGCTGGACCGGAGAGAGGCTTTCCGCAGCGGAAACCTTGGTCGCTCGTTTTGGGCATCGCGCGCAGAAGCGCACCGTGCGCCTCAAGCGCCGTGTCGATGACGACGAAGCCTAAGCTTCAGGCCGGCCGCAAGCGGCCGGCACAGAAGAGTTAAGGAAACTCCTTAATCTTCTAGTCGTAAGCCGCTTTATCGGATCCGCCGATCCCAAGCTGAACCGAGAGGCTCATCCAATCGGTCTTCAGGCGGTCATGCTGCGCCTCGAGTTCGTTCCAACCCTGCTCGAACTCGAGAGCCTTTCCGCCCTTCGACTTGCGGGATGAAGCCTTGTGGTGCCGGGCCGACTTCGCCAGTGTTTTCTTCATGTCGTCCTCATTCGCAGTATAGCCCCGGCGTCCATTTTCGTCAACGGCTTTTTTTATCAGGCTCGCTGACGATGTCGCGGGCCTGGTCCTGCTCGCCGAGCCTCTCGTACAGCGTCGCCATGCGGCGCCGGTCGTCGGGATCGGGAGAGCGTTCGCGGGTCTCGGCGAGGAACGCGAGCGCGGCCTTTCTGTCGCCCGTATCCGCGGCGAAGTAGGCGCGATTGAGCCGGAGCTGGGGGTCGCTCGGCTGCTCCGCGATGAGCGCGTCGATCATGGCTCGCGCCGTTTTGTATTCCTTCAGGTCCTCGTAGATCCGAGATATGGCCTGGCGGTCCTGGAGGTCCGGCTCCAGCTTCAGCGCCGCGGCGAGGGACTCGAGGGCCGCGGCGCGTGAGCCGCGACGCGCGTCGAACTCGGCGAGATCGCGCCAGGCGCGGGGCTCCCGCGGCGCGTCCCGGGCAAGGCCCGCAAGCACGGCGCGTGCCTCCGCGTATTCCTTCAGCTCCTGGTAGAACGACGCGATGCGGCGCAGCTCCTCCGGGCTCGGGCCGCGCTCGCGCGCCGCGGCGAGAGCGGCGAGGGCCGCGCCGCGGTCGCCTGAGCGCACGGCGAGGGACGCGAGCTCGAAGCGAAGCCCGGCGTTCGCGGGTGATTCCCGGATGAGGTCGTCGATCAGGGCGCGCGCGGGGCCGAGCTCGCCCAGGTCTCGATAGAGCGCGGCCATGCGGCGGCGCTCCTCCGGGCCCGGCTTGAGCGCGCGCGCCGCGGCCAGGTGTACGAGGCCGCTGGGAGCGTCCTTGGCTTGTGCCGCCAGCGAGGCTCGGTCGAGGCGGACGCTCAGGTCCCGGGGGGACTCTGCGATAAGGCCGTCGAGCAGCTCGCGCGCCGGGCTGTAATCCTTGAAGTCCTGATGCAGGAAGGCCATGCGCTGGCGGTCCGCGGCGCTGGGGCCGCGCTTGCGCGCTTCGCCGAGCGCGACGAGGGTCGCCCCGCGGTCGCCGGCGCGCGCGACGATGGTGGCGAGGTAAAGCCGCAGGCGCGGCTCCTGGGGCGACTCGCGGATCAGGTCGTTCATCAGAGACTGCGCGGTCGCGTAATCCTTGAGGTCCGCATAGAGCAAGGCCACGGCTTCGCGTTGTTCGGCGTTGCTCGCCTCCTTTCGAGCCGCCGCGACGAGCAGGAGAGCGAGCTTGCGGTCGCCGGAGCGGAACGCCGCGGCCGCTCTGTCGAGGGCGGGCGAGGAGGGATCGGCCGCGGCGCCGCAGCACAGGCCGGCGACAAGGGCCGTCGCCGCGAGCAGTCTCCTCATGCGGCTATTTCAAGAGGTCGGCGGCCGCGGCGTGGCCGCGCGCGCGGGCCATCTCGAGCGCGGTGAGCCCGTCGGCGGCCTTCAGCGCGGGGTCGGCCTTCGCCGTGAGCAGGGCCTTCACCGTGTCCGTCCAGCCGCCATGCGCGGCCCACATCAGCGCGGTGTATCCGAACTTGTCCTTTGCGTCGATCTTCGCTCCGGCCGCGAGCAGCAGTTTTGCCGCCGCGCTCCGGCCAAGCTGGGAGGCGCGGATCAAAGCGGTGCGCCCGTTCGCGTCGCGCGCGTCGACCTTCGCCTTGCAGGCCAGCAGCGCCGAGACCGTTGTCGTCGAGACCGTCGCCGCGTAGGCGAGCGCGGGAGCGCCGGTCGCATCATGGGCCGAGCAGTCCAGGCCGCGCGCGGCGAGCAGCGCGACGTTCGCCGCCTTCCCGCCCTTCGCGGCCTCGACGATCGCGGAGTAATCGGGCGCGTCCTTCGGCGCGGGATCGGCGCCCGCGGCGAGCAGGGCCTTCAGCGTGGCCGCGTCGGAGTGGCCGGCGGCCCACATCGCGGCGGTCCAGCCGTACTGGTCCTTCTCCGAGAGGTTCGCGCCGGCGGCGAGACGGGCCTTCAGCCCTGCGATGTCGCCCGCCTTGATCGATTCCACGAGCGGCGGGTCGGCGACGGCTTGTGCGCTCGCGAGCTGCGCGCAGAGAAGGAGCATGGGCACGGCGAGGTGTTTGATCATCGGACTCAGTATAGACTGCGCCCGCTCTCGCGTCAATAAGGGGGCGGCCATAGGGCCTAAAAATATAAGCCTATTAGGCCTAATTTCCACTAGGCCTTTCGGACCGGAGTATGCTAAATTGCGACCGAGCAGAGCGAGGGAGTGCCCCTTCCAAAATCCGTAGAAAGGGGCCGAATCATCGACGGTGGCTTAGAGGAGTCTTGGGAGAGATCATGAAAAAGATTATCGTGATGTCGGTTCTCGTCGCGCTGATGCCGGTGTGCGCGTCCGCCGCGGGAGCCAAGCGCTACCTCGTCGCGTTCAAAGACGGCACCACCGCGGCGCAGCGCGAAGCCGCGCTCAAGTCTCTCGGCGCGACCAAGGCCGACGACCTCTCTGAGATCGGCGCGCTCGTCGCCGAGGTCCCTGAAGCCAAGATGTTCTCCACCTTCGCCGAAAAGGCAGCCCTGCTCCCCGATGTGCTCGAGGTTCAGGAGGACATATATAGGAACTGGCTGCTCGAGGTTCCCGTTTTCCGGGCGCCCTTTCCTTCCTTTGAGATGGTGAAGGCCGCCTTGCCTGTCGTCACGCCGCCTTCGGCGCGCCCCGTCTATCCGCTTCCGGCCGGCGTGGACGCCGCCGAGGTTCCGTGGGGCATCGCGCGCGTTGACGCTCCCGCCGCGTGGGCCGTTACTAAAGGAGAGGGCGTGAAGGTGGCTGTCATCGACACCGGCATCGATTGCAATCATCCGGACCTCAAGGCGAACTGCGCGGGCGGCTACAACGCGCTCGACCCGAAGAAGCCTTACCTGGACGACAACGAGCACGGCACGCACGTCGCGGGCACCATCGCCGGCGTCCTGGACGGCAAGGGCGTCGTCGGCGTGGCCCCGAAGGCGCGCCTGTACGCCGTCAAGGTCCTCGACAAGGATGGCGCGGGCGGGCTCTCTTCGATCATCAAAGGACTGATCTGGGCGGGCAACAACAAGATGGACGTCGCCAACATGAGCCTCGGCGCCCCGATGGGTACGATCTTCATGCGCGCCGCGCTCAAGTACGCGCAGGTGCGCGGCGTCGCCGTCTTCGCGGCGGCCGGCAACGACGGCGGCTCGGTCAACTATCCGGGAGCGTACCCTGAGGCGATCTGCGTTTCCGCGCTCGCCCCGAACGAGACGATCGCCAAGTTCTCCAGCCGCGGCAACCAGGTCGCCTTCATCGCTCCGGGCGTGGATATCAAGTCCTCGGTCCCGGGCGGCGGCTACGACAGCTACGCGGGGACGTCGATGGCGACGCCCCACATGGCGGGCCTCGGCGCGCTCGCGGTCGCTCGCGGCGCGCACGGCGTCGACGCGGTGCGCGCGGCTCTGCGGCGCGCGGCGACGAAGGTCCCGGGCCTCACGGCTTCCGAGCAGGGCGCGGGCGTTGTGGACGCGGCCAAGCTCGTCCGGTAGGGCCTAGTGCAGGGCCTAAGCCCACGGGTCGGAGGACCTAGGGCATAGGCCTTTGGGCCTAGACGATACTAGGTCTTACGCCTCATGTCGGACCTGGGCCTTCCGACCATAATACGTCAAGACGAAAGACCTGCTCCGGTCCCTCACCGGAGAGCAAGGGGAGAACAAAGTGAAGAAACTGATGACCGGACTGATGATCGCGGCTCTCACGGCCGCCACCGCCTCGGCGACACCCGCGCCGAAGGGCACCAAGCGCTACATCGTGACCTTCGACGCCAAGGCCAAGCAGTCCGATCGCGACACCGCGCTCGGCGCCATGAGCCTCAAGGCCGCGAAGCACATCGCGACGAACGGCGACACCGACTCGGAAGTCTCGGTCGCCATCGTGGACGTACCCGCCGGCCAGGTTCTCGCGACCGGCAAGGGCGCGGCGTTCAGCGCCAAGCTCGCGAAAGGCTCGAACCGCATCGTGTCCATCGAGGCCGATCGCCGCGTCAAGTGGATCGAGTCCGCGCAGGTCTCGTTTCAGGCCGTGCCGATGCCTTCCTTTAATGGAGTCATGGCCGGGCTGAACATGCCGAAGGCTTCCTCCTTCATCCAGAACCCGATGGCCTCGGAGAAGGCCGCGCAGCGCAAGGAAGAGACGTGGGGCATCAACCGCGTCCACGCTCCCGCCGCTTGGCCCATCACCGAGGGCAAGGGCGTGAAGGTCGCGGTCATCGACACCGGCATCGACGCCTCCCACCCCGATCTCTCGGGCAGCGTGGACGGCGGCTACTCGGCGATCACGAAGACCGAGAACCCGGCCGACTATCAGGACGACAACGGCCATGGTACGCACGTCGCCGGCACCGTCGCCGGCAAGCGCGATGGCAAGGGCGTCGTCGGCGTGGCGCCGAAGGCCCGCCTGTACGCCGTGAAGGTCCTCGACGCCGACGGCTCGGGCAACCTGTCCGACGTCGTGGACGGCATCGTCTGGGTCGCGAAGAACCACATGGACGTCGCCAACATGTCGCTCGGCGCGCCGGTCGACAGCGAAGCGATGAAGCGCGCCGTGCGCTTCGCTCGCGGCTCCGGCGTCGTCATCGTGGCGGCGGCCGGCAACTCCGGCGCCTCGGTCGGCTTCCCGGGCGCTTACGAGGACACGATCGCGGTGGCGGCCTCCGACTCCAACGACAAGCTCGCGGGCTTCTCCAGCCGCGGACCCGAGGTCGACTTCATCGCCCCCGGCGTGGACGTGCTGTCCGCCAAGATGGGCGGAGGCTTCATCTCCTACTCCGGCACCTCGATGGCGGCCCCGCACGTGGCCGGCCTCGCGGCGCTGGCGGTCTCCCAGGGCTACGTCGGCCTGAATGGGCCGGACGGCGTGTTCGCCCAGCTCAAGAAGGCCTCGATGCCTCTCGCCGGCGGCCTGACCGCCGAGATGCAGGGCATGGGCATGATCGACGCCGGCAAGCTCGCCCGCTAGACTTTCGTACCGTACACACCCGCCCCGACCGGCACCCCTCCCGGTCGGGGCGGTTCTTTATACTGGTGTCAGGCTTACACTTACGCGCAATGCTGAAATGGGGTGGGGCGGCCGGGTGAGGTCTCTCGGGGACGCGCGGCATTGAGCCGCGCTTCGGGTCTTGCGCGACCCGTGAGCATCGCGGTCGCGCGACCCAGACCCCTCGAGACCTCACCCGGCCGCCCCTTCCTCATTCAAACAATCGTAAAATGACCGACACCGTATGAGAACCTTGTTCATCGTTAATCCGGCGGCGGGGCATGGGAGGGCGGGCGGGCGCTGGGAGAAGGCCCGGGCGCTGGCGCAACGGATGTATCCCGACCTGGAGCTGGCCCGCACCGAGATGCCGGGGCACGGGAGGGAGCTTGCGCGCGAGGCGGTGAGTGCGGGCGTGGACCTCATAGTGGCTGTCGGAGGCGACGGCACGGTGGGAGAGGTCATCGATGGGTACCTCGCCGTGCCCGAGCACGTTCGGCGCAACTCCGTGCTCGCGACATTCCCTGCCGGTTCGGGGTGCGATTTCGCCAAGCACATGCGAGTGCCGAGCGAGCCGGAGGCGTGGGCTAAATTTCTCGCTGAGGGCAAGCGCCGGCGTATCGACGCGGGGCGGGCGACATTTCGCGGTGCGGACGGCGCGCCGCGATCACGGCATTTTCTCAACGTCGCGGCGCTCGGTCTGCCGGGCGAGGTCGCGGTCTCGGTGGCTAAGCATGGGAAGATCCTCGGCGGGACCTTGACCTATTTGGTCGAGGGCGCGCTGGCCGTTTTGACCGCGAAGGCCAGGCGTATGCGCCTTGTGATCGACGGGGTCGAGGAGGCTCCGGCGGCCTATCATCTCGTCGCCGCGGCGAACACGAGCACGTTCGGCGGAGGGATGAAGCTGGCGCCTGAGGCGGACGCGGAGGATGGACTGCTCGATCTGCTGACGATCGCCGACATGCCGCGCCTGGAGCTCATGGCTTTGCTTCCTCGCGCGCATTCGGGCGGTCACCTTGGCCGCCGGGGCGTCGTGCTGCGCCGTGCGCGGCGCATCGAGATACACTCGGATGAGGCCTTGCCGCTCAATATCGACGGGGATGCGGACGGCACGGCGCCTGTCGTGTTCGAGGCTTTGCCGAAGGCGGTCGCCTTCCGGCTTTAGGGCTTGGGGGCGCCCTTCATGTCGAAGGGGCCGTTGAACGCGGCGAGGAAGTCCGCGCCGCCGAAGCCGGCGGCCTTGAGCGAGAACGTCGTGCCGGCGGGGATCACGGCGTAGCCTCCGGCGGCCAAAGTCTCGCTCTTGCCTGCGAGCTCGATGACGAGCTTGCCCTTCAGCATGAGGATCGTCTCGTCCGCGGAGTGCGAGTGCGCGGGCAGCCCGTAGCCTTTGGGAAAGCGCACGAGGGTCTGAACCGCGTGCGTTTTGGGATCCTCGTAGATCAGGTGGTATTCCGCGCCGGGGGGGAGGCTGCCGGAGGCCTTCCAGTCGATCTTGGCGGAAGGCTTCACCACGGGAACCGCGGCGCTCTGGGCCCAGCCCAGGATCGCGAGGAACACGACGGCGACGGCGGGCAAGACGTATCTCATTAAAATGGTGGCGGGGGACAGGATCGAACTGTCGACACCCGGTTTTTCAGACCGGTGCTCTACCACTGAGCTACCCCGCCGCGGTGAACATACTACCAAATCATGCCCGAGTTATCAGGGATCAGCCGCTTGACATGTTGAGTAAACTTGATTTATTATGTGAATATGGTTTACATAATATGAAAACCGGCACCGGCCGCGTGAAGCGCAAGCAGGAGGCCAGGCGAGCGGCAATCCTCGACACGGCCCTGCGTCTGGCTTGCGATGAAGGGCGTCCGGGGCTCGCGATCAACCGGATCGCCGGGGATCTGGACTATACCCCGGGCGCTCTCTACCGCTACTTCGAATCGAAGGAAGCCCTGCTGGCGGAGCTTCAGGACTACGCTCAACGAAATATCCTTGCCGCTCTCATGAAGGAGATCCCGAAATGGATGGCCAAGGGCTCGGGGGCCGAGGCCGCTCTCTACAGGTTGCTGGCAGCCGCGGATTTCTATGTCGGCTTGAAGCGCGTTCTGCCTCGAGAGGCGGCTTTGATCGGCCTTATCGTGGGCGACCCTGGAGAATTCCAGTCCCGCCAGCATACGCAGCGATTGAATGAATCGGCCGCCGCCCTCTTCGCGCAGGGGCAGGTTCTTTTCCAGGATGCCGAGGCGACCGGCGGCCTGCCAAAGGGGGACAGCCGAGAGCGCGCCCTGATCTTCTGGAGCACCCTTCACGGCGCCACCCAGATCTGGAAGCTGGATAAGGTCGAGCCGAAGCTCAAGGAGCCGCGCTACTATGGCATCCGTGCGGCCCGCGCGCTGCTCGCAGGCTGGGGCGCGCCCGCCGGGACGCTCGAGAAAGCATGGAGGCTCATATGACGTCGATCGCCATCGCCATCAGCGGCGTTATTTTCGCGGAGTTCTTCGGCTATTGGCTGCACATCCTCCTTCATAACGACAAGATCAAGTGGCTCAGCCGCAGCCATATGCAGCATCATCTCCGCGAGTATCACCCGTCCAAGCCCATCCGCTTGAACGGCATCTACCTCTCTTCCGGAGCGACGCGCGCCAATATCGCCGGCATCGGCATGGAGTGGATCATCCCGATCGGACTGCTGCTCATCGCCATCCACGGGAGCTGTCATCTCCTCGGAGTTCCGATCGCATACCAGATCGCTTTCACGGGGGGAGCGTTGGGCTGGTCCTGGATCCTTTTCGGATACATGCATGACGCGATGCATCTCAAATATTTCTGGATGCAGGATGCGCCGGCATTGCTGAAGAACTGGTTCATCAAGATCCGACGCTACCACGACGTCCATCATTACACCTTCAACGACCAGGGCGTCATGCCGACGAATTACGGCATCTGCTTCTTCTTTTTCGACCGCGTCTTCGGGACCCTCAAGGAATACCAGAGCAAGTTCAACCGGGCCGGCCTGGCCGCCTCCGAAAAACGTTTCGCCTACATCCACGATTAGCTCGCGCGCCTTCGCGAAAGGCCTTGACACTTCGTTGAGCACCTGGTATACTTCGAAAGTCGAAGCATTCGATAATCGAACCATGAACAACGAAGAGCGCGCCCGCCAGCTCACGAACCACCTCCAGACGGTCATGGAGGAGGCGGAGAGCGCCGACAAGAAGAATTCCGCCGTGCGCGAGAAGCTCAGCTGGCAGGAGATCCGCGTGCTGCGCGCGGTCGGGCGTCAGGACTGCTGCCCGATGAGCGGCCTGGCCGACATGATCTGCCTTTCGCTCAGCTCGGCCACCGGGCTCATCGACCGGCTCGTCAGCAAGAAGCTCGTCAAGCGCGACCGGTCCAACGAGGATCGGCGCGTCGTGCAGGTCGAGCTTACCGAGCAAGGGCGCGCGCTGAACGAGGAGGCGATGGCGGGGCCGGTCGAGTTCTCGCGCGGGCTGCTGAAGGGGCTCAACACCGCGGAGCAGGACGCTTTGCTCGGCCTGTTCAGCAAGATCTCCGAGCGCATAAAGACGGAGAAGAAGCCGGCCTGATTTTTTTTGACGTAAATATTTCAATAGTCGAACTATTCAAAAGGAGAATGAACATGGACAGCCAGGAAAAGACGGACGGGAAGGCGTGCTGCACGACGAAGTGCTGCGGCGGCAAGACGCTCGCGGTGATCGGCCTGCTGGCGATCGGCGCCACGGGCGGCTATCTTGCGAGCAAGTGCCACGCGTCGAAGTGCGATGTTCCCGCCGCGGCGGCGCCGGCTCAGCCGACGAAGTAGCGCCGTAAGACGGGACGTGCGAAGGCCCTCGTCGAGCTAGAGCTCGGCGAGGGCTTTCTTGTAGGAAGGTTCGTCGCTGCGCAGGAGGTCGGGATCGATGCCGAGGCGGCGGCAGGCGTCGATCGTGAAGCGCTGGCCCCAGAGGATCTGAGCCAGCCAATCCGCATTGGCGACATCGAGGAAGGGCACGCCGATCGTGTCGAGGTAGCGGTGCGCATCGTCCCAGCGCGTCTCCGCGACGGTCGAGAATCCGATCACGAGCGAGCCCTTCCCGACGGAAATGTGCGGGCCGTGCAGGAATTCCTCGAGGCCGTAGGCGCGCACGCGCAGGTGCGCGGTCTCGAGCAACTTGAGGGCGGTCTCGCAGGCGACCCACTCGCGCAGGCCGTCGCCGAGGAGGACGAGGTCGGTGTCCGCCGAAACCTTCGGGGAATCGGGGCCCCAGTTCAGGCTCACGGCCGCGCGCGCGAAGGGCGCCATCAAAGCCGGCTTGCCCGCCCAGCGCAGGAGCCAGGCCATCGTCGTGGTGAAGGATTTGGTGAAGGCGCCAGTGTCCTCGAGCTCGCAGGTCTCGAGGCGAAGCTTGGGACCTTTCCAAACCGAGCCGGCGCCGCACACGGCGACGGTGGAAGCGCCCGCGCGACGGGCCATCGCCTCGGCCTTCACGGTGTAGGACTTCGTGCCGCCGCGGTGCGAGAGAAAGATCCCGAGATCGCCCTTCGACAGTTTATATGGGCGCGAGACGAAATCGTAGGCGTGGACCGCGCGCGCGTCGAGCCCGGCGCCGCTCCACAGCCACGCGGCGATGCGCGCGGCGTGATGATTGGTGCCGACGCCGACGAAGAAGATCTTGCGGCCCTTCGGGGGCTTCATCCAGGCGGGCAGGGGTGCGCGCAGCGCGGCGGCGATCAGCTCGGGCTGGGTGAAGACGTTGGCCTCGAAGCGGCTCATCGCCCGGACTTGAAGCCGCGCGCCATCATGAACTCATATGGAATTTCGATGCCGGATCGGGTCTTGTTCTTCAGCGCGCGGCGTAGAACGGTCTTCTTCACCCAGGCCTGGCCTTTCTCATCGAGGCTGCGCAGCATGGCGCCGGTCTTGCCCGCGCCCTCGGTCATCGTGGTCCAGTATTCCTCGGGGGAGGCGAAGCGGAAGGTTCCGGTGAGGCGCTTCGTCGACAGCTCATTGAGGCCCGCGCGCGCGAAGATGGCGTCGATCGCGCCGTCGGGGCCGAACGAGTACATGGTGGGCGCTCCGTAAGGCGCCCGCAGGTCGGAATCGCATTCGGTGATCGCGTGCAGGACAAGGGAGGTGAACAGCATCTTCTCGCGCCGTCCCTGGACCAGGCAGGCGACGACGCCGCCGGGCTTGGTCACGCGGACCATCTCGGAGAGGGCCTTATCGGGCTGTGCGAACAGCATGAGCCCGAGCTGGGAGATCACGGCGTCGAACGAATCGTTTTTAAGCGGGAGGTCGTGCACGTCCATCTCGGCGTACTCGATCGGGGCCGTGCGCTTGGGGACGGGGGCGAGCTTCGCGCGGGCGAGCATGCCCGGCGCCAGATCGATGGCCAGCACGGAGCCCTTCTCGTCGATCTTGGCCGCGGCGGCGCGGCTCGCGATGCCCGGGCCGCAGGCGACGTCGAGGACGCGCCACTTCTTGCGCAGGCCGGCGAAGTCCACGAATTCGTCGGCCGTCTTGGCGAACAGGGAGTTCGACAGCTTCTCGTAGCGTTCCGCGGTCTCATTCCAGATGTCGCGCGATTCGGCGGTGTGGGCGGCGGGATCGAACGAGGTTTCTTTCACGCGTTGATTATACGATTTGCGGCACCGAGGCCGACGTCCCCGGTGTGCTGGGCCAACGGACCCGGGATACCTCGGGTCCCAAGACCCTCGCGTACGCTGCGCGCTTCCTCTATCCTTAAGATATGAACGCATCCCTTTCCCTGCTGGTCCTCGCCCTGGCCTTGCCCGCGTCCGCTCAGACCTTCGTTTCGGCCGACCATGTCGAGGGCCTCGCCGCCGCCGCCAAATCCGCGCGGACCTTGCGCGAGAAGCTCACGCCCGCAGCCGTGGATCCGAAGCCGGTCAAGTCCCTGACCGACCGCCTCGTCAAGGACGGCGAGCAGATCGAGATGGAGCAGGGCATCGGCAACATCTACACGCGCGTCGGCAGGCCCGACGCGAACGGGCGCTTTATGAATATACAGGCCAATCTCGTGGAAATCCCCGCGGAGATCGCGGAAGCCCCGAGCGACTCGATGTTCCGCCAGGCCGTGATGCGCCGCTACTTCTCGCACCTCGAGGCGACGAGCGAGTCCTGGGAAGTGGACCCGAAGACGGGCAAGGGCACGGTCCACGTCTGGACCTACCGCGTCGGCCTCGAGGGGACTTTGATCAGCGTCGTGCACCAGATCGCGCCGGTCGAGCCGGGCCCCGACGGTCAGGTCGGGCCGATCGAGGAAAAGGCCCGTTCCTACCGCCTGGCGCCGTCGGACCCGAGCGTTCAGCGACGCTGGAAGGCGCTTACCAAGGAGCTGGCGACCTTGGGCCGCGTCGTCGAAGCTTAGTTCCCCACCACTCGTTACTTGCTCGAGGACTTAATTCAATGCGTATCCTTGACAAGTCCGGTAGCGTGGGGCTATATTAGCGCGACGGTCGCTGTGATCCGCCTTGGGGCAATTAATGGGCCGACCTGGGAATGATGCTCGGGACATGGAGGTTTGGGCTGCTGTTTCGAGCGAGACCCTTCACCTTACTCTCTTACCGACCGAAGCCTGCAATTTCAGATGTGTCTACTGCTACGAATCTTTCAAGCTCGGCAGGATGCCGGCGAACGTGGTCGCGGGCATCAAGAATCATCTGCGCCGAAGAATAGGCGACCTGAGGGTCCTGCAGATTTCCTGGTTCGGTGGGGAACCGTTGCTTGCCTTCGAGATTATCGAAGAGATCGGTTCGTATATCAAGTCGTTGCTGGCCTCCAACTCAAAAGCAGCGTGCTACACGGATATCACGACCAACGCCTATTTGCTGACCCCGGAGAAATTCGACCGACTGTGCAAGTTGGGCATTGGTCAGTACCAAATCAGCTTTGATGGCGTTAGGGCGGACCATGACCAGAGCCGTGTTCAAGCCGGCGGCGGGCCGACTTTCGATAGAGTTTGGGGCAATCTTGTCGGGATGCAGAACTCCCGCGAAGACTTCACTGCGCTGGTGCGCCTGCATCTTGACGCAAAAAATGTGAAGAATACTCCGTCATTCATCAATCAGTTTCGCGGCCAATTCGGAGGAGACAGTCGGTTTCGACTCTTCATTCGACCGTTATCTCGGCTCGGCGGCCCCAATGACCCGAATCTGGCTGTTCTCGATCCAATGGAAGCAGCCGACATCGCTAAAGGCTTCGCGCTCGAATGCGGGAAGCTCGGTATTCCCAACAAGACAATGGCCGAGGGCGAGGATGTGCCGATCTGTTACGCGAGCAAGATGAACGCCTGGGTCGTTCGTTCGAATGGACGCCTGAATAAATGTACGGTCGCCTTGGATAGTGAGGTTAATGACGTTGGTTATTTGTCAGCTGACGGCTCTTTTTTTCTCGACAAGACAAGGCTTAAGCCTTGGATTCGGGGGCTCGATTCCAAGGACGCAGGTGAACTGGGTTGCCCGCTTGAGAAGTTCCCGGCATTTGTACGACAGGTCGAAAAGGAATCAAAGGTTTCGCAGGATATCGCCGCCGTCAGCGCGGCAACTTGAGTGAGGGGCACTTCCATGGATAATCGACGAAAGGGCGTGATCTTGACCGTCATCGCGGCCTGTGGGATATCTATGTTCCTGCACGCGCAGGACTCCGCGCCGACAACCGGCGCCGCTTTCGGTGATCCGGCGCACCAGGTCTTTTTCAACTACATGAAGTTCCTGACGAAAAAGGGGGAGGTGAGCGAGACGGCTGAAACTTGGGTCCGTCTGGCGCCTGCGGAGCGCGTCAAGAAGGTCGAAGAGGGCGAGGCGTTTTTGAAGGAGCTTCACGCTCGGTTGCTGAAGAAAACGGCAATGACTGATGAGGAGACCGCTTTGTTCGCAGCAGTTTGGGGTGGCAGCGACTCGCGCTTCGGACTTTCCGGCCGTGATAAGGTGCCGCCTGCTCAGGTTCAGCAGCGCGTCGAGGCCGAGGCTAAGGTCCGGACGCTGTCTGGGAAGGTCGACGCCAATCAAAACAATTGGGGCCGAATGTTCGATGGCAACCGACAATCCGCCGTCGGAGGGATGGACGCGACCCCTGGAGTTCCGGAAGCGAAGAGATCTTACACGCTCACCGCAGCGGTAAAGAAAACACATCTTTCGCAGGCCGATGTGCCTCCGATTACCAACGCCCCTGTCGGGAACGCAGGAAAAGCGGCTCCATTGGCCATCGGCGTGGTGTTTCTCGCCTCGTTGTATTGGGGCGTCAAAAGATTCGCAGGTGGGCGACGTGACGGTGCGGCCCCCGCGTTCCCAGGGACCGAAAAAATAACGCTGGATGAACTCGGACGTCCGACTCTTCCTGATGGGATGACTCATCCTTCTCGCGGGGCATACCGGATCGCGACGGCGGACGTGGGCTGCACTGATAGCGACTGCGCCTGTCCTCCCCCTGTAAGCACTTGTCCGGTAAATGTCCAATGCAGCTGCCCGACGTTGCCCGTACCGCCTGCTCCGCTGCCTCAATGCAAATGCCCTACGACATAGTTCGATGATGACAAACCGCCGCGGACGACTTATAAATCACTGCCTTGCGGTTTCGCTTTCGCTGCTGGTATTATTCGTCCTTCCACAGCGCGTCGTGGCTGCCGATTCCGCGGCGCGAGGTCAGAGTGAGCGTCATCGGAAATCCCTGCTTTCCGATTGGGACTTCGAGCGCCTGTCGCCGGATTCTTTATCCCGGGAACAGGCGATGGAAGATTTTTCAAACCTCCGGGAGATCGTGACGAATGCCTACGGCGGGTTCGGCTACTTCGAAGCGAAAGGCGGCGCGTGGGATAAGCACTTTGATGCCGCCGCCGCCGAATTGCGGGAAAGAAGCAACTGGGAGACCGCGGCTTATTTCGGGGTCTTGATGCGGCTATTCAAGAGCGTGGGCGTGGTGGACGGCCATCTGTCTCTGAGCGCGCGATCGGTGACCTTCAATCTGGCGGGCTCGCCCGGCTTGTCCGTCTGGTGGCCTCGTTTTTCCGACTATTACGTGCGCAAGTCCGGCGGCAAGTTCTTCCTCATTGCCCGGTCCGTGTCCGTGCCCTCCATCGACGGTGAACTGGTATCGGTCGACGGGGCGTCTCCAGACCGCTTCCTTTTCCCCACATACGTTCCGGATCGTCCTGGCGAATTATTCTTGCTCGGTTATTTCGGGGACCAGATTCGCGGGAAGCTTCTCTGCCGGATCGCGGGAACGAAGGACACGAAGGAGCTGAAGTTGCATGCGGGAAGGATGTTCCGGTTCGGACGTCCGATGCCGCTCTTTGAGGAAAAGCGGGTCGATGGAATTCCGGTCCTCAGCCTGCGCACCCTTCGTGATGAGAATGCCGCGGACCTGGAGCGGTTCGTCAAGACGGCCGAGAAGCTCCGGCGCGAGCCTGTCGTCGTCTTGGATATGCGCGGCAATGACGGCGGAAGCGACGGCTACGGTATTCGCTGGCTGCAGATGTTGAGCAGCTCGACCGTCCGCGTCGCGGTGAGCCAGGACGAGCGGATTTCGCCGTGGGCGCGCGTCGGGGCCGTGAATCATCTGAAGGAACGACTTCATGAGGTCGGCGACGCTCAGAATCAAGCCGCTTTCGAGACAAGGCTTGCGGTCGCGACGAAGGCGCTTGAAGCCTCCGAGACTAAGTCCGGCGAAAGAGCACGGGGTTTCCCGTTCTTCGATCTAGCAGGCAAGGCTCCTGAAAATTTCACGGGAAGGCTTATCGTTTTATCCGACCGGAGAAACGGTTCCGCGGGGGAAAGCTTCCTCGAGATGGCCAAGGCGCTGCCTGGGACCGTCGTCGTGGGCGAGAATTCCAACGGAGTCAATGCCTTCGGTCCGATCGGCCTCTATCAACTGCCCCACTCGAGCATTCGGTTAACGATGGGCACGGCGATCACTCGTTGGGGCGGTGAAATCCGCGAGGGGTCCGGGATCTTGCCTGATGTTTGGATCGATGAGCCTGACATCCTTCCGGCAGTCGTGAGCTACGCCAAAACCCTCACGCTTCCAGGTCCGTGAGCAAGAGGTAGGCTTCGGCGACGATCTCCTCGTCGCGCAGGCTTCGGTCCTCCTCGCTCCAACCCCGGCTTTCGCGGACCAAAGCGGTGAAGCGCTCGAGCGCCGCCTCGTCCGTGCCGCCGGAGACGCGCGCCAAGAAGCTTTCCAGCACGCGCGGCCGCCGCAGGGCTTTCGCCGCGTGCCCCGCCAGTATGGGGTGCGTGCCTTCCCAGATCTCGTTGACGATCGCGTCGTCGGCGAGGCGGTTGAGGGGCGAGAAGTCGTCGAGTATGCCGTGGCCGCCGATGAGCAGTTGCGCCTCGCGCACGAGCTCGGTGCCGCGCATGGAGATCTCGACCTTGAGCAGGGGCACGAGGGCCTCGGCGTCGGCCTCGCCGGCCTCGAGCGCGTGGAGCCCGTGATAAAAAGCTGCGACCATGCCCGCGTGGATGCCCTCCATCGACTGGAGGCGGGCGGCGACCGAGGGGATGTCGGTGAGCGGCTTGCCGTAGGCGAGGCGCCAGTCGGCGAACGTGCGCGCCTCGAGCACGGCTCGTCCCGCGAAGCCGAGCGCCGCGGCCGCGACATGCAGACGTGAGACCGACAGGATCTCGTTGACGAGCAAGACCAGCCCTTCGCGCGGTTTGCCGATCAGCTCGGCTTTCGCATCCGTATACTCGACTTCAACCGTTGCCTTTCCGCGCGTCCCGCCGATGGGCTTGAGGCGCAGTATCTTGTGGCCGTTGAGGCTTCCGTCGGGATTTTTGCGTTTGACGAGGAACAGCGCCACGACCCCGTCCACCTTCGCCGTCGTGACCCACAGCTCGCCGGGGTTCGAGCAGAACCATTTGGTGCCCTTCAGAGACCAGGTCCCGTCGGGATTTTTGCTCGCCGTCGTCTCGTTGGCTGCGACGTTGGAGCCGCTTTGCTTCTCGGTGATGAACTGCCCGCCGGTCAGAGCCCAGTCGGGATCGTCGGATCTCAGACGGGGGAGGAACTCCCGCATCTGCGCGGCGGTCCCGCGCTTCTCCAATAAACCGATGAGACCATCCGTCATCGCTAATGGGCAGGTGATGCCGCCCTCGCCGCAGTAGTTCGCGAGCACGGCGCGCGTCATGCGCTCGGTCAAAGTCAGCGGGCCGGGGCCGCCGTAGATCGCGCGGGCGAGGTGCTGCCGCGCCGAAATCTGCTCGGGGCAGTAGCGCACGGCGCCGCCCTCGAGCTTCGGGAGGTTCTCGGCCTTGTGCGCGGCGTCGATCAGGGCGTCGAGCGTGCGTCCCGCGAAAGCTCCGAACTCGGAGGAGCGCGCGGCGCCCTGAGGCGTGAGCATGGGGCCGGCGACGCTGCGCAGCGTGGCGTCGGCCTCCCAGAAGTTCATCCCGCGCGTTCCGGGGTAGCCCGGCAGCGCCTCGTTGTCCATGAACGGAGGATAGGAAATCGAGGGACTCAGCGCCATTGACACGCCGCTACCATCGCGTTACACTGCCTCAACATGAGAACACCTCGCGTCCTTCTCGCCGTCCTGCTCGCCGTCTCGTCGATCCCACGCCCCGTGTTCGCCCAGGAGGAGGCCGGGGACTTGACCGAGTCCGCCAACCCGCTGTGCCGATGCGTGGACCGCGAGATCGCGGCCTCGGACGCCGAGTATCCGGCCTCGGAGGAGGCGTCGGACGTGGACGCCTCGGAGGACGCGGCCACCGCCGTGCCCGCGAGGCGCGTACCTCTCGCTCAGACTCAGGCGCGCCTCATCGCGCTCGCCCGAGGCCTCGAGTTTTTCCGCAACGTCGGGCATTACGATAACCCGGACATGAAGCGTACTTTGGCCAAGATCGTTCCCAAGGAATATCTCCCGCACTTCTCCACGCGCCGCCGGGCGCTTTATTCCACTTACCGGACGCTCGCCGTCGTGGACTTTACCTTGGCGATGAAGACGCCGGGCGCATGCTCCGAGGGTGCGGCATCGCGCAAGAAGCTCCTCTACGCGAAGGACGGACTCTTCGTCGACCCGAAGACGGGCAAGTTCACCGCGTGGATGGTGCGGCTGACCGGCAAGCCGGGCGGGGGGGCCGCGCCGGTGAACGCCTCCGAGGAAGCCTCCGAAGAAGCGGGCGCCGAGACCGAGGCGGCGGCAGCCTCCGTCGAGAACGGCTACCAGCGCATGCTCGGACGCCAGCGCTCGTTGAGCCGCCAGCTCGAGAATGCTTCCCCCAAGGAGCGCGGCGGCCTGCTGTGCAAGCGCGCGCGCACGCACCTGCTCCTCGCGATGGGCGCCCGGCTTCAGAAGAGCCCGGCCAAGCCCGCGTCGGCCCTCACGAAGGTCGGCGACGATACCGACGCGGGCGTCGAGACCGTCGAGGCGTCGGATGACGCGTCGTACGAGGCCTCCGCAGCGACCGAGGCCGGCGAGGTTAACGAGGCCGCCTGGACCATTCCCGCGGCCAAGCGCGGCATGTCGCCTCGCCAGCTCTACGACAGCCTCTCGCCTGCCGTCGTCGCGGTGAAGTGCCGCTCGAATCAGGGGCGCGGCATGATGGGTACGGGCAGCGTGATCGCGGGCGGCCGCATCCTGACCAACGCCCACGTGGTCCTCGACAAGAGTCAGAACAAGCCGTTCGACGAGGTCATGGTCTACTTCCGGCCCGCCAAGCTCACCGGCGACCGTGACCAGGACCTGAAAAACGGCGTGCTCGCGAAGGTGATCCGCCTCAACCGCTCGCTCGACCTGGCGCTGCTGCAACTCTCGGCTCCGCGGAAGGACGTCAAGGTGATCGAGCTCGGCGACGAGAGCGCCGTCGGCATCGGCGACCCTGTCCTCGCGATCGGCCATCCCGAGCAGGGCGGGCTGTGGACCTTGACGCAGGGCGTGGTCTCTTCCTTCAAGTCCGGGCTGGGCGGCGTGGCGGGCAAGGACGCGTTCCAGACCGATGCGAGCATCAATCGCGGCAACTCCGGCGGCCCGCTGCTCGACATGTCCGGTCGGCAGATCGGCGTCAACACCGCGATCGCGCGCAAGGCCAAGGACGGCCTCGCGATCACGGCCGTCAACTTCTCTCTGAAGTCGGGCGTAGTCAAGAAGTGGCTGGCGGGCCCTGAGGCGATCGAGGTCGGCGAAGAGGCGGGCGAGGAAGCGGGCGTCGAGGTCGCGGACGAAGAGGCGGCCGATGAGGTCGGCGACGGCTCGATCCTCACGAGCGCGCGGCCCTACAGCATCGACGAGTACGTCGGCGCGGGCGAAGAAGATGCCGGGACCGAGGAGGTCGCGGAGGAAGTCGTCGCCCAGGTGAGTGGCGCGGAGGAGGCTGGAGAAACGGCCGACGCCTCGCTCGACGACGCGGCCGCGCAGGAGTCGGGCAAGGCCAAGATCCTCACGCCTGCCAAGCCATTCAAGGCCGACGACCTGCTCAAAAGAGAGATGCAGGAAATGGACGACATGGGCAAGGACATGTCGTCCGAGATCCGGCGCCGCTCGCTGGGCCTGCCGCTCGCGCCGCGCGTCCGTCGCCCCGGTTCGGGCCTGGTCCAGGTCGCCGACGAGAGCGGGCAAGAGGCGGGCACGGACATCATCGAGACGGCCAACGAAGTGGCCGACGCGGGGAGCGAGGAGGATGCTGCGGCCCCCATGCCGCCCGGGGCCGGCGCGGCCCGCATGCCTCCGTCCATGCCGCGCAGCGCGCCCAGCATTCCTAAGCCGGTTGTCGTCGCGCCCGTCATGCCTAAGCCAGCGGACAAATACATCAATAGACCGGATATTAAGAAGCCCGAGTTGGTGATCAACACACCGGTTCCTAAGCCGCCCAAGCCGAAGGAAGGATGCTTTGGGCCGAATGGTATTAAGCCGGAGATGATCATCCGTAAAGATCCGCCCAAGACTCCGCCGGCTCAAGGTGAAGTTAAACCAAAACCGAAAATGTATGTCCCGCCAAGGGCGCTCCCCCGCGCGCCCGGCGGGCAGCCGATACCCGATTCTCAGCAGCCGCATTCGCAGCTGGGACAAAGCAAGAACCGCGTGCCCGGGAATCGGTATCCGCAAGCGCGGGAGTTCGGCGCAAACGGGAAACCGGTCAAGGATATTGATTTTACAGACCATGGAAATTCCAAGACGCATACAAATCCGCATCAACATCCTCTTGATTCAAAGGGGAATCGCATTAAGACAAAGCCGCAGCCTTTGAAATGAAAAATAGCGAAAAATTCCTGGAACTTGGCGGGCAAAACGCAGAAAGCGCCGTCGTCGCCGATATCAAACAGCTCGTCAATGGAGACGTTTGGATTCTCTACTTCCTTGACGGCGTCGCCGAGGAGGAAAAGAACGTGCGAGGGGTGCGGCGGACGGAATTTCTTGAATCAGTCAATGCATCTGAATTTGGGCAAGAAGTCTCGGACGAAGAGCTGCGCATCCTGCTGAGCGCTTACCATGTCGATTGGCTGAAGGTGATCGCTCTGAAAAAGGGAGCGGCTCATCCTAAATTCGATGAAGTCGAAATTATGAGAGGAGCCGCTGCGCCTGGGGTGGATTTTATCCTGGAGGTTTTCGACACCTCTCCCACAAGGCTCTATGTCAGAGAGGAATCTTCGTTGGTAGAGCTGAAAAAACGCTATCCCAACGTCGCGCCAGTTTCTGTCGACCCGGACTGCCGGCCGATGTGGGGATAAATGAATCCCGAAGTGGCGTTCGTTTCAGCGTTCATAGCCAAGGATAAGCGCGACCGCTATTTGGGGTTTTTGAGCCCTAAACGCCGGGACAAACTGCTGGACCTGCTTCCGCACGGCACCGTGGGCCACCTCGCCGTCGAATTTAAGAAAGCCATCGTTCCGAAGGACCAGACTTTCGAGGGGATCCTCTCGATACTGACGGCGCGCGGCGCGCCCGCGGTGTGCCATGTGATCTCAGGGGATGTGAAGCTCGACGGCCGCGACATGCCTTTGCGCGACGCTCTCGAGGAGACCATCGGGCAAGGCATGGGGACGATCATCTGCTGCGTGCCCGGCCGCCTCGCTTACTTCGAGGGCGAGGACATGGGCGCTCGCTTCCTTTTGGAAAAATAGAAATGGATGCGAAGTTCGTGGGATGACCGAAAAAGAAAAACTCACAGCCGCGATCACCGCCCAGGAGACGATGCGCCCGATGCTCGGGGACGCGGTCGTAGACATGACCGTGGCCGCCCTGCGCGAGAAGCTCGCGGGGCTCGACGCGCCGGCCGACGCCGAGCAGCGCAAGCTCGTCACCATCCTCTTCGCCGACGTGTCCGGCTTCACCGCGATGTCCGAGACGATGGACGCGGAGGAAGTTCGGGACACGATGAACTCGCTTTGGGAGAAGCTCGATGCGGCGATCCTCAAGCACGGAGGCCGCGTCGACAAGCATATCGGCGACGCCGTCATGGCGATCTTCGGCGTGCCTGTCGCCAAGGAAGACGATCCCGAACGGGCGATCCGGGCCGCGCTCGCCCTCCAGACCGAACTGAAGGCGTTCGCCGAGAGCGCCGGCCGCGAGCTCAAGATGCGCGTGGGAGTCAACACTGGGGCGGCGCTGCTGGGCGCCGTCGGAAGCAACTCCGAGTTCACCGCCATGGGCGACGCGGTCAACGTCGCCAGCCGGCTCGAGCACGCCGCGCCCATCGGCGGCATCCTTATCGCGCATGACTCCTATCTCCATGTGCGCGGGCTATTCGACGTCGAGTCTCAAGAGCCGCTCCAGGTAAAGGGTAAGAAGGACTCCATCCAAACCTATATCGTCAAGCGCGCCAAGCCGCGCAGATTTCGTCTCGGCACGCGCGGCCTCGACATCCCGACGAAGATGGTCGGCCGGGACGCCGAGTTCAAGGCGCTGCAGGACGGAATGGAGACGGCGTTCGAGGACCGCGAAGCACAGATGCGGACCGTGGTCGGGGACGCGGGAATGGGGAAATCCCGGCTGCTGTACGAGTTCACGCAATGGTTTGAGCTCCACCCTCGGCGATTCTGGTATTTCGCCGGCCGCGCCTCGCCGGAAACCGTCGACGCCCCGTACGGCCTGCTCCGGGACCTGTTCTCGCAGCGTTTTGAGATCGGCGACGGCGACGCCGTCGCCGCCGTCCACGCCAAGTTCGAGCGCGGCGTCTCGGAATTCTTGAAGGGGGACCCGCGAGCGGACGAGAAGGCGCACTACGTCGGCCGCCTGCTGGGATTCGACTTTTCCACGAGTCCCCACGTCGCCGCGCTCGCCTCGAATCCCGCCTTGGTGCGCGAACGGGGCGTCGAATCGGTCATAGAGTTTTGGCGCGCGGCGGAGGCGGTGAATCCGATCCTTCTTCTGCTCGAAGATGTCCATTGGGCCGACGACGCTTCGCTCGACTTGATTTCGACCCTGATGAGCCGCGAGCGGAGCCTTCGGCTGTTCGTCCTCGCTCTGACTCGGCCGACGCTGTTCGAGCGGCGCCCGTCCTGGGGCGAAGGGTTGCCTGGTCATCGCCGCATCGACCTGGCCGTGCTGTCCAAGCGGGACAGCCGGAAGCTCGTCGAGGACATCCTCTCCCGCGTCGAGGCGCTGCCGGAACCGCTGCGCGACATGATCGTCAACGGCGCCGAGGGCAATCCCTTCTACGTCGAAGAGTTGATCCGGATGCTGATGGAAGACGGCGTCATCGACCGTTCGGGCGAAAAGTGGCGGATCGACGCCGGACGCCTCGCCGAGGCGAAGGTTCCCGCGACGCTCGTCGGCGTCCTGCAGGCGCGCCTGGACAGCCTCGGTCCGGCCGAGAAGGAGGCGCTGCAGTGCGCCTCGATCGTCGGCCGTATTTTCTGGGGCAGCAGCCTCGCCAAGCTGGCGCCGGCCGCCTCCGCCGCCGACGGTGTTCTGGAGCACCTTCGCGTCAAGGATATGGTGTTTCGGCGCGAGGGCTCGGCCTTCTCGGGCACTCAGGAATTCATCTTCAAGCACGCCCTGCTGCGCGACGTCGCTTATGAGAGCGTGCTGAAGAAGCAGCGCAAGAATCTGCATCTGATCGCCGCCGAGTGGCTGATCGAACAGAGCGGCGCTCGTGCCGCGGAGTTCGCCGTTCAGATCGCCCGTCACTATGAGTTCGCGGAGCAGGGTGAGAAGGCGGCGCGCTACCTGGAGATGTCGGCCGAAAAATTCGGGCTCATCGGCGCGTTCGGCGAAGCCAAAGCGACCCTTCGGCGGGCGCTTGACTTCCTGCCCGCCGAGCAAGTCTTGCGGCGGTGCGCCGTTCTCCGGCTGCTCGGAAAGATCAACATGGATGCGTCTCTGTTGGATGAAAGCCTGCCCAGCTTTGAAGAGAGCCGTCGGCTAGCGGCGGAAGTCGGCGACGTCCTGGCTCAGGCGCAGGCGCTCAACGGACTGAGCGGGCTGGCCCGTCGGATGGGCCGCTACGACGAGGCGCGCGCCCGGGCCGCCGAAGCTCTCGAACTCGCGAGGAAGCTCGGCGCGCGCGCGGAGACCGCGGAGTCTCTGTTCCAGCTCGGCACGGTTGCCTTCGTTACTCGCGACTACGTCTCTGGAAAATCGCAACTCGAGGAGGCCCTCGCCTGTCTCGTCGAATCCGGCGACGCGCTCGGCCAGGCGCGCTGTCTCAACAACCTCGGCAATCTGCTCAAACGGAGCGGCAGTCGGGCGGAAGCCCGGCTGCGCTATGAGGCAAGCATCGCCCGCTATCTCGAGGCGGGCGACAAGGCGGGCGCCAGTATCGCGAGCGCGAACCTGGCCCAAGTGTTGGGGGATCTCGGCAAGTTCGAGGATGGAAAACGGATCATCTCGGAAGCGTTGAAATTCCAGCGTGAGCACGGCATGCGTCGTAACGTGGCGAACTGTCTCGATACGCTGGCTGAACTCGACGAGGGCGAAGGGCGCGTCGCCGAGGCGCGCCTAGGGTATCGCGATTCCCTGTGCATCGGCGTCGATATGGGTCTGCTTCCGGCCGTGCTTGTCGCCC
>CAZIBN010000027.1:0-22022 GCA_964537395.1 uncultured Elusimicrobia bacterium
GCGGAGGTCGTCCTGTCCGACGCCAAGGTCTCTCGCTTCGCGCGCGAGCCGCGGGAGCGCGCGGAGCTCGGCGCGCTGCTCAAGGCCAATCCCGATATCACCTTGGTCGCGCTGAGCCTGTATGACGCCTATTTCGAGGAGGCCGCCGCGCTCGTGAGCTTCCTGCGCGAGCGCACGACGGCGCGGATCGCGATCGGCGCCCTCATGCCCACCCGCGACCCCGAGGCCGCCCTCGTCCATCTGCCCGGCGTCGACTTCGTCGGCCGCGGCGCCGGGGAGGAGCTTCTGCCTCGGCTGGCCGCTCTGGCCGGACCCTTCGACGACGCCGCCCGGGGCGCGCTCCTCTCCCTCGACGGGGTCCTGGCCATCGACGGCGACAGGGCCTGCTGGGCCGGAGCCGAGGACATTCAGCGCGTTCCCGATCTCGACTCCGCGGCTCTGGATTTCTCGTTCCTGGAGCGCCGCGACGCCGAGTCCGGGCCGGCGTTCTGCCTCTCGCGCGGCTGCGGAAGCGCCTGCCACTTCTGCACCTCGCCGGATCAAGGGCGCTTTCACGGAAAAAGCGCCGCTGAAGTGGGGAAGGTGCTGGCCGGGTACGGCCGCCGGCTCAAGGAGATATACGGGTCCTGGAGCGCGGCTCCGGCCGAGGCCTTCGGGGTCGGATTCTACGACGACGACTTCCTGGCCGACGCGCCGCGGGCGCTGGCCGTCCTGGACGTCGTGCGCCGCTCGCCGTTTCATCTGCGCTTTCTGCAGGCGAGCATTCGCGCTTTCTTCCGGCGCGGCAAGGACGGGGCGCTTCAAGGCCTCGACGAGACCCTTCTCGACGCGTTGACCCCGGAGGTGTTCGCACCGAAGCTCGGGCGAGGCGAGGAGTCCCGCGATCCCCATCTTTATCTGGGCACCGAGAGCTTCTGCGACGCGGAACTCGCGCGCCTGGGCAAGGGCTACGGCGCGGCACAGGTGGAGGACGTGGTCCGGGCTCTTTCCCGGCGGGGATTGCGCCAGGCGCATCACTTCATCGCGACGAACGCCCGCACCCGCCCCGAGGATGTGCTCGAGAGCCTCGGGCGGATCGTGCGCCTGCGCGAGGAGTGCGGCTCGGCGTTCGGCCTGCTCGAGCCCGTGATCGCCCATCTCGTCTCCTTCCCCGGCACCGCGAGCCTGCGCGCGCTTCAGCGCGAGGGGCTGGACGCGTGCGTCGAGCTGAGGGGCGTCCTGTCCGTGCCGGGCTTCGCTGAATTCGATTATCCGCTCACCGTTCGCGACGTGCCCGCCGACGGCGACGTCGCGGCCTGGGCGGAGCGGCTGAAGCTGAAGGTCCCCGGCCTGGACTGGGAATCTGAGTACGAGGGGCTTCTGTTCGAGTGGCTCCTGCTCAGCGAGAGCCTCGGCGCGCGCGGCGCGGAGCCCGAGCGCGCGGCCCGGCTGCGCCGCGCCGTGGACGCTCAGGCGGTCTTCATGAGGACGACGGCATGAGCCGCCCACGGAGCCTGAAGGCGAACCTTCAGCTGTTCGTGACCCGCCGCTGCCAACTGCGCTGCCGCTACTGCCCCATCTTAAAAGGCGATTCGATCATGCCGCTTGCGACCGCGCTCAAGGGAGCCGACCTGCTCCTGGGGCACGGCTCCTCGCGCCTGCGCCTCGACTTCGGCGGGGGGGAGCCGTTGCTGAATTTCGACGTGGTGCGCGAGGTCTCGGACTACGCCCTGCGCCGCGCCAAGGACCTGGGCAAGGACCTGAGCTTCTACATGGTCACCAACGGCGTCCTCATCGACGACGCTTTTCTGGAGTGGGCGCGCAGCCGGAAGGTCCTGCTGGAGTTCAGCATGGACGGAGCGCCCTCGGACCACAACCGCTACAAGGCCGCCTACGACGCCGGCCTCGATCCCTATAAAGCCACGCGTGCCGGCGTCGAGCGCGCGCAGCGTGCGGGCGCGCCCCACTTCGTCATCATGGTGACCAGCCCGGCCAATGCGAGCCGGCTCGCGGAGAACTTCGAGCATCTCTTCGACATCGGCGTGCGGCACGTGGACCTGAGCTACGCCATCGGCGGCGTGTGGTCCGCGGAGGATGAGGCCGTCTACTTCGAGCAGGTGTCGCGCGTGCTGACGCGCCACGCCCGCGCGCTCGATTCCGGCGAGATCCAGCTCGGCAACGCGCGCCAGCGCATCGAGCCGACGGTGCTCAACAGCGAGCTGATGGTGGATCCGGACGGGTCGCTGCATCAGATGAGCGAGTGGATGTTTGAAACAAGCCCGCCTCGCCGGGAACCGCCGTTCCCAATAGGTACGCTCGATACGGTCAAGGACATCAACACCCTGCGCTGGAGCCGGTTCCACTCCTACTACACCCTCGCGACGATGTACGAGGGCAATGAGAAGGTCCGAGAGGTTCTTCTCAACAACATCACCTTCGGACTGCGCGTCGGGAAGTTCTTCCGCGCGGCCGTGGGACGGCTTGGAAAGGTGCCCGCGTGAGCGTCTACGAGGACTCGATGGACCGCGCGGAGCACGCCTTGATCAACGCCGATAAGGACAGCGGCGTGTCGGCGCGCCGGATCTTGGCGGCGTTCGACGCCGCCTTGTTCGAGGCCCTGAGGCGGGCCGAGAGCGCGCCGGACGGGTCCGCGGCCGCTTCGCGGCGCGCGGAAATAAAACGACTGGCATTCTATCGACGGAGCCTTCTTGGGCGGCTCATCAAGGCCGGCGTGCGCCCTACCGGCGACCACCTTCGCGCCTTGTACTCGGGCTCGGGAAGCGACCGGCTGATTTTGCTTGTCACCCATGCCTGTCAACTTCGCTGCGCCTATTGCCGTGTCCGGAAATACGGGGCCACGATGGATGTCGCGACGGCGGAGGCCGGCGTGCGCTGGCTGATGAGCTCGCTGCGCGCCGACGTGGAGCTGCAGTTCTTCGGCGGCGAGCCGCTTCTGGCTCTGCCCATCGTGCGCCGGGCCGTCGCGCTCGCGGAAACCACGGCCCGCAACGCCGGGAAGAGCGTGCGTTTTCTGCTGACGACCAACGGCCTGGCGCTCGATGATGACGCGGTGTCGTTTCTGCGGGACCATCGCTTCACCGTGGAGGTCAGCTGCGACGGCACGATGAGCGCGCAGGACGCCCAGCGTCCGACGGCGAAGGGAACGAGCTCTTGGGCCGCGTTGCGCTCGGGTGTGGAGCGCCTGCGGCGGGCCGAGGTTCCCTATCAGGTCATCGCCGTGGTCATGCCCGAGGACGCCGCCCGCGCGCACGAGCGCGTGACGACGCTGGCGGAGATGGGGCACCGGCGCATCCAGATCAACTACGCCCTCGGCCGCCACTGGACCGACGCGCAGGCCGCCGCCCTGCGCAAATCCATGGTCAAGGCCGCGGTCATCGCGCGGCGCCTGGGTGTCGAGCTCGTCAACCTCACGGTGAAGCGCCGCGAGCCGGTGGTGCTCAATAGCGAACTTACGGTGGACTGCGACGGCACGGTTTATCGCGAGACGGGGGTGTGCCTGGAGGAGGATTTCCAGGAGATGAAGAAGCGCTTTCGGGTGGCGGATATCCGCAACGCCGGCCTGTTCGAAACATACGGGGCCACGCCCTTCGACAACTTCGCCCTGCTCGCGTCGGCCTACGGGCGAGGCGACATGCGCCGCACCTTGCTCAGCAATCTTGAGCTCGGCCGTTCGTTCGCGGGGTCGCGATGAAAGTGCTTCTCATCAACCCGCTGAATCCCGATCCGCCTCCGGCCTACTTCGGGCCGCCCTATGGCCTGTCCTTGCTCGGCGCCATCCTGAAGGCGCGTGGTGACTCGGTCGCCGGCCGGGACTACGCCCGCGCGACGCAGGAGGACATGCTCCGCGAGGCGGCGGCGGCGGTCATCGCGGAGCGCCCGGATCTCGTGGGCGTGTCCTGCCAGAGCTCGAACCGGGGCGGAGCCATCGCGCTGGTGCGCCGCCTCAAGGAAGAATTCCCGGAGCTGCGCATCGTCGTCGGCGGCCCGTTCGCGAGCACCGATCCCGAGCTGGTACTGCGCCGCACCGGCGCCGACTGGGTCGCGGTGGGCGACGGCGAGGAGACCTTGCCCGGGCTGGTGTCGGCCTTGGAGAGCGGGGGAGACGCGCGTCTGGTCGCGGGCCTCGTTTGGTCCGGGGGCCGGGCGCCCGAGCGGGCGCCCTTCACGGACCTGGACTCGTTGCCCATACCCGATTTCGATCTCTTCGACGCCGAGTCAAACCTCACCCGTTTCCGGCGGCCCCGTGCCGAGGCGCTCGCCGGCCCCGTCACGGCGGGCGGCCGGCGCTGCCTGGGAATGCACAGCGCGCTCATGGTGCTGAGCTCGCGCGGGTGCATCTACCGCTGCGTCTTCTGCCCGATGAGCCACTTCAAGGGGGTGCCCCGGCTTCATTCGCCGGCCTACTTCGTGCGCATGGTTTCGGATATGGCGCGCCGCTACCAGTGGCGCGACTTCGTCTTCGGCGACAACTTCTTCACGCGCGACCGGGCGCGCGTGCTCAAGATCTGCGCGCTCCTGCGCCGCCAAGCTCCCGGCATCCAGTGGATATGCATGACGCGCGCCGACGCCATGGATGACGAGCTGGCCCGGACGATGGCCGCCGCCGGCTGCCGTGAAATCTCCTACGGCGTGGAGACCGGCTCGCCGCGGGTGCAGAAGGTCATCGGCAAGCACCTCGATCTCAAGCGCGTGCCGGCGGCCGTCGCCGCCACGCGCGAAGCGGGGATGAACGCGGTGCTGATGCTCATGGTGGGCAACCCCGGCGACGACATGGCGGCCACGCGCGAGACCGCCAATTTCCTGCGCGGTTTCGAGCCGGACCGCGTCCTGGTGCACACGACCAAGGTCTATCCCGGCACCAAGATCCACGACGTCGCCGCCGCCTGCGGGGTCGTCCCGCCCGGATACTATGAGGGCGACGAGCACCAGGCGCCGGTGTTCACCGTCGAGCGCACCTTGGCCGAGCTGGAGGCGATGAAGTCCGCGCTGCCCTCTCGTACGCTTTACATCGAGCCGGGCGCGGGCTGCGTCAACGGCTGCTGCGCTTTGCGCCGTCCCGCGGCCGTCGCCGCCGACCTTCCCGCCGCTTTGGCCCTGGCCAGCCTGCGCGCCGAGCGGGCCGTCCTGGGCGGAGGCGAATCTTTGCTCACCCCGGGGCTCGAGGGGCTCTATGACGACGCCGAGGCTCTCGGGCTCCACGATCTGGGGCTTTACACCACGGCTCGGGCGTTGGCCGACGAGCGCTTGGCGGCGCGCCTGCGCGAGCGGAAGGATCTGCGGCGAGTGGTCGTTCCTCTCTTCTCGCCTGATGCGGCCCGTCACGACGCGCGGGCTCAGGTGCCCGGCGCCCTGGCCCAGACCAAGCTCGGCCTGCGCCATTGGACGAAGCGCGGAGGCGAGATCGAGGCGTGGCTGATCCCGTCGCACGAGGATCTTTCCGGCCTCGGCTCCTGGGTCCGCCGACTGGCGTCCGAGGGAGTCCGGCGGGCGATTCTCGTGCACCGCGAGCCGCCTCCGGGGTGGGGCAGCCTGCCTCTTGAGGATACCCCGCGCCTCGTGCCTTTCGCCGAGGCCGCGGGTGTCGCCGCGGAAGCCGCGCGCGAGGCGGGGCTGTCCTTCTCGGTGTTCGGTCTTCCGTCCTGCCTGTGGGACGACGCGCTGGCGCCGCGCCATGAGGATCGCGCGCTGTATGACGAGGTGACCTCCGGGGTCTCCTCCGGAATTTCGCCCGCGGTGTCCTGCCGCTCGCGGCGCGAGCCGCGTTTGGCTTACGGCGCGGCCTGCGGCTCATGCGAGCGCCGGCCGTCCTGCGACGGGCTCTGGGGCGATTATCTGGCCCGTTACGGTGAGAGGGAGCTCGATGCTCTCTGACCGGGCCTTGAGCCTGCTCGTGCTCGTGACGCGGGAATGCCCGTTCTCCTGCGTCAGCTGCGCCATGCACCGCGGGCCGGGCGCGATCTCGCGCGAGAACCTGCGGCGCGGCGTGGACCTCCTGCTCCAGGAGGAAGGCTCCCTTGAGCTTCAGTTCTTCGGCGGAGAGCCCCTGCTCGAGTACGAGCTGGTGCGCGAGGCGGCGGCCGAGGCCGCGCAGTTGGCCGTGGAGCGGGGCCGCCGGCTGACCATGGTGGTGACGACCTCGCTTCTGCCGCTGACCGCGGAGCGCGCCCGCGAGCTGGCCGCGCTTGGCGTGGAATTTCTCGTCAGCCTCGACGGCGAGCTGTCCGTCCATTCCCGACAGCGCCCCTCGCGCGCGGGAGAGTATCCGTGGGAGCTGATTCAGCGTCACCTCGACAGCCTGCTTCTCTCGGGCGCGGCGTACACGGTCAACATGGTCGTGCGTCCCGAATCGGTGGAGAGCCTGCCGGCGGGGGTCGAGTTCCTGCTGGACCGCGGGGTGAGGCGTTTTCAATTCGCGTACGCGCTCGGAGTCGAGTGGGGGCATGAGCGCATGGCGGCGTTCGAAGCGGCGCTGGCGCGCGCCGACGCGCTGTGCGCGGAAAAGGGCGCCGACGTGCTCAACCGGCGCGGCGGGCCCGAGCCCGTCCTGCTCGACGGGCAGCTTGTTCTCGATGTGGACGGAGCGCTCTCGGTCGGCTGCTGGACTGTGCTCGAGACGGTCTTCCCGGACCTGCGCCGGGCCTTCGCCCGCGGGCCGGTGAGCGCGGCGCGGCGGCTTCCCGTTGAGGATCGCTCCGCGCGCGAGCAACTCGAGCGCCTTCTGAGCGCGGCGCGCACTCCGGCCGAGCGGCGGGTCATGCTCGACAACGTGGATCTCGGCCGGCGCATGGCGCGCTTCTGGACGCGGGAGGCTGCGGCCCGTGGCTAAGAAGACCAACCTTGGCGAGCCGACCGACCGCGCCGCCCTGGCCCGGCGCCTGGGCGAGCTCGGGCTGCGCGGCGATCCGTTCGCCGGCGGACGCCTCAACGAGCTTTACCTGATGCTCACGATGGCGTGCAACCTTCGCTGCCGCGCCTGCTCGCTGTGGGGCGTGGGCGGAGCGTGCCATGACGAGGAGTATCTGCGCGACAGCTCGAAGACGGTCCCTCTGGGCCGGCTCATGGACCTGCTCGACGCGGTCGCACGGCGCGGCGTCGGCGAAGTGACGCTGACGGGCGGCGAGCCCTTGATGACGACCCGGTGGAAGCCGCTGGCACGCCGGCTCAAGGAGCTCGGGGTCAAGGCGGCTCTGACCACGAACGGGACCTTGCTCGAGCGGAACGCCGAGGAGGTCTCACGCCTCTTCGATCAGGTCAACGTCTCCGTGGCCACGCCTCCGGAGCTGCGCGGCGACCTGCGCACCGGCCCGCCCGGGAATTGGGAGGCGATGATCGCGGGCCTCAAGAAGATGGCGGCGATCCGGCGCGCCACCGGCGGGCGGCCGAAGCTGCGCCTGCTGTGCGAGGTGTTCGACTCCAACGCTGCGGTGCTCGAGCGCGTCATCGCGAGCCTCGAGGAGCAGGGCGCCTCCTTCGATGAGGTCTACATCCAGCACCTCATCTACAACAGTCCCGAGACTTTGAAGGATCAGGCGCGCGTGCTCCGAAGGGAATTCGGCCTGAAGGCCGGCCTCTGGAAGGGCTATGGCTACGCGCCGAAGGAGATGGATTTCGAGGCGTTCGACGCGGCTCTGACCGCGGTGCGCCGGCGCTGGCCGCAGGCGACCTTCAGCGTGGACCTGCGCGGCCAGAAGGAGCTGCGGCTCTACTACGCGGGCGACCGCCGCGATATGGGCCGGTCCTGGTGCGACGGCCCCTGGACGCAGGCCAACGTCCTGCCCAACGGGGAGGTCTGGACCTGCCCCGACATCAACCTCGGCAGCGTCGCCGAGCGCGGTTTCGACGAGATCTGGGACGGCGCGGCGGCCCGGGCCCTGCGCAAGCGCGTGGCCGCGAGGCTTCTGCCGGCCTGCCGGGGCTGCTTCTACTTCTACGGCGACGGCCACTTCCCCCGGAGGCTTCCCGATGCGTGAGGGAATGCGCTCGGTGATGCTCATGGCCACCTATGAGTGCCAGCTGCGCTGCGGCTATTGCCAGATCGATCGCGGTCCCCGGACCATGGACGAGGGCATGGCGCGCCGGGGCGCGGACTTCCTGCTTTCCTCGCGTGCCGACCGCCTGGTCCTCAATTTTTTCGGCGGCGAGCCGCTGCTGGCCTGGGACCTCGTGCGCCGCACGGCCTTGTACGCCGACGCGCGCCGAGGCGGACGGCCTCTGCGCGTCAATCTCACCACGAACGGACTGCTCCTCGATGCGGAAAAGCTCGATTTCCTGCGCGGCCTCGACAGCCACGTGCACCTCAGCCTCGACGGCGACGCGCAGGCCAACTCCGCTCGCCTGCTCGGCACCGGCTCCGGCGCCCAGGCCGCCATGGAGGCGTCCCTGCGCCGCCTCGACGCCTCGGGCGTGGCCTATCACGTCAACGCCGTCGCCGACCCCGAGCGCGCGGGCTCCTTCGATCAGGCCCTTCTTTCCCTCGAGGATCTGGGGGCGCGCCGCATCCAGTTCGGCTACCGCGTCGGAGTGCCTTGGAGCGAGAAGGCCGTCGCCGCGCTGCTCGCGGCCCTGGACCGCTACGAGGCGGTCGCGCGCGCCGAGCTCGTCAACCGCTTCTCCGACAGCGAGCCGGTCATGCTCAAGAACGAGATCCTCGTGGACACCGACGGCTCGCTCTACTGGGACGGGGCGGTCTTCCTCGAAGCGACTTTGCCGAAGGTGCGGGCCGCCCTCCGGCTGGGAAGCCTCGACGACGGCCTCGACGTCGACGCGCTCGAGCCTTCCCCCGACGAGTCCCTCAAGCGTCTGATGACGGCGTACCCGCCGGGCACGGACGGCTCGCGCATTCTTCTCAACAACATCAAGCTCGGCCTCGCGCTTCAGCGGCGCTGGCCAGGGCGCGCACACACCGCAACAGGAGCAAACCGATGACACACTCGCTTCATCAAGGACATCACACGATCAACCCGCACTACGAGCATCGCCAGATTCTCATGATGGTGACGCGCGCCTGCCAGCTCAACTGCGTCTACTGCCAGTTCGACCGCACCAAGCCGCCGATGACGCTCGAGACGATTCATGCCGCCATCGACCTGCTGATGACGGCCCGCCACAAGGAGGTCAAGATCCAGTTCTTCGGCGGCGAGCCCCTCCTGCGCCTCGATCTCGTCTTCGCGGCCATGGACTACGCGGAGGCTTCCGCCAAGAAGGCCGGCAAGACCGTGGTCTTCATCATGACCACCAACACCATGGCCCTGACCGACGAGCTTCGCGCCAAGCTCGACAAGCGCAAGGTGATCTGGATCCTGAGCTTCGACGGCGACGCGGAGACCCAGGATGACCAGCGCCCGATGCGCGCGGGCGGCACGCGCTTCCTGCCCGCCTACGAGCAGATCAAGCGCATCGCCGCCAGCGGCGCGCCGTATCTGGTCAACATGACCACCACGCCTGAGCACGCTCACGACACGAAGAAAAACGCCCTGCGCCTGCTCGACGCCGGCGTGCGCGCGATCAGCTTCGGCAACCGCATGGGCACGGACTGGAGCGACGAGAAGGCCGTGGCGTATTTCCGCGGCATACAGTCCTTTCTTGAAGAGGCGAAGAGCCGCGGCCTGAGCATTTTCGTGCTCAACTCCGTCGCGCGCGACGAGCCGATGATCATCAGCCCCACTCCGAACGTGGACTGCGACGGGACCGTCTACACCGGAAGCATCATCCCGCCGCTCGAGAAGCTCCTGCCCACGGTGGTGCCGGTCGTGCGTCTGGGGCAGCTCAAGGACATGACCGACTTCGAGCAGCTGCGCGTCGACCGCATCGCGATGTGGCACAAGGTTCAGGCGGCCGTGAAGGGCACGCCCGAGGAGGCGATCGTGGCGAGCGGGCTGCGCATGGGCCAGCTCTCCAACTCCTTCTTCGACCGCATGACCGCCCGCGGCCTGTGCCCGGGGCCCTTGACCCCGCTGTCGCCCGCCCCGCCGCCGACCGAGCTGGAGAAAGCCGATGCCTGAGCGGCAGTCCCTGTTGTTGATGGCGTCACGGCGCTGCGGCCTGGACTGCTCCTATTGCCCGGTCGTGCGCGCGGGGCCGGAGATGACTATGGCCACGGCGCGCAAGGCGGTGGACTGGCTGATGACCTCGCGCGCGCCCGTCCTGGAGCTCGGCTTCATGGGAGGCGAGCCGCTGTCGCGCCTTGATTGGCTGGCGAAGGTCGTCGCCTATGCCCGTACGAAGAGCGGGGGGCGAACGCTGCAGATCTTCGTGCCTACCAACGGCCTGACGCTCGACGACAAGGCGATCTCCTGGCTGAGAGAAGTCGGCGCGACGGCGCTCCTCGGCCTCGACGGCGGTTTCGAGCACTGCAAGAGCCGCTTCGGCTCGGATCGCGCGGCCTACAAGAAGGCGGCGGCGGCCATCGGCCGTCTTCGCGAGGCGGGAGTCGAGCATACGGTCAACTGCGTCGTCGGCCCTGATGAAGTCGACAGCCTCGCCGAACGGCTTTCCGCCCTGAGCGCTCTCGGCGCCGGGCGCGTCCAGGTGTCGTATCGCGCCGGAGTCGCGTGGCCCCAGGCCGCGGCCGACGCCTTCGCGCGCGAGCTCACGGCGGCGGCGCGCCGAAACCGCCCCGAGCTTATGAATCTGCGCAACGAGGCCGAGCCGATGCTGCTCAAGAACGGCATCATCATCGATGAGAAGGGGCAGGCGTGGCTCGACAACGCCCTGTTCCTCGAGAGGGATTTCCCGTCCCTGCGGCGCTCCCACGGGCTGGGAAAGCTCGGCGCGCTGGCGCCGCGCGACGAGGTCGTCGTCCCGCCCCGCGCCGTTCTCGAGCGCGCGGCCGCGGCCTTCAGCCCGGGCTCCGCGGAGGGGCGGACCTGGCTCAACAACGTGGCCTTGGGGCAGCGCGTGGCCCGCGCCCTGGCGGGCATATTCGCGCCGCGCGACGGCGCCGAGGACCCGGCCGTGCGCCGCGGCGTGGTGGAGGCCGACCTCGCCGAGCAGGACCGTTTTCTCAAGGAAAGCCTGCCTTGGCTCGATCGACTTTTCGTGTTCGTGCGCGGCGGCTGCGATTTCGATTGCCTGTTCTGCAAGAACAAGCCGGCCGAGAGCTTCCAAACCTTGCCCGAGCTCGACGCGATCCTCTCCGTGAACGCCCGCGTCGGACGGCGGCGCGTCGCTCTCGTGGGCAACGAGCCCCTGGCGCATCCGAAGGTCGCCGATCTGGTCCGGCTCTGCCGCAAGTACGGATTCGAGGAGGTCGAGGTGATGACCTCAGGCATGCGGCTGGAGGCGCTGGCTCCGGCGCTGGCCAAGGCCGGCGTGAGCTCCTATGCCGTGGCCCTGCACGGCTCGACCGCCGAGATCCACGACGCTGTGACGCGCGTGTCCGGAAGCTTCGCGGCGGTGCTGCGCGGCCTCGCGGCGGCGCAGGCGGCCGGCGCGCGCGTGTTCGTCCATACCAACGCCTGCCATGCGAACCTCGCCGACCTGCCGGCGCTGGAGGCTCTGGCCCGAGAGCGCGGCTGGCCCTTCTCCATCCATCCCCTGCGCCCCAAGGACTCCGACGGCGGCATGAACGTGCCTTACGAGGAGGCCGCGCCGGGCTACGCCCAGCTGCGCGAGGCTCTGGCTGGGAAGGTGGAGTCTCTGACCGGATTCCCGGCGTGCGTGGCGCGGCGCATACAGGGGAGGACCTCGTGCCCCGGCGGCGACGTGGCCGATTCGATCAAGCTTTATCTCCTGCACCAGGCGTTCGTCAAGCCGCCGGTCTGCCGCGACTGCGCGGACCGTGAGCGTTGCGTGGGGACCTTCGAGACGCATCTGCGCACGCGCCCCGAAGAGCTCCGGGAGCTGTGCCGCTCATGAAGGCCTCCGAGCCGGGCTTCCCGGTCGACGCGATGACCTTGATGCCGTCCCTGCGCTGCAATCTCGCCTGCACCTATTGCCTTCGCCATGAACCCGAAGAGGAGATGCCCGACGACCTGGCCCGGCGAGCGGTGTCCTTGCTTTTCGCGCGTGGGGCCGGGCCCAAGGACCTGACCTTCTCGGGCGGGGAGCCTCTGCTGCGCCTGGAGCGCGTGCGCATGCTCGCGGACCTGGCGAGGCGCAAGGCCAAGGCGGCCGGAATCCGCCTGCGCATCAACGTCCTGACCAACGCCACGGCGCTGACCGCCGCGGCCGTGGATTTCCTCGCCGCCGAGGACGTGCGCGCGGTCGTGACTTTGTGCGGCGAGCCGGAGTCTCACGACCTCTTTCGCAAGGGACGCGATGGACGCGGCAGCTGGAAGCGCGTGGAGAAGGGGCTCTCGGCCCTGCTCGCACGCCTGCCGCCCGAGCGTCTTCTGGCCACGATGCCGGTGCACCCGACCTTGGCCCACCGTCTGCATGACGACTTCCGCGCGCTGACGCGCCGCGGCGTGAGGCATTTAAACATCTGCGCGGTCTTCGGCGTGCCCTGGACCGCGCGCCAGGCGGCGGACCTCGCCGCGCAGTACGCCTCCGTGCTCGGCGACGCCGTGGCCAGCGCCCGCACCGCGAACCCGGTCGTGGTCCAGGGCCTGGGCTCGCGGTTCCGCGCGCTCACCGGCTCGGCTCCGCAGCGGGACTACAGCTACAGCGACACCGGCGGCACGCACTGTCCTCTCTCATTCCGGCTCACCGCTTGGCCCGACGGGGTCCTCTCCGTCAACGCCTTCCGCTTCGGGCCGGAGGCCGCGCGCCATGCCGTCGGCCACCTGCGCCGCGGCTTCAGCCCGGAGTTTCGCGGCTGCGCCCCGGGCACGAGCACGTGCAAGGGCGACCGCTGCCGCAAACGCCTCGTCGAGATCGACCGGGGCTACGGCGCGTCCTACATGAAGGCGTCCGGGACGGACCCGGAGGGCTTTCGCCGCTCGTGGCAGGCCAACGTGCTCCTGTGCGAAGGGGCCATGAACCGTGCCGCGGCGGAAAAAATATGGCGCCTCTCATCCGGGGATCCGGCGCTCAAGCGCTATATGGAGGTCAGCGACTCATGGTGCGACCTCGTGGGCTGAGCGAGCCGGCGCGGCGGCTCGAGCTCCATCTTTCCTACACCTGCGGCCAGCGCTGCGGCTTCTGCTCGGAGAGCGTGCGCATGGATCGCTGGCGGCACGCTCCCTTGAAGGGCGAGGAGGTCTCGGCCGTCCTTTTGGCGCGCCGCAAGGCGGGCTTCAATCATGTGACCTTTACCGGGGGGGAGCCCACGGCGCACCCGCTTCTGCCCGCGGCGCTCGGCGCGGCGCGCAAGCTCGGCTTCAAGACCTATTTGACGACCAACGGAGGGCTCTTCGCGAATGAACGCTACGCGCGCGAGGTCCTGCCGCTGCTCGATGAGGTCTGCCTGTCCGTGCACGGCCCCGACGCCGAGCTCCACGATGACGCGGCCGAAACGCCGGGGTCGTTCAGCCGGGCGATGAAGGCGCTGGAGAACATCGAGCGTCACGGGGCGGGCACCTACCTGCTCACCAACACCGTCGTCACGCGTCTCACCTGGGATCGCCTCGAGGAGACCTTGGGCCTGCTTCTCTCTCACCCCAAGATCCGGCACTGCCTGCTGTCCAATGTCGCTCCGGAAGGGCGCGCGGTGCGCGCCTACCGCTCCCTGGCCGTGCCGTTGGCGGCCTGGCGCGAGCGCGTGCCCGCCCTGTCCCGTCCCTTCGAGGGAACCGGCGTCGTGCTGCGGCTGTTCGGCCTGCCGCTGTGCGTGCTCGGCGGGCGTGAGGAGCTGTCCAACGACGCGCATTTCTCGCCGCGCGTGACCGTGGAGCGGCGCGCGATGAAGGGAAAGCCCGGCCTGGTCGGGATCGCCAGCAGCGACGCCTCGCGCCGCCGCAGCAAGCCCCTGGCCTGCCGCTCCTGCGAGTCTCGCGGCGACTGCGCCGGCGTGTTCGACCTCTATCTCGCCGCATACGGAAGCTCGGAGCTTGCGCCCAGGAGGGCGAACTGATGGCCACACTCGCGTATCTGCAGGTCGCGCGTATCTGCAACCAGAAGTGCCTGTTTTGCTCCAACCCAGAGAACGGCCGGACGATCTCATGGAAGGAGGCGACGGAGCTCGTGGATTCCTTCGCCGAGGAAAAGGCCGCGGGCGTCATCATCACGGGAGGCGAGCCGACCTTGTTCGACCGTCTTCCCGAGCTGGTGGCCTACGCCCTCAAGAAGGGTCTGCCGCCCCGCCTCATCACCAATGGCCAGCGCGTGTGCAAGCCGGACTATCTCAAGGCGCTCGTCGCTTCCGGCCTCAGCCACATGCACATCTCGGTGCATTCGGCCAAGGCCGAGGTCCAGGGCGAGCTCACGGGCAACAAGAACTCCCTGCCCAACATCCTGCGCGCGCTCGAGAACGCCGGGAAGCTGGGTGTGCGCGTGGACATCAACACGGTCATCAACAGCCGAAACGCGGGGCACCTCAGCTACACGCCGAAGTTCCTCGTCGAGCGCTTTCCGTTTCTCAATCATTTCGTCTGGAACAACCTCGACCCGCTGATGAACGCCGCCTCGCTCAACCCCGAGCTCGTGCCCAAGCTGCGCTCCTTCGAAGTCGAGCTTCACCGCGCGATGGCCTGGCTCACCAAGGCCGGCAAGAGCTTCCGCGTCGAGCGAGTGCCGCTGTGCTTCATGTCCGACTTCGGACATTTCTCCACGGAGACGCGCAAGTTCATCAAGGACGAGGGCCGCGATATCTATTTCCTCGACGAGAAGGGGCGGCGGCAGCAGGACAAGAGCTCCTGGAGCTACGGCAAGGCGCCGCGCTGCAAGGAGTGCACCGTCGAGAAGATCTGCGCCGGGCTGTACCAGATGGACGTGTACTACTCCTCGTCAGAGCTGTGCCCCATCCTGACGCCGGCGCAAGCGATCATAGCGAAGGTGAAGGAGGTGGCGTCTTGAGCGACCGGATCGATCTGAAGGTGGGGTTCCGCTGCAACAACTACTGCCACTTCTGCGTGCAGGGGGACAAGCGTGAGCGCCTGCCGACGAAGCCGGAGAAGGAGCTGATCAAGTCGCTGGAGGAAGGCCGCGCCGGAGGCGCGGTCGGCGTGGTCATCACGGGAGGCGAGCCGACCTTGCACAAGGAGATCGTCAAGATCGCGCGCACGGCGCGCGACCTTGGCTACACGCTCATCCAGGTGCAGAGCAACGGGCGCACCTTCTGCTACGAGGACTTCTGCAAGCGCCTCATCGACGCCGGCGTCAACGAGTTCGGGCCCTCGCTTCATGGCTCAACGGCAAAAATACATGATTATCTGACGGGCGCTCCCGGAGCGTTCGTGCAAGGCGTCTCCGGAATCCGCAACCTCAAGAAGCTCAAGCAGCGCGTCATCACCAACTCGGTGATCACGAAGGCCAACTACCGCGACCTGCCGGATCTGGCACGACTCCTCGTCGCCTTGGGAGTCGACCAATTTCAATTTGCATTCATGCACATGAGCGGCCGCGCGGGCGAGAACAAGGATTGGCTGACCGCGCGCAAGAGCCTCATCGAGCCTTATGTGAAGAAGGCCCTCGACGTGGGCATCAAGGCGGGCAAGCGGGTCATGACGGAGGCCATCCCCTACTGCTTCATGTCGGGCTACGAGGCCTACGTGGCGGAGCAGATCATCCCGCAGACGCGCATCTACGACGCGGATTGCGTCATCCCCGACTATACCCGCACGCGCATCGACGAGGGGAAGGTGCGCGGGCCGATGTGCCCGGAATGCGACTGGCACGCCTCCTGCGAAGGGCCTTGGCGGGAGTATCCCGAGCTATTCGGCTGGGACGAGTTCGTCGCCGTCAAGAAAGAGAAATCCACGGCGAAGCCTAAGCCGAAGCCGAAGGCGGCCGTGGCGGAAGGCAAGGCCCCTTGAAGCAAGCGAGCGTCCTCCACGAAGCCGTGGCGGCCGCCTTCTGGGTCCTCGCCGGAACGGCCGGCCTCGTGCTCTGCTTGGAGGCGGGGCTGCGCAGCGGCGCCGCCCTGCGGTCGCGGCCGGTGATGGATTCGGTCGCCGGGGAACACCGGATCCTCTGCCTTGGCGACTCCTTCACCTATGGCCTGGGAGGGCAGAGCTATCCTGATCAGCTCGCGGGGCGCCTGTCCGCGGCCGGGGTGCGGGCGCGCGTCATCAATCGCGGCGTGTTCGGGATCAATTCGGCGCAGCTCGCCGATGGCGTCGAAGACGAGCTGGCCCGTCATCACCCGCACACCGTCATCGTGCTGGTGGGCGCCGACAATTTCTGGAACTCGCTGCCGGTCACGGGCGGCGGCCCGTGGGCGCGGGCTGACCGGGCCTTGCTCCAACTGCGCTCCTATCGCCTGGTCAAGCTGCTCTGGGTGGGCGTGAGCGAGGGAGATCTTCGTACGCGCTACCGGAGCGCCATGGCTCCGGCCTCACGCGATGAGGCCTTGCGCACGCTGCGCTCGGACGTGGAGTCCGAGTATCCCTTGGATTGGTTCCGCCGGCAGGTCGGTGATCGTCCCGAGCGCTCGCGCGTCGAGGCGGCGGCCCTGGCGGTGAGCGCCCGGCTGGCCTCCGTGCCCTCGGATCTGGAGGCGCGCCTGCTCCTGTCGCGGCAGCGCTCGGACCAGGGCGACGCGGCCGGCGCCGAGCGCCTGCTGAGCGAAGGGCTTGAGTTCAGCCCGTGCGAAGGCGCGTTGCTCGGCGCGCTGGCGGCGGCGCGCGAGCGGCTGGGCGACAGTGCGGGCGTCGCCCGTCTTCTCGCGGGCGACGGCCGGACCTGCGCCCCGCAGCGCCGCCTGGCGCACGCGGGCTGGCTGCTGTGGCGGGGAGAGCTCGCGGCCGCGGCCGCGGCTTATCGCCGGGCGCTGCCCGAGCTGACCGGCGCTAAGGACCGTCAGGCCGCCCTGCTCGGCTGGGCCGACGCGCTCTACCGCCTGGATGACTTCGACGGCGCCATCGCCCGGCTCGACGAGGCGCAGCGATCGTCGGCCGGCGCGGTGCCCCTCGACGTGACCCTGCGTACGCGCGCCTGGGCCCGGAAGTGGGAAAGCTCGCGCCGGCTCGGAGGCAAGGGGCCTCCGCCCAAGGGCGCCGACGACGATCTGGCCTTCTCGCATTACCGGCTCGGAGAGTTCGAGCGCTGCGCTGACCTGACCCTCAAGCAGCTCGAGCAAGCTCCGCTCTCCGCGGAGATATTCCATCTGCACGCGCTCTGCCAGCAGCGGCGAGGACGATTGTGGGAGGCGCTGGGAGCCTCCGCGTCCGTTCCCGCCGTGCGCGACAATCTTTTCTACCGCTATCTGGAGAGCCTGAAGGCCTCGGTGGATTCTTCGGGGCGGGGCTTCGAGGATCTTCTCCAGGAACGCTTCGAGGCCGACGTGCGCGCCATCGTCCTGGCTGCGCGCCGGCACGGCGCGAACGTGATCCTCGCCTCCTACCCGGAGGAGGAGTATGCGCCCGTGCGCCGCGCCGCCGAGGCGACTGGCGCGGCCTATCTGGATTTTATCCCCGTGTTCAAGGCGCGCTTCCGCTCGAGGGAGCAATTCGTGTCCTCGGACCGCTGCCACCTCAACACTGCCGGCTACGCCGTGATGGCCGAGGAGTTCGAGAAGGCCTTGCGGGCCATGCCGGGATTCCCGGCGGGAGGCGCCCGATGAGCGGCGTGGCCCACCTGTTCTCGGGCGGCGTCGATTCGACCTTGGCCGCCTCCTTGCTCGCTGAGCGCTTCACGGAGGTCCATCTCATCACCTTCCAGCGCGCCGGCTTTCTCGCCGAGAACAAGGCTATCTCGCGGCTCGAGCGCCTGCGCGACCGCCATCCCGACGTCAAGATCCAGCACCGCTTTTTAGATGTGAGCCCTTTCTACGATGAGCTATGCGGCGGCTGGGGGGAATTGCGCCGCCACGGCACCTTGGCCCTGGCGCCCTGCGGCGTCTGCAAGGTGTCCATGCACTGGCGCCTGCTCCTCTATTGCCTGGAGCACGGCCTGCGCCACGCCTCGGACGGGGCGGCGGCCGGCGCGGAGGAGTATGCCGAGCAGAATCCCCGCATCCTCATGCCCGGCATCATCGCCTTCTACGCGGCCTTCGGCGTGGAGAAGCTGTCCCTCGCTTTCCGCCCGGGGGACTCCAACGAGGAGATCCTCTACCGCCGGGGCATCTGCGAGACGCCGACGGTCAAGCGCACGGCGGACGACCACCAGATCCTTTGCTCTCAGCAGATCCTCTTCGCCATGGCCATGCGCGTTCACCTCGCGAGCCGGACGTTCACGCAATACGAGCAGGACCAGCGGCGCTACCTGGAAGAGAAGCTGAGCCACGCGACGGAATTAACGCACCGATATCTCAAGGGAGGACCCTCCGACCGTGTACGGGAACTGCTCGAACGCGCTGTACGCGCGTGACAAGAAGCGCCTGAGCCTGGCGGCCTGCTGGGCGGGCCTGGCCGTGGCCGCCGTGCTTCCCGCGCGCCTGCGCGCCGGGCTCTGCCTCCTTTACACCGGCCTGCTCAATCCGCCGCAGGACACCTTGCGCATACTCGGGGCCTGGCTGAGCGACCTCGTCGCCTCTGGCCTGATCTTCGTGCTGTACTGGGTCGTGCTCGCTCCCTGCTCTTTGGCTCAGCGCCTCTCCGGAGAGGATTGGCTGGGGCAGCGTCCCAAGACCGGCTCCTTCTTCACGCCCCGCGCCGCGTGCGACGACGATGACGCCGATCTGAGGAGGCCCTATTAACGTCCTCGGGCTGTCCTACATGTATCATGACTCGGCGGCCTGCCTGGTCCGCGATGGGCTCGTCGTCGCCGCCGCCGAGGAGGAGCGCTTCTCGCGCCTGCGTCATTGCCTGGACTTCCCTTCCCGCGCCGTTGAGTGGTGCCTGGCCGACGCCGGGCTCGACGCCGCCGCGCTCGACGCCGTGGCCTTCTATGAGAAGCCCTACCTGAAATTCGAGCGCGTCCTGCGCACGCACCTGGCCGTGTGGCCGCGCTCCTGGCCGAGCTTCAAGCGCTTCCTGCCGATGTGGCTGGCGTATAAGCTTCCCGTCGCCCGGACGATCCGCGCGCGCCTGGGCCGCGACGTTCCCGTCCTCTTCGTCGACCATCATGTGGCGCACGCGGCCAGCGCCTTTCTCCCGTCGCCCTTCGAGCGCGCCATGATCCTGACCATCGACGGGACCGGCGAGTGGTCCACGCTCTGCCGCGGTACAGGAGAAGGCGAGGAGATCAAGCTGAGCGAGGAGGGCCGCTTTCCGCATTCCTACGGCCTGCTCTACAGCGCCGTCACCGCTCATCTCGGCTTCGAGGTCAACGAGGGTGAGGGGAGGGTCATGGGCCTTGCCGCCCACGGCCGGCCCGAGCTTCTCGAGCGGCTGCGGCGCGTCGTGGACGTGCGCGCCGACGGCAGCCTGCGTCTGGATCTGGACTATTTTTCCTTTCACCACGACCTCGTCATGACGAACCCGCTCTTCGCCGCCTTGCTGGGGCCGCCTCGCGCGCCGGGCGCGCCCGTCACCGACGCCCACAAGGCGCTGGCGGCCAGCCTCCAGGCCCTGCTCGAGGACGCCGCACAGCGGCTGGTGCGGGATCTTCACGCCCGCACGGGGCTGACCGACCTCTGCCTCGCCGGAGGAGTCGCCTTGAATTGCGCGATGAACGCCGGCCTCCTCGAGCACACGCCGGTCAAGCGGATCTTCGTTCAGCCCGCGGCCGGCGACTCGGGCGCGGCCCTGGGCGCGGGCCTCTACGCCTCCGGACGCCTGGCCGGCGGGTCCCGGCGCTGGCGCATGGATCACGCCTATCTCGGCCCGGAGTACGGCGAGGAGCGCATGGAGTCCGTGCTGCGCGCCGCCGGGGCGCGCTACCGCCGTCTTAGTCCTGAGGCGCTCGTTGAAGAAATCTCCGGGCGCCTGGCCGCCGGGCAGGTCGTGGGCTGGTTCCAGGGACGCATGGAGTGGGGGCCGCGGGCGCTGGGCAACCGGAGCATACTCGCCGACCCCCGCGATCCGCTGATGCAGGAGAGGGTGAACTCCAAGGTCAAGCGCCGCGAATCCTTCCGGCCCTTCGCGCCGGCCATGCCGCTCGAGGACGCGGAGCGCTGGTTTCAGACCGTCCATGAGAGCCCCTACATGACCTTGGCCCTGCCCGTGCGTCCCGAGCGCCGCGCCGATATTCCCAGCGTCGTCCATACCGACGGCACGGCGCGCCTGCAGACGGTGCGACGGGAGGCCGCGCCGTTGTTCCACGCGCTGCTGCGCTCGTTCGGCCGGCGCACCGGCGTGCCGGTCCTGCTCAATACCTCGTTCAACGGGCGCCGCGAGCCCATCGTCTGCACGCCCGAGGACGCGTGGTCGTGCCACCGGCGCTGTGGGCTCGACGCCCTGGCGCTCGGGCCGTTCCTGGTGGAAAAGGCGGAGGAGGCGTATGAAACCACGTCGGCTTGACGAACGATTCGAGGTCCTCGTGCAGCTGTGGCGGATGATCCTGCGGCGCAGGGCGTGGGCCCTGCTTCCGGTGGTCCTGTTCCTGGCGCTGATCCTTGTTTTCCTCGCCGTCTCGGAGATGCCCGCGTTGATCCCATTCTTCTATGCCGTATTCTGAGCAGTGGCGCCGGTTCTTCTGCGACCGCGAGGCCGCGAGCCACGCGTGCGCGGGGCTCGAGCTGCGCGCGCCGGTGCTCCATATCCGGCATCAGGATCTGGAGTGCAGCTACGCGCATCCGGACTGGAGCCGCCCGGAAGACGTGAGCTTCTACCGCTTTCCGTGGGCGCGCCGCGTCCCGCCCGCAGTGCGCAAGCGTGAGGAAGGGGGGGCGTGCCCGCCCGAGCTCATGACCGATCTGCGCGAGCTCGACGTCGTCCAGGGCGGCGAGAAGAAGCTTCGCGCGGCCCTGGACGCGGGGCTGGCGCACGACGGCGAGCTGTCGGCCCTCGTCGTTGATTCCGGCTGCGTGCCCGCCTCCATCGGCGATGACGTGCCCCGGATCATGCGAGAGGCCGCCAATACCAAGGGGGTGCCGCTCATCTTCAACGACTGCGCCGGCGGCCGGGACGCGGACGTGGGGCGCATCCTCTTCGATAAGATCCGCTCCGAGCCCGGCCGCGCGCGCCCGAAGAAGATCCCGCGCTCGGTCAACCTCGTGGGCTTTCCCGAGGGGGCGGCGCTCGCAGAGCTCGTCGCTTTGCTCGAGCGCTCGGGACTGACGGTCAACGCAGCCGTGATGCCGGCGATGACTCCGGCGCAGGCGCGCGGCCTCGACGCGGCGCAGGCTCAGATCTTCATGCCCAACGCGGCCTACGCGAAGGTCTACAAGGAGATCTTCGGCGCTCTGCCGGTGCCGGGGCATACCTTCGAGCCGCCTTACGGCATGGAGGGCACCCGGCATTGGCTCAAGTCCGTGGCCGGGCTCTTCAAGCGCGAGGCCGCGGCCGAAAAGGCCTTCGCCGCGGAGTTCGCGCCGTGGTCGGGCCATTGGGACGCGTTGCGGCGCCGGGCCCTGGAGCTTAAGTTCGCCTTCGTCGTCGACCGCGCCGAGCTTCCGCGCCTGAAGGACGCGAGCTTGCTGTGGGGCGTGCCCATCCTCGCTGTGCTGCGTGAGATGGGGGTGCGCGCCGAGGTTCTTCTCTTCAATGGAGCGGACCGCGGGCCGGTGAAGGGCTTCAAGGATAAGGAGGAGCTCGAGCGACGCCTGCGCGACGGGGCCTACGACGCCGTCTATTCCGAGTTCTTCTTCGATGACAGGCTCGTGCGCGCCGGCACCGTCCCGTTCTCGCTCGCGCCCTTCGAGCCGGGGGTCCGCGGCACGGCCGCCACGCTTGAGCGCCTGCTGGCCTTGGGGCGCTGGGGCTTCTATCGCCGCTACGCGCCGTACCTCCAGGGGGCGCGCCCGTGAGCCACGGCACGCCTCTGAATTTCCCGGGAATGCTGGGCGTCTATCTGGCCGTCAACGCCGTGCCTGACGCGTACGTGCTCGTGGACGGGCCGGACTGCTCCCTCGACAAGGCCCATTTTATCCATGGCCGTCATGATTTAGAGTCGACCTTGCTGCGAGTCGACGGCCCTCATCGCGTCGCCTTCACCGGCGC
>CAZIBN010000027.1:22122-23212 GCA_964537395.1 uncultured Elusimicrobia bacterium
ATCCGCCCCGGGACCGCGGCGGTCGTGGGCCACCTCATGGACCGCAACGAGGCCGACCGGCGCGCCGACGCGGCGGAGCTGGAGCGGCTCCTCTCGGGGCTGGGGCTCGAGTGCGTCTCGGTATGGCTATCGGGGCGTCCCTACGCGGAGCTGCGGCGCGTGGAGGAAGCCGAGATCATCGTCTCCCTGCCGTACGCCCGCGAGGCCGCGCGCCTGATCGCCGCGCGCACCGGCGCGAAGCTCGTGGAGGCGCCGCTGCCCTTCGGGCTGCCCAGGACCGAGGCCTTCGTGCGCGCGGCGGCCGCGGCCGCGGGCCGCGAGGCGCGCGCCGGCGTGTTCATCGACGCGGAGCTGCGGCGCATCCTGCCGCGCCTGCGCTGGGTCTATCCTCACCTCTTCCTCGGCAAGCGCGTCTCCTTCGCGGGCGACCCGCATCTGCTGGGCGGCCTGCTCGACATCGCCGCCGATGCGGGCCTCGAGGTGGCGGGCGCGGTGGTGACCGCGCGGCGCGCTCATGGCGGCCTCGTTGAAGGCCTCCGTGTCCTTCACGAGCCTCCCGAGGACGACCCGGACATGCTCCGGCTCATGAGCGAGGGCGTGGACCTGATGCTCGCTTGCCATCATCGCGTATTCTCCGACGACGGACGCGTGCCCGTCATGGAGATGGGATTCCCGAGCGACAGGCACCATGCCTTCTTCGAGCGTCCGACCTTGGGATACAACGGCTACACCGGCTTCATCGACCGCATGGCCGAGGCGTTCTCAGCGGCGAGGCCTCGCGGATGAAGAAGAATCGCTCCGAGCGCCTGCTGGTCCTCGTGCTCACGCGGCGCTGCAACCAGCGCTGCGGCTTCTGCCCCCAGACCTTCATGGACCGGGACATGGAGGAGAGCACGCTCGATGCGGCGCTCACGGGCCTGCTGCCTTTGCTCCGAACCCCGAGCCGCGTCAAGCTTTTCGGCGGCGAGCCTCTCCTCCGCCCGGACCTGGTGACGCGCGCCGTCGAATTCCTCGCCGCGAACTCGCCTCGCACGGTGATCGAGCTTCCCACCAACGGACGCGGCCTGCCCGCCGTATCGGCGCTGCTGGC
>CAZIBN010000027.1:23312-35362 GCA_964537395.1 uncultured Elusimicrobia bacterium
GAAGCGGCGCGAGCGGAGAAAGCCGGGCTTCTTGGAGCTCGCGTCGAGCAGGTCCACGACCATCTTCCGGTCCGGCGCCGATAGGGCGAGACGCAGGGCGGGCTCGCCCCGGACGACGACCTCCGTGACCGACTCGAACTCCAGGCCGGCGAACATCTTCGGACGGGTCTTGCGCAGCAGGTCCACGACCCGCGCGACGGCCTTGCCTCGGGCGGAGAGCGGGGGAGTCGGCGCGGGCGTCGCCGGGCGGGCCGACGCGCGCTTGACGGCCTCGCGTAGAAGCGTCTCTCGTGAGAAGGGCGGACGCGCGGCTTCCATCAGCGAGAGGAGGGCGAGGGCGATCTTCAGCGGCGTGACCGCGCCGTCGGGCGGGGCGCTCGCCTCGCGGTAGAGGCTCCCGGCGAGATCGAAGAGCGGATCGCCGCGGAAATGGGAGCAGGCCTTTCCCTCGCGCTCGGCGGCGCAGACGCGCACGAGCAAAGCGAAGAATTCAGCGACCTTCGCGTCCTTGAAGCGCCAGGCGCGCACCTCGCTGAGCTCGCCTTCGTTCTTGAACAGGCCGTAGTACTGGCCCGGGTCGGGGAACTTCTCCGTCAGGATGCCGCCGTCCTTCTGCGCCAGGAGGGAGAGCGGAGCCCTGGCCTCGATGAGCAGGATCGAATACAGCCAGTAGCCGCAGCCGGGGAAGCCGCGCGCGGCCGCCGCTTCCAGATTGATCCGGAGGTCCGCGAGCGTCGTCCAGGGCGTGAACAGGATGAAGCCGAGCTCGGCGGGGGAGTTTCCCGCTTTGAAGGGGCGGAAGACGCCGGGATAGGCGCTTCCCCATTTCTTCGTCAGGGAGAGGAACTCGTCGACCTGCTCCAGGCGGATGCGCTTGTTGAAGCGCGCGTTCTCGCTCTCCGAAAAGTTCTCGATGCCCATGCTCAGCATCCGGACCTCATGGCCGGCCTTCGCGAGCGCCGGCAGGACGCGCTCGATGCGGGCGCGCTGGTTGAGGACATCGTCGATCCGGGGATTGAAGAGGAATATCGACGGAGGCAGCTTCAGGCGCAGGACGAGCTTGAAGAGCTCGTCGAACCTCCAGAACGCGCGGATGTCGAAGAACTCGTAGCGGCCCTTGTCGCGGCCGGCCTTGCCCGCGGTCTTCAGGATCCGTCGCAGCTGGATCTCGATGAGGGGGAGCGGGCTCATCTGCGGCGACGTGACGGGGGGCATGGTCGCGCAGGTGCAGAACGAACAGCCCAGGTGCTCCGTCTCGCCGAGGTCCACGCCTTCGAAATGGGGGTTGCCCGTCAACGGCCGGCGGTAGGCGCACAGCACGCCGCTGGCGATCGTGATCTGCGCCTTCGCGGCGCGCGCCGTCTTGTTGGCCAGCACGGCGCCGTAATCGGGGACGGCCCGCTCGACAAGGTAGCGCGGTGCGGAGGAGGCGTCCTCGCAGCCGAGCCAATCGAGGAACCAACCGCTACGGGCGAAGTCGCCCTCCTGCCCGTAGCGGGGGGAGCCTCCCGGAAGCTCACCGGCCATCGGCATGACGAGATGCTTCGGCGGCGGCGTGCATGAGGCGAGAAGATCCGCCGCCTCCCGGCTCAGAAGATCGTTGGTCACCACATGAGTCGGCCGGAATTTCTTCAGATGCTTGGCGAGCGAGGCAAGGTCCGCCTTGGGAAGAGAGGCGAAGAGCGTTCGCCCCGGGGCGGCGCCGTCCTTATGCGCCAGGTCGCCTCCGTAGCAGAGCCAGAGGGCCTCGAAGCCCTTCTCCTGCGCCAGCCCTTTGAGAAACGGGAATAGCATGCTCCGCTCGTTGCGGCGCAAGGCTCCACGGAAGAATTCGACCAGCATCAGGCGCATGTCGTTGTCTCGTCGGCATACTACTAAATCGCGCCGTGAAGCCGACGCCCTCCGGTTGCGTCCCCGTCGAGGATTTGGTGCAATCCCCCCAATGGCAAAGAAGACGCCCGCCAAGGTGAAAAAAATCGGCTTGCCGGTGAAGGCCGGGCCGGTGCGTCTGATGCTCATCGAATTCTTCCCGGACGCGCTGCGCCGCAATGAGCGGAGCATGCTATTCCCGTTTCTCAAAGGGCTGGCGCAGGAAAAGGGCATCGAGACGACCTGGCTGTGCTTCGGCGCGCGCCAGTACGACATGCGGCCCGGCTCGGAGGAATGGACGTCCTCCGTGGGCCATGCCGGAAGCACGAACCTGGCTCTGGGGATGCGCCTCGATCTTTTCCGCCCGACCCATATCATCAGCAGCGACGAGCTTCAAGGGGCGATGCAGAAGCTCCTCGATGCCTCGCGTCCCCGGGCGGAGTTCGTCGTCATGCCTTCCTCGACCCAGGCCTATCAGGGCGGCCCGGAGGATGGCGAGCCGGATGAAGTGGTGTCGTGCGACCCCAACGACCGGCGGCATTACGCCCGGTGCGCCTGGTTCCTCGATTGGCTCGGGCTGAGCGAGCCGGCGCGCGACGCCAAGTATCTCATCGAGGAGGCCGTTCCCGACTACGCGACGGAGTTCGGCGACGAGGCCGCCCATACGCTTAAGCCTCTCATTTCGATCGCGAGCGGCGTCCTCTGCGGCAACCGCCGCCGCCTGCGCGACAATCCTTTGTTCAAGGGAATCCTGCCCGCCGCCTCGGCGCCCGGCCAGCCGGAAGGCGGGCATCACGGCTGCTCCTTTTGCGGAAGCGACCGCGCCCCGCTGACCTCGAGCGGTGCGAACATCCCGGCCCTCGTGGAGAAGCAGTTCCGCGGCATACTCGAGACCGCCGGCGCCGACGGACGGAACAAGGGCCTTTACGAGTTCTTCGACATCCAGGCGTTCTTGAAGTTCGACGAGGTCTTCGACGTCATCCTGCGCCTTAAGGTGCCTCCCGCGATCTTTCTTTTCAATCCCCGGGTCGACGATGTGCTCCGTGCCAAGGAGCGCATCGCACGCACGCTCCCGGCGCTGGAAAAGGCCGGCCATGAGGTCCGCATCCTGAGCATGGGCATCGAGAACTTCTCCACGAACGAGAGCGCGCGCTTCAACAAAGGGATCACCGTCGAGCACGTGGACGGATTCCTGGCGCTGGCGAAGGAATGGGGGAGCGCCTATCCCACCGTGTTCAAGCCGTTCCGGGGCGGCTCCGAGAAGGTCGAGCTGGGCTTCATCCTCTTCACGCCCTGGACGACGCTCAAGGACATCCGCATCAACCTCGAGCAGGCGAAGGCGCGCGATTTCGCCGAGCAGGGCTACTGGCTGTACTCGACCTTGCACATACGGCCGGGGGATCCGCTCTTCCTCCTGGCGAAGAAGGACGGCGGCATCCTCGGCGGCGGCTTCTCGGACAAGGGGCAGCTGTTCGGGCTGTTCAAGAACGAGGGCGACGGCGCGAAGGTGGTCCGCTGGCGCTTCCGGGATCCGAAGGTCGCGGACTTCTTCGCCGTGATCGTGCGCATCTGCGCCGCCGAGCGGGAGGGGAACAGCTCCGTTTTCTTCGCGGGCGACCCTCTGTTCTCCCTGGCCAAAAAGCTCTACGCCGAGGCGAACGCTTCGGCCACGACCTTGCCTCTGGCGCTTTCGCTCGAGCTTCTCGGTCTCATGGAAGGCCCGCGCCCGCCGCGTTCACGCGAGAAGCTCTTAAGAGAAGCGTTTCGCCGGGCGAGCGTCGCGCCCCGCCCCGCCGCGGCCCGCATGCACGCTCCCGCCTCCGTGAAGGCCGCCGCGCCGTCAGCGCCGCGTCCGGCGGCCACGCTCATGCAGGCCGCGATCGATGAGGCCGGGCGCGCGCTGCGCGACGGCCGGGAGAAAGCTCTCGCCGGGATCACCATCGAGGCGTCGGATGCGAACGGGCCGGTCGACGGGTCGTTCCGCCTGGACCTGCATGTCGACGGCCGCGCGCTGTCCATCGCTCTCTTAGGCGCCGGATACACGGGCCCGGTCTTCCTTGAATCCGGAGCCTTCAAGGTGATCTATCTGAAGACCGACGTGGAGTGGGGCGGCTCGGAGCTGGGCGCCGCCTCCGGTCGTCTTAAGCTTCTGATCGCCTTGATCGAGCGCGCCCTCGCAGCCGCGCGCTGATCTACGGCAATAGATAATGGCTCGCTCCGGAACGAGTGATTATCTATGAGAATAGATCAAGGGAAGGACCTGTAACCGTCAGCCCTTGATCAGGGCGACCAGCGCCTTCAGCCGCTCGGCGACCTTGCTCAGATCCGGCCCCGTCCAGCCGGGCTCGTCCTTGAGATAGATCACCTTGAAGGAGCCGGACTCGAAGAACGCCGGGCCGGGGCGGCTGGCCGGGTAGAGCGCGAGGGACAGCGCGCGGCCGTCGATGCGCAGGTCCAGGCGGATCGCGCCGGCCTCCGGCGAATCCAGATCCGCCGACTCGATCGTGAGCGTCCCGAGCGCCTTGGGCTTTTCCTTGCGGAGCGTGTCGATCGCGATCATCCGGCTGTCGCGCGCGGCGGGCTTTGCGGGCGCGGCGAGCGGGGCCGGTGCCAGGCGCGCCTGAGCGCGGCCTATCGCTTCGCCCAGAAGCCCTTCGCGGTCGTACGGCGCGCGCGCCGCTTCGAACAGAGTCAGCATCTCGAGGGCGATCGCGAGGGGCGTGATCGCGAGCTTTTCATTGGCCTTGCGGTACAGCTTCAGCGCCCGCGTGTAGTCCTTGTCGCCGCGGAAAAACGCGCAGCCCTCTCCCTCGCGGTCGGCCGCGCAGACGCGCACGTGCATGGCGAAGAAGTCCGCGACCTTCTTGTCCTTGAAGCGCCAGGCACGCACGCCGGCCATCTCGCCCTCGTTCTTGAACAGTCCGTACACCTGACCGCGGTCAGGGAAGCGCTCGGCCAGCACTCCCTTCTCCTTCTTGGCAAGATGGAAGATCGGCGTCGTCGGCTCGAGCAGCAGGATCGAGTACAGCCAGTAGCCCCGGCCCGGGAAGCCGCGCTCGGCGGCGCGCGTCAGGTTCAGGCGCACGTCCTCAAGCGTCGTCCAGGGCGTGAACAGGATGAGCCCGATCTCGACGAGAGGGTTCCCCGCGCGGTAGGGCATGAAGACCCCGGGGAAGGCGCTTCCCCATGATTTCATCAGCGCCAGGAACTCGTCGACCTGGGCGAGGCTGATGTCCTTGTTGAAGCGCGCGTTCTCCCGCTCCGAGAAGTTCTCCACACCCATGCTCAGGATCCGGATCTCGTGGCCGGCCTTGGCCAGCGCCGGAAGCATCTTCTCGATGCGAGGCCGCAGTCGCAATAAGTCGTCGATGCGGGGATTGAACAGGAAGACCGCCGGAGGGACCTTCAGGCGCAGGATCAGCTTGAAGACTTCGTCGAACTTCCAGAACGCGTGGATATCGAAGAACTCGTAGCGGTCCTTGTTGCGGCCGCGGCGGCCGGCCGTCTTGAGGATCTGCCGGAACTGCGTCGTGAGCAGCGGCAGGATCCTGGTCCCGGGCGCGGTGATCGCGGGGCGGGTCGCGCTCGGGCAGAACGAGCAGCCGCGGTGCTCCAGGCCGCTCAGGTCCACGCCCGCGAAGTACGGGTTCTTCTCCACCGTGCGGCGGTTGGCGCAGAGGACGCCGCTGGCGAGCGTGATCTGGGGCTTGGCGGCGCGCGCCGCCGCGTTGGCCATCACGGCGGCATAATCGGGCACGGCCGCCTCGACGAGAAAGCGTCCGGCCAGCGCGGGGGCCTTCGCGCCCAGCCAATCGAGGAACCAGCCGCAGTGCGCGGCCTCGCCGCGCCAGGATTCTCCCTTCGCGGCTTCGGGAAGATCGCCGGGCAGAGGCATGACGAGGTGCTTGGCGCCCGGCGCGCAGGACGACAGCAGGGCTCTCGCCTCCGGGCTCAGGACGTCGCTGGTCACAATATGGGTGGGGCGGAATTTCTTCAGATGCCGGACGAGGGAGGCCAGGTCCTCCTTGGGCATGGAGGCGAAGAGCGCGCGCCCCGCGTCGGCGCCATCGAGGTGCGCGATGTCTCCGCCGTAGCACAGCCAGAGCGTCTTGGCGCCGCGCTTTCCCGCCAGGCCCTTGAGAAAAGGGAAGAGCATGCTGCGTTCGTTGCGGCGCAGCGCTCCCCGGAAAAATTCGACCAGCATCAGACGCATATCTTTGCCTCGTCCCGTTCCGCGCGGCATCGTATCAAATAACTTGGGTTTGCATTCGAGGACCGTTTGGGGCTACACTCACCGAGATGCCTCGTGAACTTTCGTCGCGCGTGCGCTTGATGCTCGTGGAACTGGTTCCCCACGAGCCCGAGAGGGTCAACCGCAGCCAGGCCTATCCCTGGCTGATGGGCTTGGCCGAAAAGCGGGGGTGGCAGGCGTGGTGGCGCGTGCTGGGTGTGCGCTACTCTCCGACTTTGCGCTACACGCTCGAGCCCGCCGACCTGAAGGCTCTGCTCGCGGAGGTCCGGCATCATAAGCCGGAGGTTCTGGTCATCAACGAGCAGCTCCAGAAAGAGCAGCAGGCGCTCCTGAAAAAGGCCGGCGCCCGTCTGGTCTACTGCACCTTGGAGATGGCGGAGGACCTTTCGCATTTCGGGGAGTTCGTCCGGAAGAATATCTCGAAGGGCGGCGCGGCGGCTGAGGACGGCCTGCTTGACACGCTTAAGCCGGTGTTCCGGCGCGAGAAGCTCAACGCGGCGCCGTGGCTGACGCCCCCGTTCATCCGGGTGCTGGCGGGGACGTATTGCTCCTACCTGACGCGGACCGCCGACAATCCCTATTACCGTGAAGTGGCGGCCGCGCCGGCGTCGATGAGCTGCGCCTTCTGCGATTCGGGGCCCGGGAAGGAAAAAGCCCGGCCGTTCACCAAGGACGCGGTGTCCTTCGCGGCGCGGCAGGTCCTGGCGGCCTGCGCGGAGCGCGGCGCCGCCGATGAGAAGCTCGTCTTCGAGGTGTCGGGCTCGGACCTGTGGCGGCGGCTTGAGGACTTCATTCAATTGCTCGTGAAGGGGGGAGCCAAAGACGCGGAGCTTCTGTTCATGCCGCGCGTGGACGATCTTCTCGCGGCGCGCGAGGCGATCGAGCGGTGCCTGCCGCTGCTGGCCAAGAGCGGGCTGGCGATGCGCATCTACGGGATGAGCGTGGAGAATTTCTCGGCGGCGGAGAACATGCGCCTGAACAAGGGGATCACCGCGGAGCAGGTGCACGCGGCGGCGGACTTCATGGTCCGCACGAGCCGGAAATGGCCCGAGCAGTTCCGCCTGTCGCCGGGCGGGCTGAGCATGATCCTGTTCACGCCCTGGACGACTCTCGAGGACCTGCGCCTCAACGTCGAGCATATCGAGCGCTGCGCCCTGATCGATCATTCCTTCGCGCTGAGCCGAAGGCTGCAGCTTTTCCCGGGGCGGCCGGTGACCGCGCTGGCGGAGCGCGACGGGCTGGTGATCAAGGGCCGCGACGACCATTTCTACAACGCGGGCTGCATGACCGGCGCCGATCAGGACGACCTCCCGTGGCGCTTCCTCCATCCTGAGATCGAGGTCCTGTGGCGGCTGTCGCGCAGGCTCTCGTGCGAAGCCTCGCGCTTGCCGGCCGATGATCCGGAGAGCCTGGTGCTGGCCGCGTTCCGGGCGCGCGTGCCGCCGGACTCGGCGAAGCCGCTGGCGATCTTCCGCCGGGCGGTGGAGGCGGTGGCGCGCCGTCCCGAGATCGACTCGGTGTCGGGATTGCTCGAGCGGCTCGATCGTCCGGAGAACGAGGCTCCCAAAGCGGCGGTCAATCAGGCGCGTCAGCAACTCGGTCGCGACGGCCTCGTCTTCCTGAAGAAGCTCCTCGGAGGGCCGCCGGCCGGCTGGGCTCTGGAGAAGGCCGCGTTCACGTCCCTCGCCCTGGATTTCTCCTTGGTCAACGGGGCCCGGCGCCTGGATCTCGAGATCTCTCCGCAGCCGCGACGGGGTGCCGCGGGCGGCGAGCTCGGCGCGCTCCTGCGCTGCGGTAGGGCGGACCTCGTGGAGGGGGAGAGCGCTCTCGTGCGATCGCTGTCCGTCCTGCTGGCCGCGACGCGCTTCGATGAGATGATCGCGCGCCTGAGGCGCGACGCTTTGCTCTATTCCGACTCCGACGGCAGCCGCATCCCCTCGCGCCTGGAGCGCTACTACCGGGTCGTCGATCACTCGCCAGACTTCTGGAAGTTCGTCTACCCCCAGTGGCGGTGCCTCGAGGAGAGGGTGAACCTCGGCTCGCATTGGGCGCGCATCAACTACGCGACGCTCGAATGCCGCCTGTCCAACCCGCATCCCGGCGCGCCGTCCCTGCGCTTCTTCGCCGATGAGGGGGCCGAGGACGTCGAGGACGACTGCAAGAGCATCGAGGCCGATATCACCGAAGCGGATGTCGTCGGCGGGCGTACGCAGGCGCTTCTGGGGCGGACCCTCGATGAGGTCGCACGTCAGGAGAAGCCGGCGTACATCCATCTCAACACCACCTGCATGCCCGAGCTGATCGGCGACACGCCCGTGCCCTTCATGAGCCGCATCGAGGCCGAGCTGGGCGTGCCCGTGTTCTGGACGTCGAAGACCCGCCCGGGCGGGGCGCTGTACTCGGCCTGGATCGAGAAGCTTCTCGATGAGACCAAGTTCGCTTCCGAGCGCGATCCGCGCGCCGTCCTGCTCGCCGGCGTGCCCTCGCCGGCCGCGCGGGAGCAGGCAACGGAGCTGTGCGCGGCGCTGGGCGTGCGCGTGCTCGGGACCATATTCCCGGACCTCGATTTCCGCCGAACGCCCCAGATGCGCGAGGCGAGCGCTGTCGTCTGGCTCGATCCGGTTGGGTGGGAGACGATCGGAGACGGCCCCTTCCTGCGCCATGACTTGGCCGTGGTCCGCCACCATCCCCCTTACGGGGTCGCCGGCACCTCGGCCTGGCTCGGCCGCGTCGCGTCGGTTCTGGGGCTGGAGGGGGCCGAGCAGGCCTTCGCCCGGGTTCTGGCGGCGCGCGCGGAGGACCTCGACGCGCTTCGCGCGCGGTGCCGCCGGCGGACCGTGGCGCTGATCGGTGACACGGCCGACCTCGAGCTCCTTGTTATTCAGCGGCGCGCCCTGGGCTTCTCGGCGGCGACCTTGCTCGGCGAGCTCGGCTTCAACGTGCGCTGCCTGGTGTACAGCCCCGGGCGGAAGGCGGACGCTGCGCGTCTGCGCCAGGCCCGGACGCCGTCGGGCGCGGGGACCATCGAGTTCATCCCGTTCTCCTCGAAGGCTCAGCTCGATAGTCAGCTCTCCCGGGGCGTGGACCTGGTCTTCTCCCATTTAAACCATGATCCAAGGCTCGAGGCGCACGGGCTTCTGGGCTTCACGGAAGCGGCGTTCGAGCCGGGCCTCGACGGCCTGCTTCGCTCGGGCCGGCGGCTTCTGGCGAAGTGCGCAGCCCGCCCTTTCCCGCGCCATCGCGCTTACCTCGCGCGCTGATTCTACTCCCATCGATGGGAGTAATATTCCAACTGTTTCCGGAAACAATGCCGATCAATTAAGACGATTCCAGGCGTGCCGGGATCGCTATTGATAATAATCGCTAGTTCCGGAACTAGTGATCGTCGTCGGTGCTGTCGGAGGGTTGGCTGGACATGTCCGTTTTTTCCGGTGTCTTTGTGTCTTGGTAGTTGCGCCGTCCTCCCTGAAAGCTCTTAAGTGATCGGCATTGTTTCCGGAAACAGTTGCCGTGACCCCGTTCGACTCAGATTCTAATTCAGGCCATAGATTAGAATGGCTCCGCCCGAAGCGAGGCGCTATCCTCTTGGCAGCAGCGTTGCATGTTATAGGGGAAGAGACCAAAAGCGCGGCCCTGATGCTCGACCAAAAATCTGAGAACGACGCGCCGCGTGGCAACGATTCGGCCCGCCGCCCCCGCCACCGCCTCGGCCACGACGGGCTGACCTATTTTAAAACGCTGATCGGGGGGCCGCCGCAAGGCTGGACGCTGGAGAAGGTTTCCCTGCGGGGTCCGGCGCTCGATTTCTCTCTGGTCAAGGACTCCCGGCGCATGGAATTGCACGTCACGCGCGACACCGCCGCGGGAATACGGCTTTCGGCTCGCGGCGACCGGAAGGATCTGCCCGACGACGAGCGCGGCCTGATGGACGCGATCTCCGCCGGGCTGGCGCAGACGGGCTTCGCCGACCTTCTCGGCCGCCTAAACCGCGACGCCCTGCTCTACTCCGACTCCGACGGCGGTTCGGTCCCGTCGCGCTTCGAATGCTATTACCGGGTCGTCAACCATACGCCGCATTTCTGGAAGTTCGTCTATCCTGAGGTGCGCTTCCTGGAGCAGGAGGTCCGCTTCGGCGCCCGCTACGCCCAGATCAGCCACGCGACGCTCGAGTGCAACCTCAATAATCCCCGGCTCGAGGTCGCACCACTGCGCTTCTTCGCCGACGACGCGCGCCCCCATGCCAAGGAGGGCAGTTACTCCTACACGGACACGGACATCGGCGAGGCCGACGTGGTGGGCGGGCGCACGCAGGAGATCCTGGGTCGCACGCTCGAGCGGGTGGCTCGCGAGGAGAAGCCTGCCTTCATCCACCTGAAGACGACCTGCCTGCCCGAACTCGTGGGCGACACGCCCATCCCGTTCGTCGCCCGCATCGAGAAGGAGCTGGGTGTGCCGGTTCTGTGGACGTCGAAGACCCACAACTCGGGCCCGGTCTATGAAGCGATGGTCGAGCGCCTGCTCGGCGAAGTCCCGTTCGCTGCGGTCCGCGATCCTAAGGCCGTTCTCCTCGCCGGGCTCTCATCGGAGGGGGCGCAGGCGGAGGCCGTGGAGCTTTGCCGAAAGCTCGGCCTGCGCGTGGTTGGCACGCTTTTCCCCAACCTGGATTTCCGCGAGTCGCCGGAGATCGGGGTCGCCGGCGCGGTCATCTGGTACAACCCGGTGGGCTGGGCCAAGATCTCCGACGACGTCTTCCTACGGCGCGGCCTGCGCGTGGTCCGCTATCATCCGCCTTTCGGCCTCGCCGGGGTCCGGGGCTGGATCGCGCGCATCGTCTCCGTTCTGGGGCTGCCCGCCTCGGCGGACGCCGAAGCGCTGTCGCTGGAGCCGCTCAAGGCCGAGCTCGAAGCGTTATCCCTGGAGTGCCGCCGACGCACCGTCGCGCTCATCGGAGACACGGCCGACATCGAGCTGCTCACCTCCTCGGGGCGGGCCTTCGGCTTCTCCGTGGCGGGGATGCTCTGCGACCTGGGGTTCAACGTGCGCTGCCTGGTCCGGGCCCCAAAGCCGGGTGCGGCGTCGAGCGCGCTGCGCCGGCCCAAGGCGGCGCGGGGCGCGGGCAGCATCGAGTTCATCCCGTTCTCGACGAGCGCTCAGCTCGACCGCGCGCTGGGACGCGGGATCGATCTCGTCTTCTCGCACTTCAATCATGATCCGCGCCTCGAGGCTCACGGCCTGCAGGGCTTCAACGACAACGCCTTCGAGCCCGGGCTCGAAGGCCTGATCCGGACCGGGCATGGCCTTCTGCGAAAGTGCGCCGCCCGTCCGTTCCCCCGGCACCGCGCGTGCCTGACGCCATGGACACTATGACCACCACCCAAGCCCCTTGCGAGGCCGTGCGCCTGCCGTTCCTCAACGGAGTCTACATCGCGGTCGACGCGCTCCGCGACGCGTACCTCATCGTCGACGGCCCGTACTGCGTTTTCACCAAGGCCGAGATGCAGTACTGCCACAACCTGCGTAGCCGCCTGCTCCCTCCGATCGGCCACCGCCGCGTCGTGCACACCGGCCAGGTTCAGGACCGCGAGGAGGTCAAGAGCCTATCGACCGACCGCACCAGCCAGGTCGACGAGATCTTCAAGGGGGTCTGCGCCCAGCCCGACGCGGGCATCGTGCTCTCCACCACGTTCGACTTCCATGAGCTGGTGGGCTTTCCCATGAAGGAGATCACGCGCCGCCATGCGCGCCCCGGCGGGCCGCTGGTCTGCCACATCCCTTCACGCTCGCTCGGCGGCACCTGGCTCGACGGCTACTCCCGCACATGCGAGGCGCTGGCCCAGAGCGTCACGCTCCGGCCGGGCCGCCGCAAGAAGAACACGGTGGCGGTCGTGGGCTACATGTTCGATCGCGACGAGCCCGACCATGCCGGCAA
>CAZIBN010000027.1:35462-44165 GCA_964537395.1 uncultured Elusimicrobia bacterium
CATGCCCTGCGGATCATCGCCGGCCGCGGAGCCGAGATCCTGCAGGAAGACCCGCAGCTCACCGCGCGGCTTCGCGAGCTGTGCGCCGAGCTGGGCCTGCTCACCGATCTTCGGTCCTCGGGCGACGATCAGCGCCGGGTGTGCTTCGCGCCCACGGCCGATTCCTTCTCGTCGGAGGTCGTGCACGTGCCGATGGGCTATCCGAACTACATCGAGCATCCCGTGTGCGAGCGTCCGTTCCTCGGCTATACCGGCTTCCGTCATCTCGTCGATCGCATCGCCGGGGCGATCCTGCGCGCCGAGGCCTCGTCGAACACCCGATCATGAAGCGACCTCTGACCATCGTCGTCTACGGGAAGGGCGGCGTGGGCAAGTCCACGACGTGCGCCCATCTCGCGATGAGCTTCGCCAGGGAAGGCCGCAAGGTCCTGCTTCTCGGCTGTGACCCCAAGGCCGACACGTCCCTGCGCCTCATGGGCGGCAAGATCCCGCCGACCATCGTCGACATGGTGACGGGCCTCGAGGGCCAGGAGTTCCGCGACCTGGTGATGCGCGCCCGGCCCGGGCTCGACGTGCTCGAGACCGGCGGGCCGCCTCCGGGGCAGGGCTGCGGCGGGCGCAGCGTGGCCACCCTCTGCCAGTATCTCGAGGACCACAAGCGGGAGGTCAGCGGCTACGACACTTTGATCTTTGATGTCCTCGGCGACCTCGTCTGCGGGGGCTTCGTCGCCCCTTTGCGCTTCGGTCTCGGGCGCGACGTCTACATCGTCTCTTCCGAGGAAACGGCGTCGCTGTTCGCGGCCAACAACATCGTGAAGGTCGCGTCCGCGCCCTACCACGAGGGAGTCTTCGTCGGCGGCATCATCTTCAACCTGCGCCAGAACGACGCGCGCCCCGAGGCCCTCGAGGCCTTCGCCGCGCGCCTGGGCGTCAGCATCACGGCCGTCATCCCGCGCGACCGCGACATCCTCGAATCCGAGGAGAACGGCCAGACCGTCTTCGAGCACGCGCCGAAGGGGAAGGCCGCGGCCCGCTTCCGCGCTCTGGCGGCGGCCATCGAGGCGCGCAAAGGGGTGGTCCCCGGGACCTCGGTGAAGGCGATGCCTCCCCAGGAGTTCGCCGAGTACGTGCGCAATCAGAAGATCTACAGGAGCCGCAAGTGAGCATGACCAACAACATCGTCGTCTTCGGGAAGGGAGGGATCGGCAAATCCACGATCTCCTCGAACCTGAGCTCGGTCTATGCGCTCCAGGGCCTCAAGGTCCTGCACGTGGGCTGCGATCCCAAGCATGATTCGACGCTGGGCCTCGTCGACGGCGAGCTGATCGAGACCTTCATGGAGAAGTACGCGCGCATCTTCGCCGTCCGCGATCACGCGGAGCTCACGCACGCGGACCTGATGGTCAAGGGCCGCCTCGGCATCGATTGCGTCGAGGCGGGGGGCCCCGAGCCGGGGGTGGGCTGCGCGGGGCGCGGGATCTCTTTGATGCTCGAGGCGCTGCAGGACATGGGCGTGCTGACGGACGGCGGCTACGACGCGCGGATCTTTGATGTGCTCGGAGACGTCGTGTGCGGCGGCTTCGCGGCACCCCTGCGCAAGGGCTTCGCCGAGAAGATCGTCATCGTGGTGTCCGAGGAGCTCATGGCGCTCTACGCGGCCAACAACATCGCCAAGTCCGTCAAAACCTATTCCTCGAACGGCGTCTATCTCGCCGGCCTGGTGGCCAACCTCAAGGACGGCAAGGTGGAAAGAAAGAAGCTGGAGAAGTTCGCCGAGATATTGGGGACGCGGATACTGGAGTTCGTGCCGCGCGACCCGGCCGTTCGCAAGGCGGAGTTCGCCCGGAAGAACACGGTCGTCGAGATGGCGCCCAAGAGCCCGTTCTCGAAGAGCATGGTGTCCCTGGCGGCCAAGATCCTCGCCGTGCGCAAGGAGGACTGCCCCATCCCGACCCCGATGGACGACCGTCAATTTTATAAGGGCTGGTAAAGCGCCGCGCGAAAAGGAGAATAGAATGACTGCCGTCGATTATCTCATCATCGGAGCGGGTCAGGCCGGACTGCTCGTTAAGAAGAACCTCGTCAGCAAGAATGCCGTCATCCTGGACCACAACCCGGCGGGCTATAAGATCGGGGAGTCCATCGTCACCGACTACTTCGCGCACCCGTGCATGAACGCGCTCATGCCCAAGATCGTGAAGCTGCCGTCGTACTCGCTGAAGATCGGGAGCACCTTCGTCTCGAAGGACAGCGTCGCCTTCTTCCCGCTCAACAAGGAGGACGTCTCCTTTCACATCTCGCGCCATGAGCTCGAGGACCTGATGATCCGCGAATGGGAGATTCCCGTCGTTCGCGAGCGCGTGAAGTCCGTCGACCTCGCGAGGAAGATCGTGGTCACCGACAAGAACGAGTACAAGGTCGCCCGGCAGATCATCGACTGCTCGGGGCCCGCCATGGTCGTCGCGCGCTCGGTCAAGGACGTGGCGCCCCTGTGGCCGGTGTACTCGACCTGGACCTACTTCGACATCGCCGGCAGCGATCCCGGGAAGTTCTGGGACTCGATCCGCTCCCGCGGCGCGAAATACCTGCGCTACAGCGACATCCGCACGCCGGGCAAGCTCGAGCCGATGAAGACGGACGACAGCTGGGATCCTCTGAACACGACCATGCTGACCCAACTGCGCGAGGGCATGTGGACCTGGCAGATACCCCTGCATCGCGGCAAGCTTCTGAGCTTCGGCGCGGTGTCCAAGCACGGGGAGATCTCCGAGGCGGAGCTTCTCGAGCTCGCCCGGACGCAATGCGGCCCCAACTACACCCTCACCGCGCGCCCTCCGGACCCGAGCTCGCCGTATAACCGCCTGCACGTGCGCAACAACTTCGCCCATAAGGCGAGCAAGGCCGCGACCCGGGACTACATCCTCGTGGCCGACGCCTTCTGCTTCGCGGACCCGATTTACTCGGTCGGCGTCGCGCTGGCCGCCAACGAGGGCATCGAGGTGGCGAGCCTCCTCAACGAGGGCAGCGGCTGGAACGACGAGAAATGCAAGGCGTACTGCTCCAAATACGAGGCGCTGATCGCGAGGGCGGTGACCGCCTTCAATTACTGGTATTCCGGCGCGCTCGTCGCCGACGGCGCGGCCGCGGACGAGGTCCAGAAGAAGTTCCTGGTCGGAGACGCGTTCCAGGTCAACATCGCCAAGCACTACGGGAGCATCCTGGAGGATTGCCAGGACGTGAGCCGCTTCAAGGTCGGCATCGAGCGGGAGGTCGAGAAGCTTCTGCCCCTCGACGCCGACAGGAAGCTCGGACGGTGGGTCCTCTCGGACGCGTTCCGGCACTCCTACGGCGCGCGCCTGCGTTGGACCTGTGCGGGCCGGGAGGGCGTCGAGATCGGCCTCGTCTGCGACCCGGAGCAGAAGAACTACTACGCGAAGGTGGGGCCCATCAGCATGATCTATTACTCGGACAAGGACCGGGACTCCGGGGCGGGCGACGCCGGCTTGAAGGAGTTGCTCGAGCGGCTGTCGAAGGAGATCGGAAAGGACGAGGCCGCCTGGTCCGCGCTGTCCCTGCCCTCGGCGCGCTTGACGCGGACCTGGGAGAGGTGATCGTCTTGCCCCCGGCGCCGAGCGTCGAGCGTCACATCACGGCGGGGCCGGGGGCCCTCGCCGCCCTCACGGGACTGTTGGGCCTGCGCTCGCAGGGCGGGAGCTGGAGCCTCACGGGAGCCTGCGCCCTGGGCCGCGAGAGTCCGCGGGTGAGGCTGAGCCTGGACAGCGGCGCGCACCGCCTCGTCGTCTATCTGCTGGCGCTCTCCTCGAGCGAGGCGCTCGTCCGCGCGCCCGGCCTCTCCCTGGCACCGAAGGGGCCCGCGGGGCCGGCGGTCGAGAAGCTTCTCAAGGTGTTCGCGGCCAGGCTCGGCTCGCGGACGTTGGCCGACGTCGTGAAGACCCTCGAGGACGATCCCCGCTCCTTTAGCGAGTTCGTGACGCCCGGCCGGGACGGGGACCAGGTCAAGGTCCCGTGCATCGGCCAGCCGATGGCCCTGCTCGAGGCGGGGTGGCGGAACTTCTACGCGGACCAGGATTTCGAGGTCCTGCTGGGCGTGCCCTCCTGCTCGAATGAGCGCACGGTGAACATCGAGTACGCCGACCTCGAGTGCTACTACGCGCGGCCGCAGCGGAATTTCAAGAAATGGACCTTCCTGGATTGGCCCGAGGAGAGCTCGAGCGGCACGGACGCCGACGAGGAGTCGCCTGAGGGCGACGCCGTCGTGGGCGGCGGCGGCGACGGAGACGGCACCATCGTGACCGAGCTCGAGGAGCGGGACATGGTCATGGGGACCGGGGAGCGCGCGGACGCTTTGGTCGCGGAGGTCCGCAAGCGCGCCAAGCCGGGAGACTTCCTTCTCTTCACGCACCTGTGCACGCCGATCATCATGGGCGAGGACTTCTCGGCCCTGGCGCGCCGCTGCGAGGCCGAGATCGGCGGCTCCTCGATCCGCTGGAGCCAGAAGGATCGCGACGAGAACGACAACTTCGGCGATCATTTCCGGGCGTTGCTGGCGAAGCCCGGCTTCTTCGACGGATCCGGCGATCGCGCCTCCGTCAACCTCTACCACTTCCCCAAGCGCCTGCGCGAGAACGAGATGCGGCCGCTGCTGAGCTCTCTCGGGCTGACGATCAACATCAGCGTATTCCCCGATGTCAGCTTCCCTGTTCTCGATCAGCTTCCGAAGGCGCACTGGCAGATCTTCTGTGACCGCAGCTCCTATCCGACCAAGGTCCACGACATGCTCGCCGCCACGCCGCGCACGGTCGTGCCGGTGCCCGCGCCCTTCGGCGTCGAAGGCACCCGGCGATGCCTGCGCGCCATCTCCGCCGTGACGGGAAAGGAGGCGGACTTCGACAAGACCTGGGCTCTGGCGATGGCCGAGTACATGCCGCGCTGGGAGGAGATGCGCAAGGAGGCCGCGGGCTACCGGCTGGCCTTCGTGGTCTCGGAGGCGACCTTGCCCCGCCTCATCGAGCTGCGCTACGGCAACGGCGCGCCGCTGGCGACCATGGCCATGGAGATGGGCTTTGGCATCGACATTATTTATTATGACCGCCACGGCGAGCCGCCGCGGCTGCCGCCCGCGCTGAGTGACGCGCGGGTCTCCGTCTTCCGCAGCCCTTTTGAATTGGAACGCGCCCTGCGCGAGAGCGAAAGCGCGGCCGTGTACTCCGACATCTTCTTCGACTGGCGGATCACCAAGGCCGGGAAGGCGCGGTTCTCGAGCAAGGACTTCGTCATGGGCCTGGAGGGCGCGAAGCGGGCCTTCGAGAAGCTGCTGCCTCTCTGCCGCCTGCCCTTCTATCGTCAGTACGCGTCTCATCTGAGAGGTCAAGATGTCGTGTAAAGTGGGCGTGCGCATCAACATCCCCTACCTCCAGGGGGCCTACCTCGGCTTCAACGCCATCCCCGACGCCTATTTCCTGGGCGACGGCCCCAGCTGCATCTTCGACAAGGCCGCGCACATCCACGGCCGTCACGACCTCTTCTCGACCTTGCTGTCCTGCGACAGCGAGCATCGCATCCAGCACACGGGCGTCAACGTCTTCAATATCGCCGGGGACTGCGAGGGGGACATCGCGTCGGGCCTGCGGCGTATCGCGGCCTTCCGCGGTTGCGGCGCGATCTTCCTCGGCTCGATGCCGATGTGCGCGATCGTGGGCACGGACTACGAGCGCGTCCTCCGGGAATCCCTGACGGGAAGCGCGAAGCCTTCGTTCGTCATGCCCAGGCGCAGCGCGGTCTCGGGCGACTGGCTCGACGGCTATGCCTCTGTCATGGAGGCGATGGCCGTCGGCATGGACCTTGAAGGCGCCAAGCCCGAGCCCAGGACCGTGGCGCTGGTCGGCTATATGATGGATCGCAATGAAGGCGATCACCACGGCAACCTGCGCGAGCTCGAGAGGATCTTCCGCGCCCTGGGCCTGAAGCACACCACGATCTGGCTGTCGGGCCGGCCGTACGCGGAGTTGCGGGACGTCCGCCGGGCCGAGAAGATCATCTCTCTCCCTCACGGCCGCAAGGCCGGGAAGATATTGGCGAAGCGGCTGGGCGTGCCGGTCGTCGAGGCTGGCCTGCCGTTCGGGCTGGAGGCGACACGACGCTTCGTCGAGCTTCTGGGTCGCGAGTTCGGCTGCGAGGCGCTCGCCCGTGATTTCATCGCCGCTGAGCTTGACGCGATCGTCCCGAAGCTGCAGTGGACCGTCCCTCATGCCTTCCTCGGCAAGAGATTCGCCTTCTCCGGAGATCCGCACTTCGCGGCCGGCTTCGTCGAGCAGATCGAAGCGCTGGGGGGCAGCATCGCCGGGATGATGGTGCTCGGCGGGGATTATCATCTGCCTCCGGAGCAAAGAAAGAAGCTTTCAGATCTGCCCGGGACGACGTTCGAGCCGCTGCCCGACGACGTCAGCCGCCAGTGGGGGGAATTGACCGCGGGCGGCGTGGACCTCGTCGTGGGCAGCGCGTTCGCCTTCGGCCAGGTCCGGCGGGGCCGTAAGTGGCTTGAGTTCGGCTACCCTTCCGAGGAGACTCACTTTCTGCGCGAGGAGCCGTTCCTCGGCTTCCAGGGCGCTTTGGGCTTCCTGTCGCGCGTGGCCAACGAGGTCTCCCGCGGCCAGAACGAGGAGCGCGACGATGGCTGAGGCGAAAGGCGCGAGCGAAAAAAGGCACTGGGTGCGGCTCACCCGGTACTGCAACCAGCGCTGCCTCTTCTGCCTCGACCGCTTCGCCCAGACGGGCGGCGTGCTCGACCTCGGCTTCATCCGCCGGGACCTGGCCCGCGGCCGCAAGCGCGGGCTTAAGCGCGTCGTCTTGAGCGGAGGCGAGCCCACCGTCCATCCCGAGTTCATTAAGATCGTGGGGATGGCTCGCGATCTGGGCTATACCCACATCCAGACTATCACCAACGGGCGGCGCATGTGCTACCCCGGGTTCCTGCGGGACGCTGTCGCGGCGGGCCTGCGCGAGGTCACCTTCTCCCTTCATGGCAACACGCCCGCCCTGCACGACCGCCTGACGCAGGTGCCCGGCTCGTTCGTGCAGGCCGTATCCGCCCTGCGGACGGCCCTGGCGATGCGCGGCCTCATCGTCAGCGTGGACGTGGTCATCAACCGCCTCAACCTGCCGGTGCTGCGCGAACATCTCGATTTCTGCATCGGCCTGGGCGTAGGCGAGTTCGACCTCCTGGCGTTGGTCCCTTTCGGCGACGCGTGGAAGAACCAGGCGGAGCTTTACTGCGACTTCTCCGACCCCGCGAACCTCGCGCACCTGCACCGCGCCCTCGAGCTCAGCCGCCGCAAGGACCTCCACATCTGGACCAACCGGCTCAAGCCGGAGTTCCTCGAGGGCTTCGAGGGCCTCATCCAGCCCCCGGATAAGATCCTCGACGAGCTTCGCGGCCGCCGTCGTATCTTCGCGCGCTATCTCAACAGCGGCAAGACCCCGAGCTGCGCCGGCGACACGTGCACGCACTGCTTCCTCAAGGACTTCTGCCGCGACCTCGGCGAGCTCAAAAAGGACGGGGTCCTGCCTGCGCGCTCTGAGCCGAAGTGCCTCTCGGCGGGAGAGCCGGCCGGGCACTTCCGCTTCGGTAAGAAGCCCGACATCTTCTCCTTCGCCGAGTTCTACATCAAGTCCCGCTATTTCCTCAAGGGCTCCGTCTGCCGCGGCTGCGTGCACGAGAAGACCTGCGACGGCCTCAGCGTGCTCCAGATAAAAGAGAAGGGCTTCTCCGCGATGAAGCCGGTGAAGAAATGACCTCGGTCCTCTACTACGGCATGTTCGTGAGCCTGGCCTCGGTCATCTCGTTCGAGGACTGGCGCGAGAGGAAGATCCGCAACAGCCTGATCGTCCTCGGGCTGCTCGCCTGCGGAGCGGGCTTCCTCTTTCTGCTGACGAACAGTGTGCTGGGCGTGAACCACGCCCGCTTCTGGCTGCTCGGCGAATACTACCTGCCTCTGCGCTTCTACCCTAAACTTATCGCACACGTGGTTCTGAGCCTCGCGGCCGGCGTCGGCTTTTGGCGCTGGTCGATCTGGCCGGCCGGAGACGCGAAGTTCTTCGCGCTCGCGGCGTTCTTCACGGCGCTGATCGACCCCAACCTGCCGGGGTTCCCGCTGCTCCTGTTCCTGATCCTGCTCGTCAACATCTTCGTGCCCGCGGGCATCCTCTTCACGGCGGAGACGATCGTGAAGCTGGCCTGGGCCATCCCCCAGCTGCGCGAGGTGGACTGGCCGAAGCGCCGCAAGGCCTGGGGCGAGGTCATCGCCATCCGGTTCCGGGAAGCCTGGCCCTACCGCGTCGAGTATCTGATGCTGGCGGTGAACCTCTTCGTCTTCTTTTTCGCGCTGCAGATCGGGGCGGCACGCTTCGGCCGGCTCATGCCCGCCCCCTGGGGCGCCCTGTCGATCTTCGTGCTCATGTTCGCCTGCTGGGGCCATCTCACCCTCGTGCTCCGCAATAAATACGTCGGCGCCGCGGCGTTCGCGGCGCTGTGCATCGCGGCGCCTGTCGGCGTGCTTTTCTTCGGCTGGGACGTCAGCGGCAGCTTCGCCGCCGCCGCCCGCATGGTCTTCAACTTCGGGATGCTGCTGTCCGTGGGCCGCGTGCTGTTCTCCTGGATCATCGAGCGCGACAGCCTTCGGGAGC
>CAZIBN010000028.1:0-34008 GCA_964537395.1 uncultured Elusimicrobia bacterium
CGACGATGCTGTGCCTGGGCGGCGCCCTGCTCGTGATGAGCCCGCTGCTCCTGCTGATCCCCGACTTCGCGGAGTACATGGCCGCGTCTCCCGAGGACGCCGCCGTATTCTTCGACAAGCGCTACCCCGGCGCGTTTTCCGAGACGGCCTAGAGGGGCGATCTTACTCGTCGATGCGGAGCGTCACGCAGTCGCCGACCTTCTCCGTCGTGATCTTCAGGCTCGGGGTCTTCGCCGTCGGGCCGCCCTGCACATCCGCGTACGCGGGCACGGCCACGCAGGCCCGCCCGGTCTCGTACGTCTCGGCGACGGCGCGGTTGATCACGCGCGAGCGGCAATAGACCGCGCCGCAGCAGCCCCCGTCGGAGCTCGAGTTGACGCAATCGATGACGGGGCCGCCCGCGAACCCCTCGAGAGCCGGAAGCTCCTGCCCAAGGACCTCCCGCGCCCGACGGCCGGCGGCCAGGGGGCGGCCGTCCGCGTCGACAAGGATGACCGGGACGCTGAAGCGGTCCAGGAACTCCTGCGCCGGGATCTCGTCTCCGGCTCTGATGAGAGAGCACCCGCAGGCGCCGCAGATCCCGTGCGTGATCCGATATGCCGGGTTGAAGTCCCCTTCGACGCTTCCCATCGTCGTCCCGCACCAGGCGCAGACTCGATCGGCCATCATTATCGCGTCGCCTCTCGGAAGGGCTGCAGCCTCATATGCCGTGAAGGATAGGGTGAGAGCCGCCGCGCGTCAAGGCCAGGGCCATGACGCTGACGAAGCACCTTCGTCTTTGGTAGGGTGCCCCGGATGAGATCTTTACTGGCGTTGGCCCTGTGCCTGTCGGCGGCCGTTCCCGCCTCGGCGGGCATGCTGGCCGGCATCGACGTGCTCGTGCGCGCGGATTTCGAGCCCCTGCGCGGCAAGCGCGTCGGCGTCATCACCAACCACACCGGGGCCGACTCCTCGGGGCGCAGCACGGTGGACCTGCTCTTCGCCGCAAAGAAGCTCACGCTCGTCGCCATCTTCAGCCCCGAGCATGGCTTCCGAGGCGACCACCGCGACGGCGACCCCATCGGCGACTCGAAGGACCCGGCGACGGGGCTTCCGGTCTTCAGCCTCTATGGGAAGACGCGGCGCCCGACGCCGGAGATGCTGCGCGGCATCGACGTCCTCGTATTCGATATCCAGGACGTCGGCACGCGCGCCTACACCTACCTGAGCACGATGGGCATGTGCATGGAGGAGGCGGCCAAGCACGGCATCGAGTTCGTGGTCCTCGACCGGCCCAATCCGCTCGGCGGAGAGGTCCTCGAAGGCCCGGTGCTCGAAGGGCCCTTCGACTTCACCGGCTACTTCCCGGTGCCGGTCCGCCACGGCATGACGCCGGGCGAGATGGCCCGCCTTCACGCCGGCGTCAAAGGCCTCAACCTCCGGCTCAGCGTCGTGCCCCTGCAGGGCTGGACGCGCTCCACGCTCTACGATGAGACCGCGTATCCCTGGATCAACCCCTCGCCCAACATCCGCGGCCTGGACGCGGCCCTTCTTTATCCGGGCTTCGTGAGCTTCGAGTCGAGCCCTTACTCCGTCGGCCGCGGCACGCCCACCCCCTTCCTCTGGTTCGGCGCCCCGGGCCTCGACGCCCTGTCCATGGTCCGCGCCCTGGAAGCGGCGGGCCTTGCCGGCGCGTCCTTCTCAGTGGAGAACCGGACGCCGACGCAGGACGTCTACGCGGGCACGACCTGCCGCGGCGTGCGCGTGGACATCCTCGACCGCAAGTCGGTCCGCAGCCTCGACATCTTCGTCCACGCCGTCAGCGCCCTGCGCCGGTCCCGGATCCTCGCGGTGTCGTGGGGCGGCTTCAACCCGGCCTCGATGACGGGCGGGCAGAACCTCTTCCGAGCCGTGCTCCAGTCCGCCGAGCCGCCGCAGAAGATCCTCGCGGGCTTCGAGGTGAGCTGGCGCGCCTTCGACGCCTCGCGCGCCAAGTACCTGCTCTACTGAGGGCCAGGCCGTTCTGTTGCTAAGCGAAGGGTGGAGGAACCACTATGGCCACCCTAGACAAGCACCTGTACGTCATCGTCCACCCCGTGAACGCGCTCGTCGCGTCCCAGCTGCCGCCGGAGAAATTCGCGGAGCACTATACGATCGGGAGCTCGAAGCATTATGAAGGGAAGGTGATCTTCGCGGAGCTCGATCCCGCGTTCCGCGACAAGTATTTCGAGATCGATCAGTATCTCAAGGACACGGTCGCCCATCCGGACGGCTCGCCGAAGAAGACGAAATTCATCTCGTCCTACGCCGTGCTCGAGCACGTGGACCTGAGCGCGATCAAGTGCCTCTACCTCGTCACGACGGACGGCAAGGCGCTGGCGCTGAAGCCGAAGCCCTACACGGCCGTCAACGAGCCCGGGATGGTCCGGTTGTATCAAGAGATATGCCCGCTGAGCAACCTGGTCGCCTCGACCCTCGACCAGCGTGCGTTCGGCAAATACCTCACCACCGGGACTCGCTCGAAGGGCGCGCCGAAGATCATGTTCACGCAGTACGAGTTCAACGTGGAGCTGTTCCTGAGCCAGAACGAGAACCGAGACATGCTGACGTGCCCGATCCCGGACACCTATCCGAACCGACTGCACGACTATCTACTCGAGCTCAAGAATAGCGCGGATAAGAAGACGAAGACGGTCAGCCTCAACTCGACCTTGTCCGCGGCCTCCTGGAAGCTGATCCGTCACGGCTTCTGGTTCGCCGCGCCCGAGCAGCTCGTGTTCTTCCCGATGCCGTCCGTGAAGGATCTGGAGAAGGACCATTACGACTGGTGGCGCTCCGCCTTCTAACGCCGCCGGAAGATGTACAGGCGGTTCGCGGCCAGCCAGTCCGGCGCGGCCGCGCCGACGACCGATAACGGCGCCGGCTCGCGGGCGACGGAGACGTAGCCCTCGAGCCGGTAATCGGCCGCGAGCCACTCGCGCACCCCGTCACGGAACTCGAGGCCCAGGCGCGAGCCGATCAAGGTCGAGATGGGCTGATTGACGTAGACGACATAGGCGGGCCGCGCTTCGCGCAGGGCCGCGAGCTCGGCCTTAAGCGGCTCCGGGCTCCTGGGGAACATCGTCAGCGGATAAACGAAGTCATGGCGAGTCGCGGCGCGGCGGCCGGCGTAGACGTACAGCGCGGGCTCCGAGCCGAACACCCAGATGGTATCGGCGGGCGCCGTGCGTTCGCGCAGCCAGGCGCCGAGCCACTCGGTCTCGAGCAGGGGGCTCGGATACAGAAGGTCCTTGGCGACGGCTTCGCGGCTCTTGCCAAAATAAAAATCGGCGTGCGCTGCGGCGGGGACCAACGCCAGGACGGCCAGCGCGGCCCAGGCGCGCGAACGTCCGAGCCTTTCGACGCCGTAGGCCGCCGCGAGGCACAGCGGCGGCGCCGCCTGCAGGAAATAATGAGGGAACAATAAAAGCCCCGTCGCGGCGGCAAGCAGGCCTCCGGCCAACCACAGGACGGCGGTCAGCTCGCCGCGGTTCTCCCATTTCGCCTCGAGTCCGCGCAGGCCGAAAGCCGCGAGCGCCCACGCCGGCCAGCTCCCCTTGAGAAAGGCCGGGGCGAGATCGAGGGTGAAGAACCTCCCCTGCTCCGCGGCCGACGACCAATCGGCTAGTCCCGCGTAGCGCATGTTCCCGGCGACGACGCAGTCCCAGAAAAATCCCAGGCCGCCGCGCGCCCAGAAGTAGCCGAGCCAGAAGATCGGTATCGCCGCAGCGCCCAGGACGAACGCGGCCGCGGCCTTGGGCTCCCAGCGCCGCCCCCCCCGCCACGCGGCGAAGACGCCCGCGGCCAGGACGGGCCACAGGGCAGTCTGCTTCGTCATGAGCGCCGCACCCGCCAGGAGACCGCTCACCAAGGCGAAGCTCCAGGTCGCCCGCGAGGCCGCCCAGACGGACCAGGCCGTGAACAGGGCCGCGAACACCTCTGTGTTGGCCGCAAAGCCGAAATCGCCGACCGGCATCGTGCTCAGCACGAAGTACGCGAGCGGAGCGGACAGCCGCGCGGGCAAGGTCCAGCGCTTCGGCGCGAGCAGGAGCAAGGCGAGCCCCGTCAGGAGCACGGCCAGCATCGCGGCGTAGCGCGGCGCGGCCGGCGACGAGGACAGCGCCGCGCACACGCGGTAGACGGCGAGCGTCATCGGCGGCTTTTGATTGAAGACGTCGCGGTACGGAAGGCCGCCCTGAGACCAGACGCGCGCCGCGTAGGCGTACTCGCCCTCGTCGGACAGAAGCGGCAGGCCCACGCCGTGCTGGCGCAACGCCAGGTGCCAGCCGAAAGCCAGCACGATGCCGAGGGGCAAGGCCCACCGCCGATTCATGGTCCTGACTTTACTTTTTTGCGGTCAGCGGTACAGAGGCTTGAGCAGCTTCTGCGCGCGCTCTCTGACCTTGGGATTATCCCAGGGCGAGTAGGCCTTCCCGCCGCAGATCCGGCGCAGCGGCTGATGCAGGTCCTGGGTCAGGTGGCGCAGGACGAAGAGCTCGGCCATGTCCTCGGCCCAGAAACGGCTGCCGTAGAACGACGCGAAGGGCGTCCCCGCCGATTGGGAACAGAGCTCGGCCGCCTGCGACGCGTCGAGCTCCGGCGCGCCGAAGCCGTAGAAGTGGAGCTTCGTGCGCAGGGGATAATCGGCCTCGGGCCGGGGCTTCGCGTACTCCGCCCACACGTCCCAGCTCGCGGCGGCCTTCGCTCCCGAATGACGGGCTTCATATATGGCGGGCTCGGTATAGGGCGTGACGTCCCTGACATAGTCGAAGGCATGAGCGGATTCGTGCGCGACCGAATAGTAGATCCCGGGCCAATCCCCCGCCTCCACCGTCATATCGACCGGCCCGCGAAAAAGAGTGAGGTCGCGCTCGGTCAGGAGCTCGGACAAGGTTTGCCGGAAGCCCGCCGGATTGAGGATCATGTAGGCGTAGGTGCGGCTCGACGAGTCCATCACCCATTCCGTGATGCCGTTGCCTTTGAGCCCTTTGACGAGGTACACGGCGATCACACGTTCAGACAGGACCTTCTTCATCGGCGCGGGCAGGCCGGCGAAGGCGGCGGCCAGGATCTTCGCTTCGCTCAAAGACGGGGTATACGCCTCGTAAGGCATCTCATCCATGTCTTTCCATTTCTGGAGGATCCAGGGCGGCATCGGCCTCAGGCGGGGCAGGGGGATCGAGGCGTCGAAGTCGTAGGACTTGAGGGCTTTCGAATCGGGAGGCTCGGCAGCGCGCGCCCCAAGGGGATACGACAGCATCAACAGCAAGGCGCACTGTCTCATTCCGACGGAAAGCCTGGGCACCCAAGCATCGTAGCCTGTGTTCCCCGTGCGCGCAAGAGCCCATCCACCTGCGATGATCTCCGAAAATCAGGAAGACATTTCTATTCGGTGAGCGTCAATACGTCGTATAATCGCCACCGTGAGAGGCGAGAACCGGACCGTGCTCGGCATCGAGCATTTCAATGCCGGGCGCTTCGAGCAGGCGATCGCCTGCTTCCGGGGCGTCTTAGACCCCACGACGAGGAGCTTTCTCGCTCACGCGCTCGACGCGTCCGGCCACCGGAAGAAAGCGGTCGCGGCGTTGAACACGCTGATCGCAGACCATCCTCGCTTCCTGCCGGCGCACGTCGCGCTCGCCTCCATCGCGCTGCGGGCCTTTAAGACGACGCCGGCGCCCGCACTGGAGCGGGCGCTGAGATCCGCCCTCGCGGCGGCAGAGTCGGCCCTGCGCGACGCCGGAGCCGAAGCGCGCCCGGCGCTCGCCAAGCTCCTGCACGCGCGGGCCGCGTCCGATGTCGCCGCCGGACGCCCGAAGGCGAAGGAGCTCGCCTTGCGCCGCGCTCAGGCGCTCGCGGCCCACGCCGCGCACATCCGCGCCAAGAGGCTCGCGGCCCTGCTGGCGCTCGGGCAGGCCCAGCGCGGCAAGGGACGGTTCACGCAGGCCGAGAGCACTTTCCGTCGGGCTCTCAAGCTCGCGCCCCGCAGCCCGGCCGCGACCGAAGAGCTCGCCGCGACCCTCCAGGCTCGCGGCTGGGCCGTGCGCTCGGAGAAATTCCTTCGCGCGTCGCTCGCGCTGGATCCGCCGCGGCGGGAATTCCTGCGCCGGCTCGACAAGACCTTGCTCGAGCGCCAGCGCGCCTTTCGCGGCGTCGACGCGGTCGCTGCCCTCCAGCTGAGCGCCCAACGCCACTGCATCGCAGGCCGCCTGATAAAGCGCGACGCGGCGCTCGAGCGCGTCCTGACAGCGGCCCGGGACCGGCCCATCGCGCGGTTCAAGGCCTTGATGAACCTCGGGCGCTACCGCGATGGTCTGACGGAGGCCGAGGCGATCCTCGACCGCGGCCCGGCGCTGGCCGACGTCTGGAGCTTCGCCAACCCCTGGGACTGGGAGGACTGGACGACGCGCAGCATGCGCGGGCCCCAGATCGTCCGCGAGTTGGAGAGAACGCCGCACCCTGGCCCGTGGCTCCACTTCTATCGCGGCCAATTAGGCGGAGAGCATTCGCTCGATGCGTTCGACCGCCTCTCCGCGTTCCCGCTCGAGCGCTACGGGTGGATGTACACTATGGCCGGACGGCTCGTCCTCATCGGCGGCTCGGTCCCCAAGGCTGTGAAGCTTCTCACGATTGCGACGCGCCAGAAGCCGCACGACTGGCGCACGCACTGCTTTCTCGGCGAAGCCCACCTCGTCCTCCAGCGCGGGCGCGAGGCGTACGAGGAGATGGACCGAGCGGCGTTGATCGCGCCTGCCGAGAACGAGGGGCTCCTGCTCGCCTGGAGAGGCGCCTTCGACCTATGGACCGGCGAGTACGCGCGCGCTCTCAAAGGCCTCGACCGGGCCTGCGAACTCGGGGCGACCCACGCGTACTGCTGGAAGGGCGGAGCCCTCCTGAAGCTCGGGCGGACGCAGGAGGCGCTGAAGACGCTCGACCTGACGATCAAGCTCTATCCCGGAGACATCGAGGCCTACGTCTGGCGCGGCGAAGCCAGGCGTTTGCTGGGCCAATATGAAGGAGCGATCGCCGATTCGAACCAGTCCCCGCTCGGGGTCTGGGCCCTGGCCAACCGCTCTCTCGCCAAGATGGCGCTGGGCGACCAGGAAGGAGCGGCCGCGGATTACGCGGCGATCCCCAAAAACGTCCGCGAGCGCGCCGGCGGGTCGCTCGAGACGGCCTTGACCCTCGCCCGCGGCTGGCGGCGAGAGGAATACGGGCAGTCTCTCTGGCTGAACGCCGCTTAATTCGCCCCCAGCCATGCAACTTTTTTGGGGTCTCAATCGTATAAAGGGATGGGAACCTACTGGGAGATCGCGCTCGACCTGCTGCTGCCGCGGGCCTGCGCTCATTGCCGCGAGGACTTAAGCCGGAGCTCGGGGCCGCTGTGCCGGGAGTGCGTGGCGGCGCTGCCGCCGCCTCCGGAGCCGGCCTGCGTGCGCTGCGCCGGCCGCCGGAGCGGGCCGTCGCCGTTCTGCGTCGACTGCGCGGGCCGGAGATTCTCCTGCCGCCTGATCCGGGCCGCGGCCGCGCACCGCGGGCCGGCCGCCTCGCTCGTGCACGCGTTCAAGTTCCGGGGCTCGAAGCCGGCCGCGAAAGCGGCCGGGAGGAGCATGGCCGCGGCGCTGACCCTTCACCCGGAGCTGTCCGGCTTCGACGCGCTCGTCTGCGTCCCCATCCATCCCCGGCGCGAACGAGAGCGCGGCTACAACCAGGCCGAGATCATCGCCCGCGAGATCGCCGCCGCGACGGGCCTGCCCTTGCTTGACGCCCTGGAGCGTGCGCGGGCGGCCGCGCCGTCCTGGAGGCTCGGCCGCATCGAGCGTCGCGCGGAGCTTGCCGGGGCGTACGCGCCGCGGGAAGGGGCCGCGGCTCTCGTCGCGGGGAAACGCGTGCTGATTATCGACGATGTGGCCGCGACCGGCACGACGCTCGAGGCCTGCGCGGCGGCCTTGCGCGCGGCGGGGGCGGCCGACGCGGCGGGCTACGCCTTCGCGCGGGCCGGGTCGTTTACTTGAGGCCGAGAAGCTTCTTCCACCAGGGAACGGCGCTCTGCACGGGAGCCCTCGGCGTCGCGCGCAAGCAGTACAACAACGAGCAGACACCGCAGCTGCGGGCGGGCACGCGCCATTAGCGCGGCGTGACGACCGCGCTCTTGAGCTGCTTCTTGTACTCCCGCGCCGCCAACGCATAGCCCCCGTCCCCGCCGTCGACGAAATGAATATGCTCTCCGTCGGTGAGCCCGTAGACGAAGCAGGTCATCATGGCGAACTCAGACTCGTACAGCCCGTAGAATATCTCGCCCCGGGCGCGCATCTCTTCCAACATATCGCGGATGAGCGCCGACTGCTCCTTCGTGCAATCGACGACCATGCGCAGGATGTCGTCGAACTTTCGGTAGTCGGCGTGGCTGCGCATGGACGCGGCGTAACTGTCGGTGTCGAGCCCCGGAACGCGCAGACCCTTGCCGAAGACGAGGACCGCAAGCGCAATCTCCGCAGCCCGCATAAGGAACGTCGGCGAGATTACGGAGCGATGAAAACGCTTCTCGTCGCGCAGGAGCTGCGGCAGGGATCGGTAGGACATAGCCGGCACGTGAACGGGATTGCCGAGGCTCGTGTCGCCGCCGAGCAGTCCGTCGAGCCTCTTTAACACAGCGCGGTAAGTCCCGGCGGGGTCGGCGGTCCGGCCCGAGACGAGCAGCGCGAGCATGGTTCCATTGCGGCTGCTGATCGGGTTCCAGCGGCACGAGAGCCCCGTCAGATCGCCCTCTCCGGCGAGGTCCACGGAGAGCAGGTGCTTGCCGTCCGGCGCCTTGACTATCTCCTCCGCGCGGCTCACGCCGCCGCCGCGGAACATCGTGATGGTCTGCGCGGAGACAAGCCGGTAGCGCGCGACCTCGATGCGATGGCCTTCGGCGAGAATCTCCGAGACCGAGACCGCGCCGACGCGAAGGCTCATGCCGAAGTTCTCGCGAGCCATCCGGCGCACACCGGCCAGGGCGGCCCCGACCTTCTCGGCCGAAGCGGCAGGCACCAGCAAGGTCGCTCCGTCGCCGCCGAAGACGTACGGGAACGGCTTGCGCTCCATCGCGTTCTGCGCGGCGACGATGCAGGATGCCCCCAAGGTGTTCACGTCCTTGTAGCGCCCGTCCTCGATAGCCTTAGTCGATCCGGCGATGTCGGTCACGAACACGGTCCAATCCGCGGGGACAGGCTGGAAGAATCGTTCCTCGACTAAATCGTTGAAGCTCGTGAAGGGCGTCAGATCACGGTAGAAATTCTCGCTCATGGTCCCCATATATAGTCTTAATCACGGTGAAAATCAATGCCCCATGCCGCAGGTGTCGCTCGACCCGGGGTCTGCGCAATAAAAAAGCCCTCCATCGCTGGGGGGCTCATCTATAACGCAGGTTATCCATACAGCTTATACAGTCTAGTTTGACGAAGTAGGAATTTCCAGCGCGCATCCCGCCTAAGAGCCGCCTCACCCAACCATCGTATGATGGCCCCCCGTTAGTCTTGCTCACTTGATACCGGACAAGGCCCTCTACGACGATGCGAACTTCGCGCGGCGTAATTCGTATGATCGGCCATGCTCTCGACCTTGGCCGGGCTGGTGTTCGTCCTTTCGCTCGCCGCCGCCGAAGCGCCCCCCGCCCGCATGACCGAGCGCGAGCGGGCCATACACGTGCTCGACCGGCTAGCTTACGGGCCCCGGCCCGGAGAGGTGGATCAGGTGCTGGCCGGGGGCGTGGATGCCTGGGTCGCCCGCCAGCTTCGCCCGGAGGCGATCGGCGACTCGGCGGTCGAAGCCAAGCTGCGCGGCTATCGTTCGCTGGGGCTGAGCGCAGCCGAGCTCTACAACGATTATCCCGATAAGAAGTCGCGCCTGACGGGCATGCTCGGTTCGGGGCGCAAGCCGCAGGAGGTCGCTGGCGAGCTCGCCGCGGCCAAGATCCTGCGCGCGGTCGAGAGCGAGCGCCAGCTTCATGAGGTCATGACCGACTTCTGGTTCAACCACTTCAACGTGGCGGCGCAGAAGAACCAGCTCAAGTGGCTCATCTCGCCCTACGAGCGCGACACGATCCGCCCGCGCGTCCTCGGCAAGTTCCGCGATCTGCTCGGAGCGGTCGCCCGGAGTCCCGGGATGCTCGTCTACCTCGACAACTTCCAGAGCACCATCGATGCGCGCTACGCGCCGGCGGGCGCCCGCGAGGATATCGAGGAGATGGAGGAGAAGATGTCCGGCGGCGGCAAGAACAAGGGCCGTAAGAAGCTCGGCCTCAACGAGAATTACGCGCGCGAGCTGATGGAGCTGCACACGCTCGGCGTGGACGGCGGCTATACCCAGAAGGACGTGACCGAGCTTGCCCGCATCCTGACCGGATGGAGCCTGGAGCGGCCGAACAAGAAGAACCGTCTCAAGGACTTCGCCTTCAAGTTCAAACGGCGCATGCATGACCCCGGCGCAAAGGTCCTTCTCGGCACGGCCTTTCCATGGTCGGGCGAGGCCGAGGGCGACAAGGCCCTCGACCTGCTCGCCTCTCATCCCGCGACGGCGAAGTTCATCGCGCTCAAGCTGTGCCGCCGTTTCGTCGCCGATGAGCCGCCGGCCGAGCTGGTCGACCGCGTCGCGGCTCGCTTCCTCGCGGCGGACGGCGACATCCGAGAGACGCTGAGGACGCTGTTCTCCGATACGGCGTTCTTCGAGCGCCGCTTCTTCCGCGCGAAGGTGAAGACCCCGCTCGAGTTCACCGCGAGCGCCCTGCGCGTGACGGGCGCCGAGCTGCGCGACCCCCTGAAGGTCGCCAAGTCGGTAGGCGCAATGGGCCAGCCGCTGTATCAGTGCGAGCCGCCGACGGGCTGGCCCGACCGCGCGGCGCCCTGGGTCAACTCCGGCGCCTTGCTCGCGCGCATGCGCGCGGCATCGACGCTGTTCAATCGCAACCCGGACGCCCCCGTCTCGGCCGAGGCGCGCGGCGGCAAGGACGTGTCCGTGTACGTGGGCGCGTATCTCGGCGGGGAGATCGGAGAGCGCACTCGCGCGGCGATTCTGGCTCGGCTCGATCATCCCGGGATGTCGCCCCAGAAGATCGCGGCGCTCGTGATCGGCTCGCCGGAATTCCAGAGGAGATGACCATGGATCACGGACCCGAGATGACGCGGCGCCGCTTCCTCGCCCTCGGGGGCCTGACGCTGGCGAGCTGGGGCCTGGCTCCGGGGTGGGCTCGCGCAGCCGCGGCGTCGGCGGCTCGCGGCTCGCGCAAGATTCTCGTCGTGCTGTTCCAGCGCGGAGCCGCGGACGGCCTCAACATCATCCCCCCATACGCCGATCCCGCTTACCGCAAGGCCCGTCCGTCGATCCGGATCGCGGAGCCCGGCCGCCAGGACGGCGCGCTCGACCTCGATGGGACGTTCGGTCTTCACCCCCGTCTCGCGCCGCTGCTGCCGCTCTGGAAGGAAGGGCGCTTCGCGGTGATCCACGCTGTGGGCTCTCCGGACGTCACGCGCTCGCATTTCGACGCGCAGGACTACATGGAGAGCGGCACGCCGGGGCTCAAGGCGACGCAGGACGGCTGGCTCAATCGTGCGCTGACGGCGGGCAAGGTCCCGCGCGGGCCCCTCGGCGCGGTGGCCCTGGCCGGGCGCACGCCGCGGACCATGCAAGGCGCCTACCCGGTGCTCGCGGTGTCGAGCGCCGACCAGTTGCGCGGCGGCGGCGCCGCGGCTGACTCGTTCGAATCGGTCTACGAGGAGGCGGTCGATGACCTGCTCAGCGGTCCCGCGCGCGAACTCGGCCGCGCCCGCAAGGCCGTCTCTGGTCTCGAGAAGGCGGACGGGCGCGCGGTTGAAGCCCGCGGCTATCCTAAAGGCAAGCTCGGACGAGACTTCTTCGAGCTCGCGCGGCTGATCAAGGCGGACGTCGGCCTGCGAGTAGGTTTTCTTGAGGCGGGCGGATGGGATCACCACTACAACGAGGGCGGGGCGCAGGGGCAACTCGCGCGGCGTCTCGATGAGCTCGGCGGATCGATCGCGGCCTTCTATACGGATCTGGGCTCGCGCGCGGAGGACGTTCTGCTCGTCACGATGACCGAATTCGGCCGCACGCTCGAGGAAAACGGCAACGGCGGAACCGACCACGGTCACGGCTCGGTCATGACTCTGTTCGGGCCGGTCAAAGGCGGCAAGGTTTACGGGAAGTGGCCCGGCCTCGGCGCCAAGGCCCTGCACGAGTCCCGCGACCTCGCCGTGACGACCGACTACCGCGCGGTCGTGAGCGAGGTCCTTCGCGGCCACCTGGGCATCGCGAACACGACGGCTGTTTTTCCAGGCGGCCCGGCCGCTTCGCTCGGCTTGCTATAATCTCGTCGTGGAGCGGATCACCGCGCTGTACATCGGACGCATCGGCGACGTCATCGTCGCGACGCCCTTACGAAGTAGGAATTTCCAGCGCGCATCCCGCCTAAGAGCCGCCTCACCCAACCATCGTAGCCCGTGTTTCCTCTACGCGCAAGAGCCCGTCCCTCGTCCCGAGGGCTCGATTTTCCAGCCGCCGGCGCCGCCCCCGTAAAAAATCGTTCGGCCGGGAATGCGCGGCTACGCCTTCGCGCGGGCCGGGTCGTTTACTTGAGGCCGAGGAGCTTCTTCCACCAGGGAACGGCGCTCACCACGGGCGCCTTCGTGCGCACGACGGACGCCTCGGCGGAGGCCGCGACGTGGACCGGCAAGGTGAACAGGAAGGTCGCGCCCTGGCCGAGCTCGCTCTCGATCCACATCTTGCCCTTCTGCAGGTGGACGAGCGCCTTGGCGATGGACAGGCCCAGGCCCGTGCCGCCGATGTGCGTCTCGCCCGCGGCGATCTGGACGAACTTCTCGAAGATCTTGCCCTGCTCCTCCTTGGCGATGCCGGGGCCGGTGTCGGTGACCGCGAACTCGACGAAGCCCTGGTTGCCCTCGGCGCGCTTGGCCAGCTTGACCGTGATCTTGCCGCCGGCCGGCGTGAACTTGATCGAGTTGGAGAGGAGGTTGATGATGACCTGAACCGTGCGCGCCGCGTCGGCCTCGACGACCGGAAGGCCCTCCGGCGCGGACAGGGCCAGCCCGATGCGCTTCTTCTGGGCCCACGGCTGGAGGCTGTCGACCGCGTCCTGCGCGATCTTCGCCGCGTCGGACGGCTTCGTGTACACCTCCATCTGGCCGGATTCGATCTTGGAGAAATCGAGGATGCTGTTGATCATGTCGGCCAGGCGATCGGAGTTCTTAAGCGCGGTGTTGAGCATCCGCGTCTCATCCTCCTCGATCTTGTTGGCGAACTGGCCCTGAAGGATCTCGAGCGCGGCCTTGATCGACGACAGCGGCGCGCGCAGCTCGTGCGTGACGTGGGCGACGAAGTCGCGCTGCATCCGCTGAAGCTCCTTGTGCTTCGTCTGGTCCGGCAGGGCGGAGACCATGCCGACGACCTTGCCTTCCTCGGTCTTCACGATGGCGGAGGACGCGCGCAAAGTCCGCTGCGTGTCCGCGTCGCCCTGCAGCTTCACCTCGGTGCCGATGTCGCGGTCGGCCGGCGAGGTCAGATCGGAGGCCATCGTCACGATGAACTGCTCGCTCGTCTTCTCGGTGATGCCCTTGCCGGCGGTTTGCGCGAGCGTCTGTCCGTAGATCTGCTCCGCGGCCGGGTTCATCATCAGGATCTTGCCCTGGTCGTCAACGACGACGACGCCTTCGACCATGTTGCTGAGGACGCTGTCGGTCCGCTTCGCCTCGTTCTGCAGGGTCTTCTTCTCGCGCTTCAGCGGGATCGTGACCTCTTCGACTCGCTTGGCGATGTCCTGCTCAAGGAGCTTCATGACCTGATCGATGACCTTTTTGCGCAGGACGGGATCGGGAACCGCCCTCGCCACGAGCTCCATCATCGTGCGCTCAAGAGAACCGGCCGCGATCGCGTCGGTGATCCCCTGAGCCGCGGCCTCGGCCGCCGCCATCCCGCCGGCACCGGCGCCCGCTCCCGCCCCCGCGCCGGGACCTTCGCCCGCGCCGGCCGGGCCGTCGCCAGCACCCGCTCCGCCGCCACCTGGGCCGGCGCCCTCGCCGGCTCCGCCGGCGCCCGCCCCCGCGCCGGGCCCGGCGCCCTTATCGCCGGCCTTGAGGTAGACGGCCTCGTTGAAGACGATGTTGAACACGGAACGGCCGGCAAGATAGCCTTTCGGGTCCGCCGCGGCCGGCGAATCGGCGCGCATCGCGGCCAGCTCGCAGAAGGCGATGAGCTCTTCGGAGCTCAGGCCCGTCTTGAAGGACAGGCTCGTGAGCTTGAAGCGCTTAAAGAGGTTGGCGAGCGATACCGGAAGCTGGGAGAGATTCCCGACGACGCGGCTGTTGAGGATGAGCTTGTCCTGATCGATCCCGACCGCGAGCTCGCCGTTGGGGGACAGCGCGAGCGCGGCGGCCAGATTCTCCTGCGCGGTCGCGATGGTCGCGATCACGGCGGGATGGCCGACCTTATACAGGGCCATCTGTCCGAGCGCCTTGCCGATCGCCTTCAGCGCTTCGAGCGTCTGATGCTCGAGATTCGCGCCGGGGACCGGGGTCGGCGAAGGGGTCTCGGCCATCAGAGCCTCTCGATCCGGCCCTTGAGCCCCGCGAGGGCGTTGCGCGCATCGAAGGTCCGGCGGGACAAGCGGACGACGCGGCGGTAGTCGATCTCTGCGTGCGCGGTCAGGATCAGCACGCAGTCGGCCTCGCGCAGGACGGCGTCCGTCAGGCGACGGCTCGACCAGGTCCGGCCGCTGACCGAGACGCGCGGCACATGCGGGTCGTGGTAGGAGATCCTGGCCCCGTCCTCGGCGAGCAGGTGCATGATGTCGATCGAGGGCGAATCGCGAAAGTCGCCGACGCCGGGCTTGTACGCGACGCCGAGAACGAGCACCTTGGCGCCCTTCACCGACTTGGCGTCGCGATTGAGCAGGCTCGCGATGCGGCCGACCGCGTAGCGCGGCATCTGGCCGTTGACCGTCGAGGCGAGCTCGATGAAGCGCGGCTCGAAATTAAGGGATTTCATCTTCCACGCCAACAGCTGCGGATCCTTGGGGATGCAATGGCCGCCGATGCCGGGCCCTGGCCAGAACGGCATGAAGCCGAAGGGCTTCGTCGCCGCCGCGCCGACGACCTCCCAGACATTGAGGCCGAGGCGGTCGCAGATCTGGGCGAGCTCGTTGACGAGCGCGATGTTGACGGAGCGGAAGGTGTTCTCGAGGAGCTTGACGAGCTCGGCCGCGGTCGCGCTCGACACGGGCACGACCTTCGTGATCACCGAGCGATAAAGCTCCACCGCGAGAGCGGTGGAGCGTGCGTCGATGCCGCCGACGACCTTCGGGGTGTTCTCGATCTTCCACTTCTGGTTGCCCGGATCCACGCGCTCGGGCGAGAACGCGAGCCAAAAGTCCTTGCCGGCCTTGAGGCCTGATTTCTCCAGCTCGGGGAGGACGGCCTCCTGCGTGGTGCCGGGGTAGGTCGTGCTCTCGAGCACGATCAAGGTGCCGCGCTTGAGGCGCTTGGCCACGGTCCGGCAGGCCGAGATGATGTTGGAGATGTCAGGTTCCTTCGTCTTGCGCAGCGGCGTCTGCACGCAGATGAGGACGGCGTCGAGCTTCGCGATGCCCGCACCCGTGTCGTCGATCGTCAGGGCGCCCGAGCGGATGAGCGCGGCGAGCTCCTTCGACGGGACGTCCTCGATGTACGAGCGCCCCTTGCGCAGGGCCGCCGCGCGCGGCGCATACACCTCGATGCCCGTGACCTTGAAGCCGCGCCGGGCGAAGGCGACGGCCAGAGGCAGGCCGACGTAGCCCAGGCCGATGACGCCCACGCGGGCGGTTTTATCGCGGATCTTTCGATCGAGTTCCACGGCGACAGTATAGAGGATGGAGCGGGCCTTGTCCATGCCCGCTATTTATGAAAGAATGCGTCCCACACTATGAAGAGCCACGATGTCTGCGTCGTCGGTGCCGGTTATGTCGGCCTGGTCACCGGTTCCTGCCTGGCCGCGATCGGCCACCGCGTGGTCTGCGTCGACTCCGACCCGCGCAAGCTCAAATCGCTGAAGACCGGGAAGGTCCCGATCCACGAGCCCGGCCTCGAGGCGGTGTTCAAGCGCGTCGTGAAGTCCGGCCATTTGACCTTCGCGGCCTCTGTCGAGGAAGGGCTCAAGTTCAAGGGCCGCCGCGCCTCGGTCGTGTTCATCGCCGTCGGCACTCCGCCAAGGCACGATGGCTCGGCCGATCTCTCCGCTGTGGAAGCCGTCGCCCAGACGGTGGCCAAGCACATGAGCGGCTACACCATCATCGTGGACAAATCCACGGTGCCGGTCGAGACCGGCGACTGGGTCTCGAAGACCATCCAACGCTTCAACAAGACCGGCAATCCGTACGATGTCGTGTCAAATCCGGAATTCCTCAGCGAAGGTACGGCCGTTCGCGATTTCATGAAGCCCGACCGCGTCGTGCTCGGCGTCTCGTCGAAGCGCGCGGAAACCCTCATGCGCGAGATCTACGCCCCTCTCAAGGCAACGATACTTGTCACCGACCTCAAGAGCGCGGAGCTCATCAAGCACGCCTCGAACTCCTTCCTGGCGACGAAGATCTCCTACATCAACGCGGTCTCCGCGCTGTGCGAGAAGGTCGGCGCGGACGTGCAGTTGGTCGCCCAGGGCATGGGCCTCGACCGGCGCATCGGCCCGATGTTCCTCAACGCGGGCATCGGCTTCGGCGGCTTCTGCTTCCCCAAGGACCTCGAGGCCTTCTACTGGATCAGCAAGCAGAAGGGCTACGATTTCAAGATGCTCAAGGCCGTCCAGGAGGTCAACGAGCTCCAGCTCTCCTGGGTGTCCCGCAAGATCGAGGAAAAGCTCTGGAACCTCGAGGGCAAGACCGTCGCCGTCCTCGGCCTCGCGTTCAAGCCCAACACCGACGACATGCGCTACGCCCCCTCGCTCGCGGTCGTGACCGGCCTGCGCGCGCGCGGCGTCAAGATCCGCGCCTTCGACCCGGTTTCCATGGAACGGGCCAAGGTCCTTCCCGAGTTCAAGGGCGTGCACTTCGCCAAGGACTCTTACGACGCGATCAAGGGCTGCGACGCGCTCGCGATCGTGACCGAATGGCCCGAGTTCAAGGACCTCGACCTGCGCCGCGCCAAGAAGCTGATGCGCACGGCCGTGCTCCTCGACGGGCGCAACATCTTCGACCCGGAGAAGGCCCGCGCGCTGGGCTTCGACTACGCCGGCGTGGGCCGCCCGTGATCAAGCGCGTCCTCATCACCGGCGGCGCAGGCTTCCTCGGCAGCCACCTGTGCGACAACTTCCTTAAGAAGGGCGCCAAGGTCATCGCGGTGGACAACCTCATCACCGGCAGCATGACGAACATCGAGCACCTGATCAAGAATCCGAACTTCGATTTCATCAAGCTCGACGTGACGAACTACCTGCACGTGCCGGGGCCGCTCGACCTCGTCATGCACTTTGCGAGCCCCGCCTCCCCCATCGACTACGCCCGCTGGCCGATCCCGACTCTGAAGGTAGGAGCCCTCGGTACTCATAAGGCCCTGGGCCTGGCCAAGGACAAGAAGGCCATCTTCGCGCTCGCGTCCACCTCCGAGGTGTACGGCGACCCCGAGGTGAACCCCCAGCCCGAGACCTACTGGGGCAACGTCAACCCGATCGGCCCGCGCGGCGTCTACGACGAGGCCAAGCGCTACGCCGAGGCGATGACGATGGCCTACCACCGCTACCACGGCATGAAGGTACGCATCGTGCGCATCTTCAACACCTACGGCCCGCGCATGCGCACCGAGGACGGCCGCGCGGTGCCCAACTTCATCACCCAGGCGCTGAAAGGCAAGCCGATCACGGTGTACGGCGACGGCTCGCAGACCCGCAGCCTGACCTACGTCTCCGACCTCGTCGACGGCATCGACCGATTGGTCCGCTCCAAGGAGACGGGCCCGATCAACATCGGCAATCCCGTCGAGATGACTTTGCTCGAGATCGCGCATGCGATCAAACGCCTGACGGGAAGCCGTTCGAAGATCGTCTTCAAGAAGCTCCCGGTGGATGACCCGAAGGTGCGGCGCCCGGACATCACGCTCGCGCGCAAGAAGCTGAAGTGGGAGCCGAAGGTTCCCCTCGAAGAGGGCCTCAAGCGCACGATCGAGTACTTCCGCCGGATCCTCTGAGCCCCGTCCTCACTGTCGTCCTCCCCTGCCGCAACGAAGCGGAGAACATCGCCCGCTACGCGGCCGAGCTTTATCCGGCCCTCGACGGAATCGGCGTGACCTACGAGGTGGTGATCGTCGACGACGGCTCCTCGGATGACACCTCCTCACGGGCGGCCGAACTCACGAGCGCCCGCAAGGACACCCGGATCGTGACGCTCTCGCCGAACCGGGGCATGGGCGGGGCCATCCGCGCGGGCTTCGCCGAGGCGCGCGGAGAATGGATCGCCACGCTCGACGCGGACCTCACCTTCCCGCCTTCGGCCCTTAAGACAATGCTCGCTGCGGGAATCGAGACAAAGGCCGATCTCGTCGCGGGCTCGCCGTACCTGCGACCGGGCGACATGGCCGACGTGTCCTGGGTGCGGACCATGCCGAGCCTCATGATCAACGCCCTGTACCGCGGCCTGTTCGGCATGCGCCTGACCGCGTACACGCCCGTCCTGCGCCTGTACCGGTCCTCCTTCGTTAAAAAGCTGGAGATAACCTCAAATGGCTTCGAGATCAACGCCGAGATCGCCGCGCGCGCGCTGATCGACAGACGCCCCGTCGCCGAGGTCGCCGCTCCCCTGCACGTCCGCACCGCCGGAGTCTCGAAGCTGCAGCGCGGCCGCGAACTCAGGCGCCACCTCTCCCTCATACTGCGACTCCTCTCCGGCCGATGATTTGGTAGCCTAGCCGCCATGCCCGAACTCGGCTCGCCAGAACGCCCCCTCGCCGTCGCCATAGTTGGAGCCGGACCTTCCGGCTTTTACGCCGCGGAGGCCCTGCTCAAGACCCCCGGCCTGACGGTTAGAGTGGACCTCTTCGACCGCCTGCCCACGCCGTTCGGGCTCGTGCGCGGCGGCGTCGCCCCGGACCACCAGAAGATCAAGTCGGTCGCGGCAGTCTATGAGCGCACGGCCTCGGACCCCCGGCTACGATTCTTCGGAGCCGTCAAGCTCGGCCGCGACTTCACCGCTCAAGAGCTGGCCGAACGCCACGACGCCGTGATCTACGCCGTGGGCTGCGAGAGCGACAGGCACATGGGCATCCCCGGAGAGGACCTCGCCGGCTCCCACTCGGCCACCGAGTTCGTGGGCTGGTACAACGGCCATCCTGATCACCGCGACCGGACCTTCGACCTGAGCACGGGGGCCGTCGCCGTCGTCGGCGTCGGCAACGTGGCGATGGACGTCGCGCGCCTCCTCGCCTGCGACCCGGAGGAGCTGGCCAAGACCGACATCGCGGCCTACGCCCTCGACGCGCTTCGCAAGAGCGGAGTCAAAACCGTCTGGCTGCTCGGCCGACGCGGCCCCGCGGAAGCCGCCTACTCGCTGGCCGAGATCGAGGAGATCGGGGAGCTGTCCGCCGCCGACCTCGTCGTCGATCCCGCCGAGACGGCCGTGAACCCGGCTTTCCCCATGGATGCGTCCGCGAAAAAGAAGACGGACTATGTCCAGGAGCAATCGAAGAAGGGCGAGGGCTCCAAGGAGCGCAAGGTCCGCCTGCGCTTCCTCGTCTCGCCGGTGGAGCTCATCGGCGAGAACGGGCGCGTGAGCGCGATGCGCCTCGAGAAGAACACGCTCGTCAGCGACGGCAAGGGCGGAGTGAAGGCCGTCGGCACCGGCGTGTTCGAAACGATCAAGGTCGGGCTCGTGCTCCGCTCGGTCGGCTACCGCGGCATCCCGATCCCCGGCGTGCCCTTCGATGAGAAATCGGGACACATCCCCCATACCGACGGCCGCGTCGCCGCGGCGCCCGGGCAATACGTGGTCGGCTGGGCCAAGCGCGGCCCCTCGGGCCTGATCGGCACCAACCGCGCCGACTCCGTCTTGACCGTGCAGTCCTTGCTCGCCGATCTGAAAGCGGGAGCTTTGCCCGCCGCGGCCGATGCTTCGCTCGAGGCGACTCTGAGCCTGCTCGCGGACAAAAAGGTCCGCGCCCTCAGCTTCGCGGATTGGCAGAAGCTCGACGCTCTCGAGAAGACCAACGGCGCCAAGGCCGGCAAGATCCGCGAGAAGTTCACGAGCGTGGCGGACATGCTCGCCGCCCTTTCTCCGAAGTAGCGCGGCTCAGCGGCCCCTGCGGAAGAGCTGCGCCACGCCGGCCAGCGCCAGCAAGCCGCCGAGGACTCCGAGCGCGATCAACGGGAGCGGATAACGCGAGCGCCGCGACGGGGGAATCTCTGGCTGGTGGCTCGCGGCCCATTCCCCGAAAAGCAGCTGCATGTCCTCGGGTCCGGGAAGCTGCAGAGCCTTGTCGAGCACCGGCTGATACGTCCGATCGATGCGCGCCGCCTGGGTGAGCGCGTCGATCGTCGCGGCCTTGTTGCGCCTGCCCGCCAGCGCGTAGGCCTTGTTGAAGTAGGCAGGCGCGTCCTCCGGATTACCGCTCAAAGTCTGCTCGGCTGAAGCCAGGGCCGAAGCATAGTCGCCGATGCGGTTGAGGATCGCCGAGCGCCAGCTCTGCGCCGAGGCGTTGCGCGGGTCGAGCGTGAGCGCCTGGTCGAGCTGATCGACCGAGGAGCGAGCATCCTCGCCGGCCATCCCCACGGCCCGCGAGGTGAACTCCGCCGATAGCAAAGCGCCGACCGCCGGGGTCGGGGACGGAGCCTCCAGGGGAGCCCCTAAGGTCGGCAGGCCGCCGCGGCCGCCGTCGTTGGCGAGGCTCACGCTGCCAGCGGCCGCGTTCGACAGGGAGGCCCGGCCCGCATCCGAGCCGGTCAGGCTCAGGATCGCTTTCGCCTGCTGATTTCTCGGGTCGAGCAGCAGCGCGCTTTGTGCGTCCGCCACGGCGGCCGCGAACTCCTGCCGGTCGTATTGCGCGCCCGCGCGCAGCACGAAGGCGTCGGCATTGCCCGGGTTCTCCGCCAGGGCCTTGTCGGCCTCCGCGATCGCGCCCGCCGTATCGCCGTTCTCGAGAGCGACGTCGCCGGCATCGACGTGGGAGTAGGAGTTGTCGACCTGATCCGCGAAGAAGACGGCGGAGTTCCCGGTATAGCCCTTGCCGTCACGGCGCGGCGTCCGCCGCACCTCCCGGACCGCCGCTTGAAAAATACGATAGAAAACAGGGGAGCTCACGCTTGCCATCAGCCGGAACCGTTCCTTCAGATCCGCCGCACGGGCGGACTCCTGCTGACGTTGCGCCGGCGTCACCTTCGGATTTTTGCCGTCGCGCGTCTTGCGCGCCCAGGCGGCCTCGTAGCGCAGGAAGGCGGCGAACACGTCGTGGGTCACGGGAACTCTTTCCCCCTTTGAGGCGGGCAGGGCGGTCGCCATGACGGCGACGAAGCGCTCGGCCGCCTCCGTATCCTCGCCGCGCTTCTCAAGATAGCCGCGAAGGGTCTGCAGGCCCGCATGATATTGCGCCGCCGTCATCTCCTGGGCGCCGTCCCCGGCAGGGACCTTTCCGGCCGGCCCGCCAGCCGCCGACACGAGGAGCGGCAGAAAAGCGAGGCTGACGGCGATCGAGGCGCGGAGCACAGCGAAGTATAGGACCTCGGCCATCCATCGTCAAGGCGCGGGTCCCTGCTAGCGATAATCACTAGTTCCGGAACGAGTGATTATTATCAATAGCGAGCCCAGCACGACTGGAATCGTCTTAATCGGTCGGCATTGGCATCGGTGCGAGTTCAGGTAGGCCCTCCGGCCTGAGCGATAGGCCTTAGGGCTCTTACCGCATTTGCCGGCTCCTCCTATAATAAGAGGGATGCTTCGCGTCTTGATCGCCTTTTTACTTATTCCCGTACCTTCGTTTGCTCAGGTACGAGGTAACGCCGCGTCCGGCGTTCCCAATATTTCTCTTGGAAACTTCGGCACTTCTTCCCTGTCGGCGCCGTCGATCAACAACACTTCGCTGCCGTTAAGCGTTTCGCTGCTCTCCCCCTCCGTTTTGGCCGCCGCCACGCCCGCCCCTTCCGTCGTTCCCGGTATTTCGGCCGCCGTTCCCGCCGCCGCTCAAGCCGCTCCCGCCGCTTTATCCGCTCTCATAACCGCCGTTCCCGCGACGCCGGAGAAGCCGTCGTCCCCTGCTCCCGCCGCGCAGGCCTCGATCCCCGCCGAGCAGCAGAAGACCGCGTCCAACGCGATGTTCGACGGCGCGCTCAACATCCTCATCGCCGGCTCCGAGGCCGTGCCCTTCATCAAGACCGGCGGCCTAGCCGACGTCGTGGACGCGCTGTCGCGTGGGCTCGCCGCGCGCGGCCATGACGTGACCCTCGTACTTCCGAAGTACAAGGACCTCAAAACAGCCGGCGTCGAGCTCAAGAACGCGGGCACGGTGTCCGTGCCGATCGATGGCCGGATCGAAACCGCGAATCTTCTGATCGGCCAGCGCGAAGGCGTACGCGTCGTTCTGCTCGATCATCCCGCGTTCTTCGAGCGCGAAGGCGGGCCTTATGCCGCCAAGCACGCGGCGCTCGGGCTTTCCGCCTACGACGCGGCCGGCATCGACGACGCCGACGAGCGCTTCGGCTTCTACGCGCGCGCGGCCCTCGAGGCGATGCGCGTCCTCGACATCAAGCCGGACATCGTCTCCGCGCATGACTGGCACGCCGCCCTGATCCCCGCCTTTCTCAAGACCGCGTACAAGGACGATCCGTTCTTCGCGGGCACGAAGACCTCTCTGACGATCCACAATATCGCCTTCCAGGGCGCCTTCGCGCTGACCACGGCCCTCAAGCTCGGCTTCGACGAAGCGACCCTCGAGCACAAAGGCGGCGCCAACTATCTCAAGAGCGGCATCGAAAACGCCGATGCGGTGACGACGGTGAGCCCGACCTACGCGCGCGAGATCATCGAGAACATCCTGTTCGGCATGGGCCTCGAGGGCCCCCTGCGCGCACGCGCCGACGGCGTGCACGGCATCATCAACGGCATCGATCCGGTGATGTACGATCCCGCGACGGACGCCGACATCGCGCATCACTACGGCATTGCGGACGTCGCCGAAGGCAAGGCCGCGAACAAGGCTGCGATCCAGGCCAAGCTCGGGCTCGACGTCGAGCCCGGCGCGCCGCTGTTCCTCGTCGCCTCACGCCTCGCGCATCAGAAGGGCATCGACATGATCTTCGACTCCGCGCGCGACGTCGTGCGCCTCGGCGGCCAGCTCCTGATCATGGGCGCCGGCGACGCCCAGACCGAGGCCCTGCGCGCGGCACTCGTGCTCGCGTTCCCGGGGCGAGTGGCCTCGTATCCGTTCGACGAGAAGTTCGTGCGCATGGGCTTCGCCGCGGCCGACTATCTGCTCATGCCCTCGCGCTTCGAGCCCTGCGGCCTGTCCCAGCTCATCGCCCAGCGCTACGGGACCTTGCCGCTCGTCACGAGCACCGGAGGCCTCGCCGATACGGTCCGGGACCTGCGCGACGACCCCGTCCACGGCGACGGACTGATCATACGCGCGATCGCCTCGATCTCACTGTCGCGCGCCATCGCTGACGCGATCAAAGGCTACCACCACCCGCAGGCCCTGCCGCTGGCGCGCCGCGCCGCGATGTCGAAGGACTCATCCTGGGACGTTTCCCTCGACGTGTACGAGGCGCTGTTCCGCCGCCTCGTTCGGGCCGAAGGGCCCGAAAAGCCTTAGGCCCTCTCCCGGGCTTTCAGAGCCCCCCCGGCCCCGTTGCGCGGCCGCATAAGCCGCTATCCTCCTCATATGAAGCGGTTGCTGTCTGCGCTCCTCGCGTTGACCCTCGGCCTGGGCTCCGTTCCCGCCCAGGCTCAGACCGTGCTCGGCCGGGTTTCGTTGCCGGCCGGGATGACCGCGCCGACGCCAGTTCCCGGCGGCCTCGTCCCCATCGCGGGAAGCTTCACGCCTACGCTGTCCGCGCCCGCGCTGTCCGCCGCGCTGGCCCCGGCACCTTACGCGCCTCTCGTCACCACGCCGATCCAGCCGGTCAAGGCCGCAGTCGTTCCGGTTCTTCCCGCCTCCGTTGTTCCGGCCTCGCCCCTCCTCTCTCCGGCGAGAGGCGAGACGCCTCTTGAGACCCTGCGAACCTTCGCCGCGCCGGATGTCGTGCGGCACGCGGATGTCGTTTTCGACGGCGCCACCGCCCGATCCGAGGCCGCAACGATTGAGCCGGCCGTTGAACTTACGTCCGAGGCCCAGCCGAGGAAGAGCTTCCTCCAGCGCTACCGGGACGGGCGCGGCAAGAACCCCCTTCAGAACGCGTTCGGCAAGGCCCTATTCTTCACGACGATCGGCGCAGCCACCGTCCCGGTCCTTTGGGGCATGGCGCCCGCCCTGAAGTTCGCCTACGCATTCGCGTTCGCCGACGCACTCATGCTCACGATCCTGATCCCCCTCTCCGCTGGCGTCGCGCTGTGGCGCAAGCTCAAACCGACCCCGCTCACGGCCTCCAAGCCTCCGCCGAGCCGGCGCGCGAAGATCGCCGTGATCGCCGCCGGCGTCATGCTCGGCATCGGCCTCGCCGTCGCTCCCTATTACGCGACCGGCCCCGTAGTCCAACAAGGCTCGACCTACCTCGATCAAAGCCGGGCCGCCGCGGAAAAGGAACACATCGTCTGGATCCGAGGCGGGGCCGTCGAGGATGAAGCCGTCAAGGTTCTCTCTCAAAATCCCGTCGGCCGCGACATCCTCAACAAGCTGCGCGACCGAGGCGGCGTGATCCGCCTGCCGACCTTCTTCATCTCCCATCAAGACGACTCCTACGCGCAGCATGAGAATGTATTCGACGGCGTCTACCTCAACGCCGGCGAACTCACCCAGCGCGGCTGGACCACCGAGCAGTTCCTCAAGGACCCTGCGCTCCAGCGCCGATTGATCCGTGAGATGAGCTCCACGGTTCTTCATGAGCTCGTCCACGCCGTGCAGGGGCGCCGCCCGCCGTGGACGCCGGGCTACTTCAAGAACACGATCGAATGCGAGCAAGAGGCGTTCTTCCAGGAGATGCTCTTCGGCCTCGCCAGGCTCGAGAGCGATCCCGCGGCCCGCAACAACGGCCACGATCAGTGGATGGTCACCGACGCCGCCGCCAACCTCGACGGCTTCCTCAAGTCCGTCGCCGAGATGTACCCGAACAACACGGCCATCGGCAACGACCCCTACTTCAACGCCCTCATGGCCGAGCAGCACGCGCGCTGGCCCGCCTTCCGGGTCCACATCTACCAAGTCCTCGCCGCGCGCGCGCACACTCCGATATCGGCTAAAATGTACATGGACAAAGCGAAGGCCGCGGCCAAGGAGGCCGGGCTCCCCGAGCCGGCCGAACTCGTCGCCTCTCGCTAGTCCCTAACGCCATGTTCTTCCCACTCATCTACTGGATCGTCATGCCTCTCATCTTCGCCGCGCTCGTCGTGCGCTGGCTGAAGAAGAGCAGCCCTTTGGTCGTGCCTCCCGAGGTCGCTGCGCTGTACGCCGAGCGTCCGATCGAGCCGAAGTGGTTTCGCGCGGCGAGGCGCGACAAGGGCGGGCTGCTGCGCTGGCTCGGCGACTACGAGAAGCAGCCCGAGGCCGTGGACGCCGCGTATGCGGGGAAGGAAGCCGCCGTCGCCGCCGGGGAGAAGGCGGCGTTCTTGGTCTTCAACGACAAGGCCGAGCTCCTCGAACAGGTCGATTCGTAGCCCGGCTCATGCCCTCCCAGCCCCTGCGGGTCATAGGAGCCCTGCGCTCCTGCTTTCGCGAGAAGTTCGGGACGCCGCGTCAGCCGCTGCTGGTTCCGGGCGCGACGGCGACGCTGACCATTGCGCGAGAATTCCTGCCCGAGCATTCCCTTGCAGGGCTTGAGCGCTTCAGCCATGTCTGGCTGATCTCATATTTTCATCTCAATACGAACAAGACGATACGGCCGAAGATCCATCCGCCCCGTCTCAAGGGCGAGAGCATAGGGCTGTTTGCTTCGCGTTCGCCGCATCGGCCGAGCCCGATAGGGCTGTCGCTGGCGCGGCTCGTCGCGGTGAAGGGCGCGACGGTCCATCTCGCGGGGATCGATCTCGTGGATGGGACGCCGATACTGGACATCAAGCCGTATATTCCGGAGTGGGACTCGGTTCCGCACGCGACGCCGGGCTGGACGAAGGACGCTCCATTTCCCTCACTCAACGTTGGCTTTTCGCCTTCGGCGGCTGACGATATTAAATCCGCCGAGAAAAGATTGGACGTCAACGGATTGAGGACACTTTTGACGGACATTCTTGGGCAAGACTTGAGGAATCCTCGGGATAGAGCGCAGAATAAAGACGGCTTGGAGCTGGGGTTTTTTCTTTACGACTTCGAATGCCGCTTCGCGGTACGGAATGGAACGGCGACTATCGTTAAGCTTTTGACTGGGACCGTTATGCACAAAAAAGAACGGCGCGTGTCTCCCAAACGGATCACGCTCGAGTGACCTGCACCGAAGCTTGGCGCCGAAACGTGCGGCGCATGTACCTTTGGCGGGCGCTCGTGCATATGCACTTCTTCGCGGGCGTGCTCGTGCCCTTCTTCACCGACTGGGGAGGCCTCACCCTTCCTCAAATGTTCCTGCTCCAGGCCTGGTTCTTCCTCTGCATCTTCCTGCTCGAGGTGCCCACGGGCGCCGTCGCCGATAAATATGGACGCAAAACTTCCGTCGTTTGCGCCAGCATCTGCCTGCTGATCGCGACGGCGATCTACGCCACGGGCAAGGGCCTGCCGCGCTATCTCCTCGCCGAGTTCATGTGGGCCGCGTCGGCCGCGCTCGCCTCCGGCGCGGACGAGGCCATGGTCTATGACAGCCTCAAGGCCGCGGGCGACGAGGATCGTTCGAAGAAGGCGCTCTCGCTCCTCTCCTCCTTCGACATCGGCGCGATCGCTTTCGCGGCACCCGTCGGCAGCCTGATGGCCGCCAGGTGGGGCCTGCAATTCACGCTGTACGCCATGCTCGTTCCCTTTTTTCTCGGGCTGGCGCTGAGCCTCACCCTTCGCGAGCCCCCGACCGGCGAAGAAGGAGCCAAGCCCGGCTACCGCGAGGTTCTGACGCGCGGCGTGCGCTACTTCGCCGCGCATAAGCCTTTGCGCGCCCTCGCCTTCGACTCGATCACGATCTGGATGCTGTCCTTCATGACGATCTGGCTGTTCCAGCCGCGCCTGAAGGAGCTCGGCGTCGGCATGAGCGTCTTCGGCTTCGTGACGGCGGCGCTGACGCTGACGCAGATCGCGGTCATGAGCAACATCGAACGCGTCGAGAGCTTCTTCGGAGGGACGCGGCGCTACCTGATCTGGAGCGCGGTGATCCCGGGGCTGGCGTTCCTGCTCCTGCCTTTCGCGACGAACCCGTGGGCCGCCTGCGCCCTCTTCGTCGTGATCCCCGCCTTCGGTATGTCGCGCTCGGTCCTCATCTCCAACTACATGAACAAGCACATCGGCAGCGCCCAGCGCGCGACCGTGCTGTCCACGGTGGGGATGGGCCGACAGCTCATGGGAATGATCGTGCTCCCCATCGTCGGCGCGCTCACGAAGGTCTCGCTGAGTTGGACCTTCGCCGCCCTGGGTGCCGCGATCCTCGCCTGCGCCTGGGCCTCCTCGGTCGAGGAAGCCCACCTCAGCGCCTAGCAGCGCGAGAGGCTTATCCCCAACGTTTCCAACGTTGGAAGTGCTGGGGATAACTTCATATCTCGACGCTCCCAGGCAGTTCGATGATTTAGTTAAACTTCTCGGGTTGCCCCAGAGACTCCGCTTCCAGGCCCTCGCGTTCATCGGCTCCTTCCTTGCCTTTTGCCTGGAGCTGGCCGCCGCCAAGCTCCTGCTGCCCCGCTTCGGCGGCAGCGCCTACGTGTGGACCGGCGCCTTGATGTTCTTTCAGGGCCTGCTCCTCCTGGCCTACCTCTACGGGCGCAAGGCGCGTCTGCATCCGCGCGCCCACGCCGTCGTGCTGGCGCTTCCGTTCTTCTTTCTTCCGCTGGCCCTTCCGCCGTCGCTTCCGGCCACCGGCCCGTTCGTCGAGTTGCTCTGGGCCCTGCTTCGCTCGGTCGGCGCGCCGTTCTTCGTGCTCTCGACGACGGTGGTCGTCGCTCAAAGCTGGCTGATGAAATCGTCGTGCGCGGAGCGCACGGATGGATACTTTCTGTACGCCGCATCGAACGCGGGCGCCGCCTGCGCCTTGCTCGCCTACCCGTTTCTCATCGAGCCGCTTCTGGGGATGACCGCCCAAGGGTGGCTGTGGCGCGCGCTCTACGCCGGATACGCGGCGCTGTGCCTCTCGACCGCCCCGGGCTGGAGCGCCTCGCTCGCCGAGCCGGCCGCGTCCGGACGGGCCCCCTCGGCGCGCGAGCGCGCCCTTTGGCTGCTGCTCAGCGCCGCGCCCTGCGCCGCGCTCCTCGCTGCGACGAACCTCCTGAGCCTGGACTTCGCCGCGGTGCCCCTGCTCTGGACGGCGCCGCTGGCGACCTACCTGCTCACCTTCGTGCTGAACTTTAAGCGCGAGCCCTGGTACCCCGAGCGCCTGAACCGGACCATGCTCCCGATATTCGCCGTCTGCGCCGCGCTGTTCCTGATACCGATCGGCCTCGCCTTCTGGTTCTCCCAGGACTCGACCCCGGCCCAGATATTGGGTCGCATGCTCGACCTTGGGAAGTTCGCGTACATGCTCTTCGCGCTGTTCGCGCTGAGCATGATCTTTCACAAGTCGCTCGCGTCCACGCGCCCCGCATCGGAGCGCGCGATGGCCGAGTACTACAGCTGGATCGCGGCCGGGGGCCTGTTCGGCAGCGTCCTTGTCGGCCTGGCGGTGCCGCTCCTCGGCCGCCATATCGGCGCGGTCGCGCTCGATTGGGTCGCCGTCGGCGCGCTCGCCTTCGCCGCCATCCTCGCCCGGGACTGGGAGCAGATCTCTCCGTATCGCAAGACCGCGGCCGGCCTGGCCGCGCTGGCCCTCTCCATGGCTTGGGCGGTCGCCGCGGCCGGAAGCCGATCGGGCACCGTGTACAACCTGAGAAACTTCTACGGCATCTACTCGGTCCGCGACCAGGAGGGCGTGCGCAGCCTGTTCCACGGCAACACCGAGCACGGCGTGCAGTTTCTCGATCCCGCCCGGCAGAATGAGCCGCTCTCGTACTACGGATTCTCTTCGCCTCTCGGCGAGGCCGCCGACGCGTTCGGCTCCGGCTGGCGCTCGGTCGGGGTCGTAGGCCTCGGCGCGGGAAGCCTCGCGGCCTACGGCCGCCGCGGCATGGCCATGGATTTTTACGAGCTCGACCCCGATGTGGCGGCGATCGCCGAGCGCTGGTTCACGCACCTGCGCTTGAGCCAGGCCACGATCCGCGTCGTGACCGGCGACGGACGGCTCTCGCTCGAGCGGGCCGGCGGCGCGTCCTACGACGCGCTCATCCTCGACGCCTTCAGCAGCGGCGCGGTGCCCATCCATCTCCTGACCAAGGACGCCTTCGCGGTCTACCTGAGCCGCCTCGCGCCCGACGGCGTGATCCTGCTGCACGTGTCCAACCGCTACCTCGACCTTCGTCCGGTCCTCGCCGCGACCGCGCGCGACCTCGGCCTCTCCGCCGCCGCGAAGCGCCAGCTGTCCGCCGGCCCCGTCGAGGAAGGCCAGGTGCCGTCGGTGTGGGTGGCGATCGGCCGCGACGCGACGACGATCGGGAAGCTCGTCGAGAAGAAGGGCTGGCGCAACCTCAGCGCGGAATCGTCGCGCGCGACCGCCTGGACCGACCGGCACGCGAGCCTTCTGCCCGCTCTCTCGTTCTAAATAGAAAGCCGGGCCGTCCATTGCGCTCGCCAGGAATCGAACCTGGATACCCGCCTTCGCAGGGCGGGACACTATCCTTTGTGTTACGAGCGCAATCGACGGCCCGACAAACGATTATAGCAAACGAACGAGACGAACTACGGTTTCGACATGGTCCGTGTGCGGAAAGAGGTCCATCACCACGAGCCGCTCCACGGCGTACTTCGCGCTTAGGATCTTAAGGTCCCGGCCCAGGGACAAGGGGTTGCAGGAGACATAGAATATCACCGGCGGCGCCATCTCGAGCAAGGTCGCGCTGGCCTTCACATGCAGGCCCGCGCGGGGCGGGTCCACGATGACGGCCTCGGGGCGAAGGTCGAGCAGCGAGGGCAGGAGCAGCTCGACGGCCGCGCAGTAGAACTCGCAGTTCTTGAAGCCGTTGCGCTCCGCGTTGGCCTTCGCGTCGGCCACGGCCGAGGGGTTGAGCTCGACGCCGACGACCTTGCGCGCGGCTCCAGCCAAAGACAGCGCGATCCCGCCGCCGCCGCAGTACAGATCAAGGACCGTGCTCGTGCTCGGCAATTCCCTGGTCCAGGAGCGCAGAAGGGCGTAGAGGGCTTCGGTGCCCTTGGAATTGGTCTGAAAGAAGGAGTGCGGTGAGATGCGGTAGTCGACCGCGCCATCGGGGAAGTAGAGGGTCTCGGTGATGTACCCCGTCCCGGTCAAAACCTCCATCGAATCCGAGATGGCCGTGTCGGACGCCTTGGCGTTGGAGCCGAGCAGGATCGTCGTCGCGGGATACACCCCCTGAACCGCCTCTATAAAGGAGGGCTTGGGGATCTGGCCGTTCGTGGTGACGAGGTGCACCATCCGTTCGGGCCGATTCTTGGCCTCGCGGATGACGAGATGGCGCAAAATGCCTTCGTTCTTATGAGAATTGTACGGGGGCACCCTTTCCCGCTCGGCCCACTTCCGTACCGAGGCCAGCAGCTTCGCCGCTTCGGGGCTGGGAAGATGGCATTCCTGAAGGTCGAGGATCTCATACCACTTGCCCTTCGGCTTCATGCCGAGCTTGAGCCAATGGCCCTCGACGGGCGGGTAAACGTCCCCGAAGCTGAACTCCATCTTGTTCCGGTAGTGGAATCGATCGGGGGCGCCGACGACGGAAGGCTCAGGAAGGTTGTCGATGCCCGCCAGAGCGGCAAGGACCTTGGCTTTCTTGAGAACAAGCTGAGCGTCATACGGCTTGTCCTGCATCGAGCACCCGCCGCACACGCCGAAGTGTTGGCAGAGAGACGGGGTCGACGTTTCTGAAGGAGAATTCAAGTGAGCGATTTCAGGCCGCGGCTCAGTTCGCGAACTTGAAATGGCAGACATCGCCGTCTTTGACCGTGTACTCTTTGCCTTCGGAGCGGATCAGGCCCTTCTCGCGCAGCGCGGCCTCGGAGCCGAGCTTGTCGATATCCGCGTAGCCGTAGATGTCGGCCTTGATGAAGCCTTTCTCGAAGTCGGTGTGGATCACGCCCGCGGCCTGAGGCGCCTTGTCGCCGACGTGGATGGTCCAGGCGCGGACCTCCTCGACGCCGACGGTGAAGTAGGAGCACAGGCCAAGCGTTTTGTAGGCTCCGACGATCACGGTCTCAAGGCCGCTCTGGTTCATGCCCAGCTCCTTCATGAACATCTCGCGGTCCTCGCCCGACAGCTGCGCGATCTCGCTCTCGAGCTTGCCGCAGATGACGACGGATTCAGAGCCCCGCGCCTTGCAGAACGCCGCGAACTCGGCCAAGGTGGCGGGGTCGGGGCTCTCATCGGTGTTGCCGACGTACAAGACGGGCTTGGCGGTCAGCAAAGCGAAATCCTGGAGGACCTTCGGCTCGAGGCCGAGGGCGCGGGCGGGCTTGCCCGCCTCGAGGCCGCCCTTGAGCGCGTCGAGCACGACCATCGCGTCCTTGGCGACCTTGTCGCCGGACTTGGCCTTGCCCGAGACCTTATCGTACTGCTTGGAGATGCTCTCGAGGTCGGCGAGCATCAGCTCGGTCTCGATGACGTCGATGTCCCGCTTGAAGTCCACGCCGCCCATGGTGTGGATGACATCCGGGTCCTTGAAGAGGCGCACCATATGAAGGATCGCGTCCACTTCCCGGATATTGGCCAAAAATTTATTTCCCAGACCCTCGCCGGAAGCGGCGCCCTTCACCAGGCCGGCGATGTCGACGAAGCGGCAGGAGGCGGGGATGGTCTTCTTGGGCTTGGCGAGCTCGGTCAGACGCTGAAGCCTCGCGTCGGGAACGCCCACGACGCCGACATTCGGCTCAATAGTCGTGAACGGATAATTAGACGCCGCCGCATTACCAGAAGTTAATGCGTTGAAGATGGTGGACTTGCCGACGTTGGGAAGACCGACGATGCCGATTTCCATGGGTGGGGTGACCTCATGATATCAAATCGGACTCCACCAAGTTATCCCCATTACTTCCAACGTTGGAAACGCAGGGGATAAGTAGGCGGCGGACGGAACTGTTTGCGGGGCCGAAGGTCCCATAATGTTCTGGGCCCTCTCCCGGGTCCTATCAAGGACCATCGGCCCTCTATCCCGCTCGACGGGGATTGATAGGATGCGCGCATGAAGAAACAGCCTCGCCTTTTCCCCGTGTTCGTCGCCCTTTGCCTTTTCCTCGCCTCCGGCCCGCTCCCCGCCGCCGCGCAAATGCGCGTGCAGGTCGGCGCCGGCTCGAGCGCCGGAGTTCCCATCGTGCCCGTCGGCAGCATCCTGCCGAGCGCCGGCGCCCTGTCCAACGCGCCGTCGGCGATCGGGCTCAACGCCTCGCTCTCCGCGCCGAGCCTGGCGCCCACGCCTCTCGTGTCCGTGGTTCCCACCGCCGCCCTCCAGTCGCCCACGGCCCTGACCGTGGTCATGCAGCAGGCCGCCGCGACGCCCTCCAACGCGATCATCGTCCCCACCCCCGGCGGCGCCGCGTCGCACATCGCCTCGGAAGCCGCCGCGTACGCCGAGGTCCCCGGCGCGAAAGCGCCGGCCGCCAGCGTCGCCGCCGCCCCGGTCCAGAAGAGCCTCGCCGGCCGCATCATCGACACCTTGCTTCGCCGCCCCGCGGTCTCCATCTCCTTCGATGGAGCCGTTGAGAAGTCCGCCCCGATCTTCTCCCGCATGGGCCTTAAGGAGCAGAAGCCCCTCTCGCTGCCCAACGGCAGCGCGACCGATGAGCAGCCGACCATCCCCTCCCCCGACCGCGAGCCCACCACCCGCGTCGAGGCGTACGGCCTCCCGGGCGCCCTCGACGTCGGCGGCATCTTCGAGACGAGCCGCAAGGTGCTCTCGGCCGACCCGGCGAACGGCACGGCCGTCGTCGACGCCATCAAGGCGATGATCGACGCCGACCCGACCCGCTACGGCGTGCAGAGCGCCGACCTGCGCCTCATCCACGCGCAGAAGTTCGAGGGCAAGGGCGAGCAGGCCGACACCCTCTTCGTGTACTTCCGCCAGACCAAGAACGGCCTTGCCGTCAACGGCTCGGCCCTCTCCTTCACGGTCAAGACCCTGGACGGCCGCGCGACGATCGTCGCGCAGAACGGGCAGATCTTCCCGCAGCTCGACGTCAATACCGAGACCGTCCTGACCGAAGAGCAGATCATGGCCAAGATCGCCGAGCGCACCGGCATGCCGGCCTCCGACGTCTCCAGCGCCTTCGAGTTCTCCGAGCAGAAGATCGTCTACTCGCGCGGCGAGTGGCGCAACGTGAAGCTGTACGTCGCGGACGGCCTGCCGTTCATGGTCGCCGTCGACGTGGTCAACGGCCTCGTGTTCGCGTGGGACAACCGCGCCGGCCTCGAGAGCTTCAACCAGACTGCCGCCGAGCCCGCCGCCGGCGGCGTGACCGGCAGGATCAGCGGCAACACCGTCGACCGCGGCCCGATCCTCGCCGACTCCGTCATCAGCGAAGTCCCCATGCCCTTCATGGAAGTGAAGATCGGCGCGAAGTCCTACGTCACGGACAAGAACGGCGAGCTCCCCAAGGAGCTTGGCATCGAGATCGGGCCCGAGGGCCTCGAGCTCACCGCCACCCTCTCCGGCCCGTACGT
>CAZIBN010000028.1:34108-42767 GCA_964537395.1 uncultured Elusimicrobia bacterium
TCGAGATCGGGCCCGAGGGCCTCGAGCTCACCGCCACCCTCTCCGGCCCGTACGTCCGGGTCGAGAACCAGAACGGCAAGACCCTGACCGTGAAGGTCCAGGTCAAGCCCGGCGAGAACAAGGTCGTGTTCAACCCGAGCACCGGCATCACCGACGAGAACACCCTGGCGCAGATCAACGCGTTCTCCAAGGTCAACCTGTCCCTCAACTTCCTGCGCGAGCGCAAGCTCAGCAACGAGCGCATGGACAAGACCCAGCTCCCCGTCCGCACCAACATCAACGACGAGTGCAACGCCTACTACACGCCGGGCCGCCCGACCCTCAACTTCTTCCGGTCGAGCAAGAACTGCGTGAACTCCGCTTACGACACCGTCGCCGAGCATGAGAACGGCCACTATTGGGACGACTTCACCGGCGGCATCGTCAACGGCGGCATGTCCGAGGGCTGGGGCGACATCCTCTCGATGTTCCGCCTGAACAACCCCATCATCGGCGAGCACTTCCTCAAGGTCGCCCGCGGCGGCGTGGACTACATCCGCCACGGCGAGAACAAGTACCAGTACAACGAGTACGACGAGGTCCACGATCAGGGCCAGGCGTGGGGCGGCTTCGCGTGGAAGCTGCGCAAGGCGCTGATCGAGAAGCTCGGAGCCGAAGCGGGCGCCGAGATGGCCGAGTCGCTCGTCATGCCGACGATGTTCGCCAAGACCTCCAAGATCCCGGACGCGATGGCGCAGGTGCTCATCAACGCGACCGCCAAGGATGGCACGATCCTGCATGAGGCGGAGATCCGCGCGGCCGCGAAGGCCCACGGCATCAACCTCCCGCAGGCCGCCGCTCCGACGACGCCGGCGGGCTTCATCCCGCGGCTGACCGGCGCGCTCAAGCGCCTGCTCGGCATCCGCTAAAAATCTCCTCACCAGGAGAAACCGACCGGCGGTCCTTCGGGGCCGCCGGTCCCTTTTTATGCCGGCAAAGATTTGGCATACTGCGGCCATGAAACCCACTATCGCCCTCCTCGCCCTGTTTCTCGCCGTCTCTCCCGCTAGCGCCCTCGAATGGCACACGCGCGGCGCGCGCGCCCTCGGCATGGGCGGCGCCGGCGTCGCCCTGGCCGAAGGACCGCTGGCCTCCTACTGGAACCCGGCCGCGCTTGGGCGCCCGAGCGTCAACGCGTACGGCCTCCAGGTTCCATTCGGCGTGCATGCCGCGCTCACCGGCCCGGTGTACGAAGGCGCCAAAAATCTCCAGAACCTCAACAACAACAAGACCAATGGAACGCCGCTGACCGACGCACAGATCGCAGATGCTCTCAACAAGATCGACCAGCCCGGCAGCGGCGTGCGCTTCGACGGAGACTTCGGCACGGACTTCAGGGCCGGCAAGCTCGGCGTCTTCTTCAACGGCACCGTGGACGCCGGCGCCGTGCCTCAGGTGGACCGAACCAACAATACAACGGCCACGATTCAGAACAACAATTCCAAACTTATCGTCAAAGGCGCCAACATCATCGAGCTCGGCGTCGCCTACGGCCACGAGCTTCCCTTCGCGCCGGGCCTGTACCTCGGCGGAGCGCTGAAGCTCATGAACGCCCAGGTCGGCTATGTGGACTACTTCATCCTGCGCAACAACAACGACACGGGCAACATCGCCTCGAAGCTCAAGGATAACGCAGCGAAGAGCTCGAACGTCGGCGTGGACCTCGGCATGCTCTGGGACGTCGCCCGCACCTTCGACGGCGCCGCCCTCAAGCCGCGAGTGGGCCTCGTCGCGCGCAACATCAATAACCCCAAGTTCAGCCAGCCCGCAGCAGCCACGGCCGCCGGCCTGTCCGGAAGGTTCGCAGTCAATCCTCAGGTCCGCCTGGGCGCGTCGATCTCCCCGTTCAACTGGTGGAACCTCGCCGCCGACCTCGACCTCACGCGCAACCTGACCCCGGTCGACAACGCCGCCAGCCGCCAGCTCGGCATCGGCAGTGAGTTCAACGTGTTCAACCGCTCGTGGATCAATATCCCCCTGCGCATCGGACTCAGGCGCAACACGGCGGAGACCTCCGCCGGCACGATGCTCACCGCGGGCGCGGGCTTGAACCTGCTGCATTTCATGCTCGACATCTCGGCCGGCGTCAGCAACCGGAACGTGACGACCTCGAGCAACGAGAAGATCCCGCGCGAAGTCTCCCTTGGCGTCCAGCTCAGCGTGCTGTTCGGCGGCTCCGACGAGGAGAAGGGACCCGCGGCCCCGTCGCGCGAGTGGAAGGCCGCCCCGCCGGCGGACGGTCAGCCCGTGCCGACCGAGACAATCCGCAAAGCCGCCGACAAGGCGCAGGAAGACCTCAAAGTCGAGGAGCTCAAGCAGGCGGCCCCCGCCGACAAGCCCTCGGCCGTGAGGCCGTAATGAGGATCCATCGCCTGTCGCTCGCGGCGCTCGGACTTGGAGGCCTCCTGCTGTCCGGTTGCGTCGGCTTGACGATGAAGCCGCCGAAGCCCGCCGGCATGCCCCGGGCCGACGCGCCCGTCCCTCTCAAGGTCGGCGTGTTCATGAAAAAGCCCCGCTTCGAATATCAAGGAATGGGCGGGATGACTACCTCCTACATAGAGAAGTACCGGGACCGCTGGATGATCAAGCCGATGGTCGCGCAGTCCGAGGACATCGGCGGCAAGTTTCTGCGCGCGCTGCAGGCCGCGTCGGCCTTCTCCCAGGTCGACGAGGTCAAGAGCCTCGGCTTCTTCGGCACCGATGAGAAGGAGCACGACCTGTTCATCGACGCCGATTTCTCCGGGAAGTACACCCAGGACCCTGCCACCATGGGCAAGGCGATGGCGACCGGATTCCTGCTTCTGCTCCCCGCGCCGTTCATGCGCTACGACGACGCCTTCTTCGCCGCCGCCGAGATGACCGTGTACGACAAGACGGGGCGCCTGCTCCATAAATATTCCGAGCGACAGGACGTCGCGACCTCCGCGGCTCTTTTCTCCGCGGGCACCCCGGGCTCGATCACGGCCGGCATCGATTCCGCCGCCTCGAACCTCGCGGCCAAGCTCGTCACGGCGATCCTCGCCGACCGGGCGGGCTATCAACGCGCGCTCAAGCAGGTCCCCGCGGCCGTCGCGCGTCAACCCGCCGCCGCGCCGGCGCCGGAAGCCGCTTCCGGCCAAGCAATCGTCGCCGCGCCGGTCCCCGCCGATCCCGTCGAGAGCGTCAGGGCGAACTCCGATCAGGCTCACTCGGATCTCGCCGCCGAGGAGGCGAAATCAGAGCCCGCGCCGCCATCCCAGGCGGCTGTCAAGCCCAAGCCGCGCGGCCCCCTGACTCCCGCCGAAGAGACCGCGATCGACGAGCAACTGATGCCCTAAGACACCGACGGTCGGACATCCGGGCCCGTTTGTCCGTAGTTTCCGGCGCAAATATGTGTCATACTGCGAACATGAAAGCGACTTATTGTCATCTGCTGTCTCTCGGGGCCCTCAGCCTCGGCGCCCTCGTGTTGCACGGCTGCGCCGTCCAGCAGCCGATGGCCAGATCCAACTATACCCCCGCCCAGAACGAGCAGCCGGAGCGGCCGCAGCCGCTCTCGATGTTCGCCGCCAAGAGGGTGAGGGCCAAGCCCGCGCCGCAGGCCCTGGTCGTCGCCGAACCCGCACCCGAACTTCAGGCCGCCGCCGAGATCACTTCCGCGGTACAGCCCCAGGCCGCCCCCTCTCCCGAGCCGCAGCCTCAAGTCGCCGCCGAGCCCGCGCCCAAACAGCGCGGCCCGCTGACGAACGCCGAAGAAAGTGAGATCGACACCCAGGTGATGCCATGAGATACCTTCAGCCCGCCCTCTGCGCCGTCCTCGCCACCGCCGCGCTCGCCGCGTCGGGCTGCACCGGCCCCTCGAGCGTCAGCAAGCGCACGGTCAACGCATTCCTCGCCCAACGCCAATACGCGCAGGCCGAGGCCTACCTCGACGCGGGAAAGGAGACGCAGTACGGCAAGCGCAACATGGTGCTGTACTATCTCGACAAGGGCCTCGTGCAGCACCACGCGGGCAAGTTCACGGAGAGCGACGCCTGCTTCGACATCGCCGAGCGGCGCATGAACGACCTGTACACGACCAGCGTGTCGAAGGCGAGCGGCATGATCCTCATCAACGACGCGACCATGGACTACGCCGGCGAGCCCTTCGAGCGCGCCCTGACCAACGTCTTCCGCGCCATGAACTACGTATTCCTCGGCAAGCGTGATGAGGCGCTCGTCGAGAGCCGCAAGGTCGAGCGCTTCCTGACCGAGCTCGGCGACAAGATCGGAGCCAAGCCCGTCTACAAGGACGACGCCTTCGCCCGCTACCTCGACGCGCTGCTGTACGCGGACGCCGGGAAGAAGGACGACGCGCGCATCTCCTATCAGGCTGCGCAGGCCGCCTACGCGGACTACGCCACGGCCTATGGCACGCCCATTCCCCATTTCGAATTCGCCAAGGCAACCGGGAAGCGCGGCGAGGTCGTGTTCCTCCATTACAACGGCGTCGCCCCGCGCAAGATCACGAAGACATTCCAGATCGCCTGGAACCAGGCCTTGCCCCTGATGCAGAAGAGCGGCGACGCCGAGGCCGAGGACGCGCGCATCAAGAACGCGCTCACCGCGGGCTTTATGGGCAGGGCCGTGACCGTCGCCTTCCCGGCCTACACGCAGGATCCGTACACGATCACCTCCTCAGAGATCTTCGTCGACAACAAACCCATCGCCTCGACGATCCTGATGGAAGACGTCTCCGCCATCGCCACCAAGACCCTGGAGCACCGCATGGGTGCGATCAAGGCGCGCGCGATCGTGCGCGCGACGATCAAATACATCCTGGCGGAGACCGCCTCAAAAGTCGCCGCCAAGGCCTGTGACCAGATGCCGGGCGGCTTCCTGGCGGTGCAGGCCTGCAAGATGGCCTCACGCGGCGTCGCCCATGGCGTCGCGGCCGCCAGCGAGTACTCCGACACGCGCGGCTGGGCGGTTCTGCCCGCGCAGATCCGCATGGCGCGCGTGAAGCTCGAGCCGGGCAGCCACGATGTCGCGGTCTATTACAAGAACAGCACCGGCGTGATGGTCTCGTCGCAGACCTTCAGCGGGGTGCTCGTCGCCGACCGCCAGCGCACCTACCTTTCAGCCCGGACCGCTCAATAAGACCGGGGCCCTAGAGGTCCCAGCGGCGGATCAGGAACACCGCGATCGCGCCGAAGCCGACGTTAGCCATCCACGCCGCGATGAACGGATGCAGCTGGCCGTTCACGCCAAGCGTGTGCCCGACCTCGAGCATCCAGAGATAGACGAAGGACAGCGCCAAGGCCGTGCAGAAGCTGACGACACGCGAGGACTTGCGCAGGCGCAGCGCGATGGGAATGCCGAGCGCGCAGATGATCAGGTTCGTGAACGGGTAGGCGATCTTCGCCATCGCCGCGAACTCGTACTCGCGCGGAGAGCCCCCGAAGCGCCCCACCCGCCGCGCGTAAGCGAGAGCCTCGCGCATCGTCAGTTCATCAGGGTTCGTCGCACGCGGCACGAGGTCCAACGGAGGAGCATCCAGGTCCGAGACCTTGGTCTCGAACGGCGTCTCGATGACTCCGCTCGCGCTGAACACGCGCTCAACGCCGTCATGGAACACCCAGCGGGCGCGGACCGGATCCCAGAACGCGTACTTCGCGTCAAGCTGACGATCCACGCCGTGAGCGCCCATCGTTTCCAGGATCGGCCGCTCGAGCTTGCCTTCCTTCGGGAGGAACTGCCAAGCCTGGACGAACTGGTCGTCGCCGCCGAGCAAAGCCACATTATTGTATTTCGTCCATTCCCATTCGGGATGGACCTTCTCGCGCCACAGGCGCCGCGAGCGGGCCCATGCCGCCGGCACGACGGTTTCCTGCGCGGCGAAGGCCAGCAAGGACACCCCGAGCGCGCAGCCGAGCACCGGCAGCCAAAAGCGCTTCGTCTCGATGCCGCAGGACTGGGTCGCGAGCCACTCTCCGCTCTGCACGAATCCGCCGACCGCCACGAGCGTGGCGAGCAAGGTCGCCATCGGGATCACGCGTCCGGCCCAGTAAGGAACCTCGAGGCAGAGGTACTCGAGGATCGTCAGCAGAGACGCATTCGAGCTCGCGATCCGATTCATCTTGTCGAAAGTGTCGCCGAGGAAAATAAGCACCGCGAACAGGCCGAGGCCGAAGGCGAACGGCCTCACGAAGCGTCCGACCATGTAGCGCGTGTAGATCGTCACTGGGCTGCCGCCTTGCGGGTCAGAAAGACGCCGGCGAGCAGGCCCACGATATTGCATAGCCACGGCGCCAGGGACGAGAGCATGTCGTGGCGGCGGCCCAGGCTGATGCCCACGACCAGGAGCCCATAAAAGACGAACAGGACGCCCAGGCTCGCGGCGAAGTCGGCGCCGCGGGTCCGGCGCTTGGTCATGCCCAGCGGCACGCCGACCCAGAAGAACACGAACGGCGAGAGCGCCCCCACGGTGCGCACGGCCGCCTCGACGCGGTACTCGAGGCGGTGCTGGATCGTGGTCGCGGGATCAGCCACCCTCGCGCGCAGGATCGAGGTGGTCATCTCCTGAATATCGAGGGGCCGCGGCGCCTCCGCCCGGACCGCCAGCGGAACGAACACGCTGTAGCGCTTGAACCGGCCCGACGTGAAGCGCTCCGGCTCCTTGCTCGGAAGCTGAAGCTGTCCGTCGAGCAGCTCGAGCGTGATGCCGCGCTCCGGGTCCGACGTGAGCTTGCCCTTCTCGGCGTTGATGCGCATGCCTTGGCTCGCGCCCGGCTTGACGAGATAGACCCCTTCGAGGATGCCCGTCTTCGAGTCCGAGCCGCGCGCGTACAGGCGCCAGGGGCCAAGCTCGATGAAGGACCGGGGCCGGAGATCCACGCGCGCCACCTTCTGCGCCGCCTCGGACGTGCGTTTGCGGAAGGAGTGGTAGCCCTCCGGCCCCGCCTTATGATTGACGAAGAGCAGCAGCGCCGATAGCGTGATGGCCGCCCAGAACAGAGGCCGCGTGATCTCACGGTAGGAGAAGCCGCTGGCGCGCAGAGCCATGATCTCCCCGCTCTCGGACAGCTGGCCCAGGACCACCATCGCCGCGACCAGGAAGGACATCGGCACGGCCAAGGCGGCGAGCGAGGGAAGGAGCGGCGCGAAGCAGGTGAGGACCCACCAGGCCGGGATGCCCTTCATCATCGCGAGCGAGAACAGCCGCAGGAACTGGTTCATGATCAGCACGCCCAGGAACAGGGCGGTGGCGGCGCCGAAAACAGGAAGGAACAGGCGCAGGACATAACGCGGCAGGATCGGCATCTCCGACGATTCTACCAACTTGCAACCACGGTGTCAGGCCTACCGCTTTTTGTATTATCGGACTCATGAACGACCTCTCATCCCTATCCAACGTCGCCTCCCTGTATGCCGATGATCATTTCCCCGAGTTCCTCGAGGATCTGAAGCTCCTTGCCCGGATCCCCAGCGTCTCGTTCCCCGGCTTCGACCCCAAGGAGGTCGTGCGCTCCGCCGAGGCCGTCGCCGCTCTGTGCAAGGCGCGCGGCCTCGAGAATGTGGAAATACTGACTTTGCCCGGCGCCCACCCCTACGTGTACGCCGACTGGCTGCACGCTCCAGGCAAGCCCACCCTTCTGCTGTACGCGCACCACGATGTTCAGCCCGCCGGCCGCGAAGAGCTGTGGAAGTCTCCGCCGTTCGTGCCCACCGAGCGCGACGGCCGCCTGTACGGCCGCGGCTGCGCCGACGACAAGGCGGGCGCGGTCGCCCACACCAGCGCCATCGCCTCCTGGCTCAAGACCCACGGCTCATTACCCGTCAATGTGAAATTAATAATCGAGGGCGAGGAGGAGTGCGGCTCGGACAACCTGGAGCCCTTCCTTCAGAAGTACGCTTCCAAGGTCATGGCCGACGTCATCGTGCTCACCGACACCGGCAACTTCGACCATGAGACGCCGTCGATCACCGTCGCCCTGCGCGGCATCGTGGCGCTCGATGTGACGGTACGCTCGATGGACCATCCCCTCCACTCCGGCATGTGGGGCGGCCCCGTCGTCGATCCGGTCCTGGCGCTGTCGAAGATGATCGCCTCCGTCGTGGACGCCAAGGGCCGCATGACGATCCCCGGCATCTACAAGGACGTCGCCAAGCCCGCCAAGGCCTCCGAGGCGAGCCTCAAGGCGCTCAAGCTCAGCGAGAAGACCTTCCGCGCGCAGTCCGGGCTGTTCAAGGGAACCAAGCTCATGGTCGACCCGAAGGATATCCTGCGCTCCAACTGGTACATTCCCTCATTCTCGGTGAACGCGATACAGGCTTCTTCCAAGAAGGACTGCGCGAACATCATCAACGACTCGGTGTGGGCGCACATGGGCATCCGCGTGGTTCCGGGCATGAACCCGAAGAAGACGCTCGCCGACCTCAAGAAGCACTTATTGAAGCACGCCCCTTGGGGCGTAAAGGTGGAGTTCTCCGGCGAGACGGCGAGCCCGTCGTGGACGACCGACACCGACGCCCCCGCCTTCACGGCGGCGCGCACGGCCCTCAAGAAGGGCTACGGGAAGGCGGCCGTGGACATGGGCTGCGGCGGCTCGATCCCGTTCGTGGGACCTTTCGCGAAAGCCTTGAAGGGCGCTCCCGCGCT
>CAZIBN010000029.1:0-17757 GCA_964537395.1 uncultured Elusimicrobia bacterium
GTCCTGGGGGCTGACCCACGCTCGTCCGTTGAGAAGCGCATTGATCTTCGCGGCCTTGAGGAGGAAGATCGCCGCGCGCGGAGAAGCCCCGCCCTCGATGACTTCTTTAGCGTCGATGCCGTACTTCGCGGGATTGTGAGTCGCCTCGACGATGTTGACGATGTAGTCCTGGATCGACTCGTCGACATACACCTGCTCGGCGACCTTGCGGATCTCGACCATCTCGTCAAGCGAGGTGACCTTGCCCGCCTTGGGCTGGCCGTCTTTCTTGCTGAAGCGGTTCATGATCTCTTTGAGCTCGCTCATGGCCGGGCGCGGGACAAGGACCTTGTACATGAAGCGGTCCTGCTGGGCTTCGGGCAGGCGATACACGCCTTCCTGCTCGATGGGGTTCTGCGTGGCGAGCACCATGAAGGGCTTGGGCAGGTCGAGCGTGTTGCGCCCGATCGTGACGCGGCCTTCGGCCATCGCCTCGAGGAGGGCCGCCTGGGTCTTGGGCATCATGCGGTTGATCTCGTCGACGAGGAGGATGTTCGTGAAGACGGGTCCCTTCTCGAGCTTGATGGCCTTCTGGCCGGTGGCCGGGTCTTCCTGAAGGATCTCGGCGCCAAGCAAGTCGGAGGGAAGTTTGTCGGGCGTTCCCTGCACGCGCTGGAAGCCGCCCTCGACCGCGTCGGAGAAGGCCTTCACCGTCTGCGTCTTCGCCACGCCGGGGACGCCTTCGAGCAGGACGTGCTCGGAGGCGATCATGGCGGTGATGATGGAGTCGATCATCTCTTCCTGGCCGACGATGACCTTGGCGATCTCGGCGCGGATCTTCTTGATGATCTCCGCCTTTTCCTTGACGATCTCACCGAGCGCGGGTGAAGCGCCGATCGCGTAGTTGGCTCCGGGCATATCGACGGAGGCGGCGGAACGCTCGCCGGTCAGGGCCTGCTCGAGAGCCGTGCCCGCGCCGTGAGACTGGGCGGAGGAGGCCTTGTCGAGGCTGGGCATCGCGGCCAAAGCGGCGGTCGCGTCCTGCATGCGCGCGGCGGCGGTCACCCGAGCGGCCTGCGGAACCAAGGCCGCGGGCACGACCGACGGGGCCAAAGCCACGGAGGGTGCCGCCAGCGCCGGCGTGAGCGTCAGGCTCGCGGGGGCAAGCGAGCCGGTCGCGAGAGGGGCTCCAAGGGAGCCGCCGAGGGCCGGGACGATCCCGGCGGAGTGGCCGGGGGTCGCTAAGCGTCCGGAGACCGTCTGGGCCGAGGCGGAGAGAGGTGCCACCGCGATGAGGGCGGCGACTCCGATCTTGGCGAGCTGCGAGGGAACTTTCTTCATAACGCTCCTTAGGGCTTAAACGGCTGCTTGGCTTTGGGATGGAAGGCCTGCTCGAGGCTTTCGAGCGGGTCTCCCTCGGTGGAAATCGAGATCGGATCGATGCGTGAAGACGAGAAAGCGTTCTCGACGGCGGCCTCGCGGCGGGCGACGGCGGCGCCCGCCTCGGCGCGTCCGGCGCGGGAGGAGGTGTCGAGCATGCGGGTCACACCGGTCTCGGCGTCCACGACGGGCAGAAGCCCCACATCGGGCAAGGGGCCCATCTCGGCCGGGTCCGTGACGCGGATGGCACGCACGTCGTGGCGCGAGGCGAGTGCGCCGAGCGCGTCCTTGAACTCGGGGGCGATGAAATCGGAGAGGACGGCGACCATCGAGCGCGAGCCGAGGAGCTTGCCGGCGGCCTCAAGACCCGGCTTCAGGTCGGTCGCCGTGCCCGTCGGCTCGGCTTTCAAGATTGCGTCGACGATCATCATCGCGTGACGCGAGCCGCCGCGCGCGGGGAAGACCTGCTCGACGCGGTCGGAGATCAGGACGGCGCCGACGCGGATGTTGGAGTGGGCGGCGGCCAAGGCGAGCACCGCGGCGGCGTCCTCGATCGCCGTGCGCTTGTCCGTGCCGGTGGTGCCAAAGCGCCCCGAGCGGCTGATGTCGATGACGAGCATCAGCGGCATGTCGCGCTCGAGCTCGAACTTTTTGGCGTACAGCTCGTCTTTCTTGGCGGAGGTCTTCCAGTCGATCTCGCGCATGTCCTCGCCCAGATACGGGCGGGCCTCGGCGAAGTCCGTGCCGCCGGGGCCGATGAAGCGGGAGCGGAAGGAGCCGCCGTTGACGGCGGTGGCCATGCGGCGGGCGGAAAGCTCGATGCGGCGGTGGCGGGCGATCACGGCGCCGGGGATGGCCTCGCGCGCGGCGGCGACGCCCTCGTCGGAGGATTTGATCGCGGGCAGGAGATATTTCCAGGCGAGGTACGCGGCACCCAGGCCTATGATCGTGAAGATCAGCCAGGGGGCGAAGGCGGGCAAAGCGGCCAGGGCCAGCGGGGCGAAGGCGTTTAAGCCCTTGGTCGCGGAAAAGCCGGCCAGCGCGCGGTCCGCGGCGGCGATCGCTTCCTTCAGAGCCTCGACTTCTTTGTCCTCAAGCGCGCGCTGAGTGCCGTCGGTCTCCCAGCCCTGGCCCGAGGCCAGCACGCCCTTGAGCCAGCCGCGGATCGCTTCGATCTCCTGGCGCGTGTAGGACTGCTTATGGTCGCCGAGCGAGTTGCCCGAGCCCGCATCCATGAAGCCCTTCTCGCGGAGCTTCTCGTTGAACACCGCGCCCGGGAAAACGGCGTAGCCGTTCTGGAGCGCGCCGTTGAGGAGCTCGGCGGCGGCCTCCGTCGGCGTACCGGGCGGCACGCCCGCGGCCGCGCCGAGCGTCTCGAGCAGCGGCAGGGCCAGGCGCGCGCGCGCGATGGCGGCCTTCTGCTCGGCGGTCGGATTCTTAAGGGAGGCCGCCTTCGCCTCGATGGCCGCGCGCAGAGCCGCGTAGTGGCGCAGCTTGAACTCGCCGCGCCAGGAGGTCTCGCTGTCGCGCAAGCCCGTGCGGACGACTTCCTTGTCGAAGTCGTCGAAGGCCTGCTCCAGCTGCTCGGCGATCGACATCACGATCAGGTCGGCGTCCTTGCGCACGACCGGGGCGAGCGCGGCGCCGTTGGGGCCCTTGAGCGCGGCTTCGAGGGCGGCGATGGCCTTGGCCTCGTGCGCCGTGCCCTTCACCGCTTCGAACACGCGCGAGAGGATGTAGCCCGCGTCGGCGGCATCGGCCGCGCGCAGGGCGACGATCTGGAACAGAGCCTCCTCGGCCGAGAGCGCGAAGGCGGCGTCCTTGGGGCGGGCCTCGAGCGCCAAAGACAGGCGCGTCATGGCGAGAGATTCCTCGCCGGGGCGGCGGACCGCCTCGAGCACGGTCTTGGGCGTCGCGGTCGGGGCGGCGGCGAAGCTGTCGCGCAAGATCGCGTCCAGGCCGTCGAGCGCATTACTCAGGTACAGCCGCTCGTCCCAGGTCTGGTCGCGGCCGGCGGTGCTGCCCAGGCCCTTGCCGGAGGCGGCGAACGCCTTCAGCCAGGCGCGCAAGGCCTCGATCTCGGCGCGCGTGTAGGTCTGCTGATAGTCAGCGAGATTATTACCCGCGCCGGGCATCAGCTTGGCCGAGCGCAAAGCGTTGTTGAAGTCGCTGCCGGAGAAGAGCGAATGCCCCTTGAGAAGGATCTGGTTCGCCTGATCGGCCGCCACTTCCCCGACGGAGTCGCCGGCGGACACGCCGGCGGCGGCGGCCAGGGACTCGAGCTTGGTCAGGGACTTCGCCGCCTCGAGCGCGGCGAGCTGGCCCGCGCTGAGGGTCTTCACTTTAGCGGCCGCGCCGGAGATCGCCGTGCCCAGGACGCGGTAGTGGCGCAGCTTGAGATCCCCGCGCCAGACATAAGTGCTCTCGCGCAGGCCGAGCGACATCATCTCCGTACGGGTCAGGGACTCGGTGAAGGCCTTCTCCCCTTCCTCGCCGATCCGGATAAGGCCGGCCGCGGCCTGGGCGCGGGCGACCGGGATGAGCCCGGCGCCGTTGGGAAGCTTCAGCGCATCGGAAAGCGCCTTGATCGCGGCGGCCTCGTGCGGGGTGCCGGTGACGGCCGCCATGACTTGGGTGAGGACCTGGCCCGCGTCGGCGGCGTCGAGCGGGCCCTTGGACAGGCGCTCGAGCATGAGCTTTTCCGCCGAGAGCGCGAAGACGGCGTCCTTGGGGTGCGCCGTGATGGCGAGCGACAGGCGCGCCAGCGCGAGCGAATCATCGTCGATCGCGACCGCCGCGGGCGCGTCCGGGTAGCTCTTGAGCTGGGTCTCGTTGAGCGTCACCAGAGCGCCGGCGAGGTAGAGCTTCTCCGACCACGTCAGAATACGGGGCTTGCCTTCGCCGTCCCAGCCGTTGCCGGAGCGGGCGATCCCGAGCAGGACCTCGCGCAGCTTCGCCAGCTGGACCGCGTCGAGCGCCTCGGGGTAGGCGAGCTGGCTCGACATATCGCCGAACGTGGGGGCCAGACCCGCGGCGCGCAAAGCGCGCAGGAAGGAGTGGGAAACGAAGGCCGAGTCGCCCTGGCGCAGGAGGGCATTGAGCTGCTCCGCCGTCGCCTCGGCGGTGCTGCCGCCCTCCATCATGCCGGCCTTGGCGCCGGCTCCGAAAAGCTTCTCCATCGAAGCGGAGGAGCGCTCGACGAATTCACGCAGGGCCGAGTTCTCCTTCGTCGGCTTCTCGGCGAGCGGGCCACCCAGTTCCTCGATCGCGGCGGCCAGCGCCTTGATGTGCCCGAGCTTGTACAGTTCGCGATAGTTCTGCGTCGTGCTGGTTCCGCCGCCGCCGCGCCCGCCATAGCCGTGATGGCCGTAATTGTCGTACTCATCGTCGTAGCCGCCGCCGTACGAGCTGTGGGTGTCGGGCAGGACGACGCCGTCCTTGATAAGACGCTCATGCAAGCCGGGGATCACCTTTTCCCCGTCCTTGATCAGGTCGGTCATCGCCTTGGCGACGAAGTAGCGCACCGCGCCGGTCAGAGGCGCGGGCGCGTCGCCCTCGCCCTGCATACCGTCGGCCATGCCGGCGAGCATCGTCACCATGGAGGGCGGCGCCTGGACTTCCTGGTCGGGAGGCGTAGCCTTGAAGATCTCCAGGCGCAGCGCGTCGATGGCACGCGCGTTGACGAGCGTCGCGTCGAGAAAGCCTTTCGCCTTGGCGAGATCCGCCTCGCTCACGCCCGGCTCGGTCAGGCGGCGCAGCGCGAAGCTCGTGGTCCACATCTGGAGCATCGGGTCGGCCGCGTGCTTGGCCTGGACCGGGGACAGGCGGTCGTAGAACTTGGCACCACCGTTCTGAGACAGGTAGGCGTACAGCGCGCCCGCGGCCTGCTGCTGGACCTCGCGGTTGGGGCTCTTGAGCACGCGGAAGATCTGGGCGATCGCCTTCTCGTTTCCGGTCTCGACACCGAGCATCACGAGCTTGACGAGCATCTGGGCGGAGGCCGGGTCGGTGCGCGACTGCGCGATCAAGGCGTCCATCGAATTCCACAGCAGGTCGCTCTCGCGCTCAATGAGCGCGCGCAGCAAGGTGCTCTCGGCCTGACGGGTCAAGGGCAGGACGCCGGAGTGGCGGAAGATCGTGACGAGGAGGTTGTCGGCCTTGGGGTCCGGCGACTCGCGGAGGATGGTCAGCGCGCGTTCGAAGTCCGCGCCCGCCGTCTTCGGCGACTCGTGCCAGCGCTTCAGGGCGGGGATGACCTCTTCAGTGATGCGCGCGTCGACGTAGCGGTCTGAAAAAACGAACAGGTCCTCGGCGTAGAACAGCTTCATCGCGATCTCGGCCGCGGCGCGCTGCTCGACCTTGAAGCTCATCGTGCCGACGGTGGAGACGCCGGTCAAAACGATCATGACCGCAAGCACGGCGACCGAGGCGCCGCGCTTGAGGCGGGCGAAGAAGGAAGAGGGAAGGGGTGCCGCCTTCGGAACCTCGAAAGCGACCGGGACTCCGGCGGCGACGGAAGACAGCGCCGCGAGGCGGGTCTCGGCGTCGGAGTGGGCCATCCAGGAGATCTGCGCGCGGCGAACGGACATGCGGGCGGTCACCGGCGACAGAGGCTCCAGGCGCGAGCGCGCGGTACGGCGAAGAGCGACAAGGATTTTTTCAAGAGTCTCAGGAGCGGCGCCGGACAGATAAACGGCGGTGAGCTTCTCGCGCCAGAGGGCCTCGTCGTGCGCGGCAACAGAAATCATGGTCTCGCGCAAAGACTCCTTAGCGTCCTGCCAGCCCTTGACGAAGGCGGTCAGGCGGCGCTCGTCGGCCTCGCGCAGGTCGTAGAGATGGATCAGATCGGCGGAAACGCCCTTTTCGATGAAGCCCTGCCGGTTCTGCCACCACTCGCGAGCGCGGCGCGAGATCGCGCCGCCGCTCCAGGAGTCGGCGGCGAGATAGGCGGCGACGACGGTCGCGAGTGCCGCGAATGGGAGAATCTGGGGCCAGGCGCCGAGAGGGATGAGGGCCGCGCCGAGGAGCGCGGAGGTGCCGCCGCTCTTGGGCTTGGCCTTGGCTTCGGGCTTGCTCGCGGGAGAACCTCTCTTGAGCAGCGAACGGCCGGGCAGGACCATGTCGAGGAGGAGCAGCAGCAAAGCGGGCCAGAGCAGATAAACGCCGACCGGGCTCGGCGACTTGATCATGTCGCCCTTCTGGCCCTTCTCGAGGCGCGACACCTCGCTTAAGATCCCGTCGATGGACGTTTTGCCGCCGGAGCGGAAGTAGGCGCCGCCGGTGCGCTCGGCGAGCTGGCGCAAAGGGGCTTCATTAAGACGCGTGATGGCGGGCGCGCCGGTCTTGGCGTCGATCAGGTACTCGGTCCCGGTCCCCTCGGCGTCAGGCATCTTGATCTTCGTGCCGGCGAGGTCGCCCACACCGATCGTGTAAACGGTGACGTTATGCTCCGCGGCGGAGGCGATCGCGGCCGCGATCTCCGCGTCAGGCACGTCGCCGTCGGAGATGACGATGAGGATGCGCTGACGGTCCCCGAGTTTTTTCGCGGTCTCGAAGTGAGCGGCCGAATATTTGATCGCCGCGGCGAGGTTCGAGCCTTCGCCGATGCCGCGGGCCTCGACGTCGAGCCGGTTGATCTTGAACTCGAAGTTGCCGTAGTCGATCGAGATCGGAGACGCCGTGCGCGCCTTGCCCGCGAAGACCACGAGGCCCACGCGGTCGGTGCCCTGCAGGCGCGTGATGAACTCGTTGAGCTCCTTCTGCGTGCGCGCCATGCGGCCGTCCTCGGCGTAGACCATGCTGTGCGAGCCGTCGACGGTGACGACGATGTCCTTGCCGCCGAAGTTGACGCGCTCGTCCACCATGCCGCCGCGCGGGTCGCCGGAGGCCAGGCCGATGGCGCCGAGGGCCGCCAGCATCAACGCGGACTTGCTCAGAAAACGACGCGCCCCCCACCAGGACCGGAAGGTCTTCGGCGCGGTGCCCGGGCTCAGGCGCTTGGCCGCGTCGAGGCGCTTCTTCATGCCCCAGGCAACGAGCACGACCGCGACGGGGAGGCCGATGCCGACGACCCACAGGAACATCGTCGAGGAGAAGACGATGCCGTGGCCGGCGAAGGCCATAGGCAAGGCCGCCATGCCCCAAACGCCGGAGCCCTTGCGGGTCATGCCTTTGAGCGCCTCTTTCTTCTCGCCGCCTTCCTGCTTGCCGAGCTCTTCGCCGAGCTTGTCGGAGCCTTCCTTCGGATCGGCGGGCTTGGCCGCGGCTTTCCCGTCTCCGGGCTTGCCGTCGCCGGGTTTTCCGTCTCCGGGCTTGCCGTCACCGGGCTTGCCGTCGCCGGGTTTTCCGTCGCCGGGCTTCCCATCTCCGGGCTTGCCGTCGCCGGGCTTGCCCTTCTGCTTGCCGGGCTTGCCCTTCTTGGAGTCCTTGGAATCCTTCTGCTTGTCCTGCTCCTTCTGCTGCTGCTTGAGGGACTCGAGGTTCCACTTCGCGTCCGCGTTGGTCGCGTCGCGGCGCAGGGCTTCCTTGTAGAGCTCGATCGCCTTCTCCGCGTCCTTGGCCGCGAGCGCCGAGTTGCCGAGGTTGAACAAGGTCTGGGACTGCTTCTTTGCATCCGTGGTCAAGGACAGGTACTTCGACCAGGCGGCCTCGGCCTTGGCGTTCTCACCCAAGCGTAGATACGCGTCGGCCATGTTGAAGTAGATCTCGGGAACGTCGGGGTGGCGTTCGATGGCCTCGCCGTACTTCTTGAGCGCCTCGGCGAAGCGGCCCTGGTTGTAAAGCTTGTTGCCCTCGAGCACTTCGGCGGGAACCGAGGAGGTCGCCGATTTCGGCGATTCCACTTGAACCTGCGCGATGGCGGCGGCGGGAGCCGTGGGCAGCATGCTGAGATTCATCGGCGAGCCGTTGAGCGCCATCAGGAACGCGAAGCCGTAGAGCGTGCGCAGGCGCGTGTTGGCGAGGAGAACCTCGGCGCCGAGGAAGAGGAACGCGAGCATGGCCAAAAGGCTTGTGTAGTCCTTGACCGAGACGGAGGAGACGATCTTGGCCGGGCTCTTCTCGAGGCGGGAGATCTCGAGCAGGACCGCGCGCATCGCGTCCGCGTCGCCGGCGCGGTAGAACTTCGCACCCGTCTTCTCGGCCACGGCCCGCAGGGTCGCCTCGTTGAAGGACTCGTTGGGGCCGGCTATGCCCACGCCGTAGATCTTCACGCCAAGGGAGGCCGCGATGTCGGCGGCATCCTCAGGCTTGATGCCGGAGTTGGAGTCGCCGTCGGTGAAGAGAACGACGATCTTCGCGCGCTCGGGCTGGAGGATCGTCTTGAGCAGATCGGGATGCTGCTTGGCGTACGCGAGCGCCGCGGACAGGCCCTGGTCACGCAGGAGACGCTGAACCTCGGCCGCGCGCGGGTCGGCCTTGCCGTCGAGCTCGAGGGCGTTGAGCTCGAGGAAGTGCGCGATCGCCGTCAGCATCGACTTGCCGATCGCCGTCGAGCCCGTCGTTTCCAGTTCCTTAAGATGGGAGATCAGCGCGTCGTAATCGGTGGTCAGCTTGACGTCGAGATAGGAGTTGTCGGAGAAGGTGACCATGCCGACGCGGTTCTCGGTCCCGCGCCGCTGCTCCTCGACGTAGCCCTTCACCGCGTCGCGCACACCCTGGAGCTTAGCACCGCTCATCGAGCCGGACAGGTCGATGGAGACCATCGTGTCCGTCGACGGGATGAAGGTCTCGGTGCGCTGGGTGCCGATCATCGGCCGGGCGAGGGCCACGAGGATCAGGCCGACGGCGGCCAGGCGGAGTATGCGCGGCAAGCCGGCGAGGCGCTCGCGCAAGGTTCGGCGGGCGGGGGTTTGCGCGGCGGAGGAGAGGGTGAAGCGCTCCCCTTTGGCGCGCGCGCGCCAGGACCAGAGGACGTAGGCGGCGAAGGGGACCAGTAGGGCCAGGACCCAGGGGCTGCCGAAGGTGAGGCCGGCGGCCCCGGGCAGAAGGGCGAGGGCCGCGAACATTCCGGTCTTGTCGGAATTCGGCTTGCCGGCCTTTCCGGCGACGCTCTCGACGAGAGCCTGGAGGCGGTCGATCATGCGCAGGCGTTCGGAGGCATCCTTCTCCTGACCGCCGAAGCGCTCGGCCTCAGCCGTCGCGGCCAATCGCGCGGCCACGCCGATCTGGCCCGCGTCGTAGAAGGACTTGTGCAGGTCGCGCCCGAGAGTGCGCGCGTCGCGCGCGGCCTTGGGCATGCCCGCGAAATCGACCATGAAGCCGGTCAGGATCTCCTGGTAGCGGGCATAAAAGGAAGCCGCGTCGAGATCGGAGGATTCGGCCTTCAGGCGCACCAGCTCGGTCTCGGTGACCGTGACGAGCGACAGGCGCTTGGCATCGAGCTTGGGGTACAGGCGGCGGGCCGCGACGAGGCGGTGCACGCCGACGAGAAGAAGGATGCCGAGCGGGATCGCCGCGAGCCACATCCAGTCCGGCCCGCTCGCGCGCTTGACGCCGACGATGTCCTTGAGCCCCTTCTCCTTCCAGTCCGGGGTGAGCACGGTCGCGACCTTGATCTCGGTCTTGGGCAGGACGATCTCGATGCCCTCGGGATAGGCGGCGGTCTCGCCGACCGCGACGACCGCGAGGCCGCCATCGAGGGTCAAGGTGCCCGAGCCGAACGGGATCGCCTCGTAGGTGATCGTCTTGGATTCGCCCGGGGCCAAGGTCAACGGCAGCTCAGCACCCTTGCCCTGAAGCTCGAGGTCGGTGGGAAGGGCGTCCTGGATCGAGCCGCGCAGATTCTGCAGCGTGACCGGCTTGTCCGAGGTGTTGCGCAAGGTGATGGTGAGCTGGATGCGCTCGCCGACCGTCACGCCCTGGCGGTCCACGCTCACGGCGGCCTCGACGGGCCGAGGCAGGACGACGCGCGCGACGGTGTCGGCCGCGGCGGGCGCGGGTGCGGCATTGACGGCGGCACCCTGGGTCTGTATCTGAAGCGGCTGGACGATCGCCGGCGGAGACTTCGGTACGGTCTGAGCGCCGGCGTCGGGCGCCTGTATGCCGAGCATACCGACGGTGACGACAAGCGCCGCGAAAAGCGCGCGGCTGAACGCGTTGCGCCGGGCCGGGGCGACGACCGGCGTCGAGGCCGCTTCCTTGGCCGTGGAGCCGTCGAAAAGGCTCCCGGATTCGTTCAGCTTTTCCGGGGCGGCCGCGGCGGACAGCGCACGGTTAAGACCGGACGGAGCGGAGGCAACGGGCGGACCGGTTTTCGCGGCGTTCACGAGCGGGGTCTGCGCGGCAGCGCGCACCGGGCCCATCGGCACGGCCGCGACTTCGACGGCGGCAACCGAGGGCAACGCAACGGCCAACGCCGCGGCGGGGACTGCTCGAGCTTCCGGCGCCGCGGCCGGAGCGGAAAGAACGGCCGGCGAAAGGGAAAGAGACGACGGAGAGAGCGAAGGGATCGGCGAGGAAAGACCGGTCAATCCCAGAGCGGGGATCGCGCGCGCGGAGGTTCCCGATCCGGCGGCGCGTCCCGCGGAGGACTGCGCGAAGGCCTGATAGGCCTCGGAGCCCGGCGCGCCCGCCACTATGGCCAGCGAGAGCAGGGCACCAAGGACGCGGCGCAGAGGGAAGCGCCTCATTTATTGATCCAGATCAACAAGAGCACATCTGGATTATGACAGACCCCTCCGAAACGGGCGTGGGCCCATGGGGGAAAACCGCTCTTGGCAGGTGGCCTAGGCTTTCTGGGCCGGAAGTCCGGTGTCAGGCATTAAGCCAATAGCGGCGGTAATCCTTGCCCGTCTGCCGATCCAGGCGCTTTCCCTCGAGTTGGGCACCCGCGGCTTCAAGGATCCGCCAGGAACCGACATTGTCGTCGTCGCAGGTGATCAGGATCTTCGTCAACCCAGCGGCACGGCAGAACGGCAGGCACAGCCGAAATATCTCAGAGGCATACCCGCGACGCCGGTAGCGGGGCGCGACGGAGTATCCGATGTGGCCGCCCCGCTCACGAAGATACTCGTTGAGCTCGTGACGGATGTTCACGCGGCCGACGATCGCCCCGTCCACGAACGCATAGAGCATCGAATCGGGGACGCGCCCCGGAGGGAGGTCCTCGCCGCGCTTGTTCTTGCGCAGGCGCTCCACATGTTCGGAAAAGGGAATTCCGGGCCGCCACAAGAACGTAAGCCAGTCGAGGGCGCCTTCGTAATCCTCAACGGCCTGGAGGAAGGCCGCCTCATCGCTCTCGGCGAGTTCCCTGAGGATCATCCGCGCGCGAGCGCGACGGCGCCGAGCACGACGGCGTCGTCGCCGAGGCGGGAGCGGGTCACGCGGCAGGGCCCGATCTTGCGGAACAGCGGGTCGGCGGCCAGGCGCCGCTTGACGATGGGCAGCATGAAGTCGCCGCACGCCTCGATGACGCCGCCGCCCAGGATGAAAAGATCGGGGTCGAAGCAGTGGCGCAGGCTCACGCAGCCGTCGCCCAGGCGCTCGGCGGCCGCGCGCAGGACGCGGGTGACGAGAGGGTCGCGGTGTCGCAGGGCGCGCGCGAGGACCTTGCTCTTGATCTGGTCGAGCTTACCGCCATTGAGCGCGACGATGTCCGTCTTCTCCCCCGCCTTGACGCCGGCGCGGATGTCGCGCTCCATCGCGGTGCGGCTCGTATAAGCTTCCAGGCAGCCGCGCGCGCCGCAGCCGCACTTCGGGCCTTTGGGATCCAGTACGATGTGGCCCAGCTCCGCGGCCGCGCCGTGCGTGCCGATCAGGAGCTTGCCGCCGGAGATCACGCCGCCGCCGACCCCGGTCCCCGGGAATATCCCCACGAAATCCTCGACGCCGCGGCCGGAGCCGCGCCAGGCTTCGCCGAGCACGCCCAGGTTCACGTCGTTGCCGATGGCCACCGGCACGCCGAAGCGGCGCTCGAGCTCCGCGGCGATGGGATAGCCCGCGATCGGGATGTTCGGCGCGACGAGGACCTTGCCCGTCTTCGCGTCCACGAGGCCGGGAACGCCGATGCCGATGCCGCGCAGGCGGCGGGTCTTGAGGCCCGCATCGGCGATCACGTCGCGCACCGCGCGCACGATGACCTTCATCACCTCGCTCGCACTCTTCGCGCGCGGTGTCGACGCCTTCTCCCAGCCGATGATCTCGCCGTCGGGAGTCACCAGCCCCGCCGCGATCTTGGTGCCGCCGACGTCGACGCCGACATAGAATTTCTTGGCCACGAATCTATCCTAGCACTTCGCCTTCGGCCGCCGGTTTAGGGACGGCCGCCCAGACGCTGGTGTGGCGATGAGACGGTTTCCGCTTCTCCGCGTTGCGCTCGGCGAGCGCGTCGCCGAGCTGCATGCGCGGCTTCGGGATGACCAGCATGTCGCAGAACAGCGCGTCGAACAGCCGGCGCAAAGTCGTGAGCGTGGGTTCGACCTTTCCTAGCTCGATGCGCGCGATCTGACTTTGATCGATCCCGCTCATGCGCGCGAGCTGCCCCTGGCTCATCCTCATCTTGCCGCGCAGCGCTTTCAGATAGTAGCCGGGAGTGTGCGCCGCGGCTTTTGGGGACCGCGAGACATAGCGGATCAACTCATTGATCGCTTGAAGCTGGACGACGGACCCGCGGATCAGTCTTGGCATGCCCTTAAGCTGAGTAAGGTATATAGATACCTTACTCAGCTTAAGGGGTCAAGGGGGATGTCCTCTTCCCGGCGACGCGGTGTCAGACCTTCAGGCGCGACGTGAGAAAGGCCCACGCGAACAGCGCCCGTGAGGGCCAGTCGATCGCGGCGGAGAAGATCCCGCTGGCGCGAGGCTCGTTGAGCTCGGCGCCGAGAGCCAGGACGAGGAGGATCGCCCCGGCCGCGCGCCACAGCGCCGCCGCCAAGGCGGGGCGGGAGCCCGACGCCGGGACGGGTTCGCCGTGGCCGCGCTCCTTCCACAGCCGCCAGAAGAACATCAGGGCCCCGACGGTCCAGGCGCCCGCGAAGAAATAGAGCAGCGCGCCGGGCAGGTCCATGGCCTCGCACAGCACGGCGATGAAGCGCGCCCCGGGAAGCCAGACGGCGAACGCCGCGAGGCACCACAGGTAAGGCTCGCGGCCTTCCTCGGCCTGCTCCTCCGATTCAGACAACCTCACGGCGCGGCGCGCGAACGTCCAGGCGGCGGCGGCGAAGAGGATGTCGGCGACGAGCCAGGACGGGCCGAGCATGCGGTCGGCCCGGTAAAAATTAAAGGTGGTCTTGACCCCGTAGACGGCCGCCGCCGCGCCGAGCCCGAAGACGAGGAAGATGATGGCCAGCATGCCCATCTCGACGGGCTCCCCGTCGCTCCGCGGACGAAGGCGGTCGGCGACGTGAAGGGCGAGGACCGTTGTCATGCCCCCGTCGAACAGCGCGCAGAGGGAGCCCAGCCAATCGATGCCCAAGGGATGGAAGCCGTGCTGAAGCTCCTTGGTGTAGACGCCGCCATAGAGCATCGCCATGGCGGCCCCGGCGAGAAAGACCGTGCCGTCCGACATGCGCCGCCGGGCGCGGCAACCCTCGAGCAGGACGAACAGCCAGAGGTAAGGGAAGACGAAGTGCCACAGCCCGGCCGCGGCCCAGCCGAGGCGTGCGACATCGCCGCTGATGAGCAGCGCCAGCGCCGCCGCCGCCAGAGCGCGCGCGAACATCCCGATCTAAGGCCTGACCGCGACGGCGTCGATCTCGACGCCGGCGCCCTTGGGAAGTGCGGAGACCTGCACGGTCGCGCGCGCCGGGAACGGCGCCCGGAAGCGCTTCGCGTAGACCTCGTTCATCTCCGCGAACTTTGCGAGGTCGGTCATGTACACCGTGGTCTTGACCACCGCGTCCATCGTCAGCCCGGCGGCCAGCAAGACCTCCAGGATGTTCTTCAGGCACTGCTCGGTCTGCTCGGCGACGGTCCCGTCGACGAGCGTACCGTCCGCGCGGAGCGGAGTCTGCCCTGAGACGAAGACCATATCGCCCACCGAGATTCCCTGGGAATACGGCCCGATCGCCGCCGGCGCCTTCGACGTGATGACGGGCTGGATCTTCGCGATCATTTCAGGGCCTCGAGCAGCGCTTTGTTCGTCTTGTGCACGCGCATCATCTCGGTCAGCGCCTTGATCGCGTCGATGTCTCCCATCCCGGCCACGAGGCGGCGCAGCTTGTAGACGCCCTCGAGGTATTCCGGCGTGAACAGCTTCTCTTCCTTGCGGGTACCGCTGTCACGGACTTTAAGGGCCGGGAAAATACGCTGCTCGGCGGCCTGGCGGTAAAGCACCAGCTCCATGTTGCCCGTCCCCTTGAACTCCTGGAAGATGATGTCGTCCATCTTGGAGCCCGTGTCGACGAGGATGGTCGCCAGTATGGTCAGCGAGCCCTTGCCCTCGAGCTTGCGCGCCGCGCCGAAGAAGCGGCGCGGGATCTCCATCGCGCGGGAGTCGAGGCCGCCGGACATCGTCCGGCTTCCCGTCGCGAACTGGTTGTACACGCGCGCCAGACGCGTGAGCGAGTCGAGCAGGATGAAGACGTCCTCGCCCTCCACGACCTTCTCGAGCGCCGTGCGGAACATATCCTCGGCGAGCCGCTTGTGCTTGTCGTAGGACTGGTCGGACGAGGAGGCCCACACCTCGGCGGGCACGGAGCGCTTGAAATCCGTGACCTCCTCGGGACGCTCGTCGATGAGCAGGCAGTACTGACGGATCTTGGGATCGATCTCATGCACGGCGTTGGAGATCTGCTTCAAGAACGTGGTCTTGCCGGCCTTAGGCGGAGCGACGATGAGGCCGCGCGTGCCCTTGCCGATCGGAGCGAGCAGGTCGAGCGCGCGCATCGACGGGTCGGTCGAGCCCTTCTCGAGCTGAAGCCACTCGAAGGGGTCCACCGGCGTCATCGCCGCGAACCGCTGCTCGACGTCGGATTTCACCGGCGCCTGAGGAATCTGAGAGGGACGGGGCCCGCCGCCGTTGTGGCTGCGATGCTGCTGGCCGCCCTGGCGCTGGCCGTGCTGGCCCTGGGAGCCGTGCTGCTGGCCGCCCTGGTGGGAACCTCCGGTTCCCCCGCCGCCGCCCTGGCCCGTGCGGCCGCGTCCGCCGCGGCGACGACGCCGCCGGCGACCCTGGCCGTCTCCGGCGCCCTGGCCTTGGCCTTGGCCGCCGCCTTGGGACTGCGGACGGGGAGTTTGATCGCCGCTCCCGCCGCCCGGAGGGTTCGAACCCCCCGCGCCGCCCTGTCCCGTCGTCTCTTCATTCATCATCTCTATTATCCTCTCGTCATTTTCGCGCCCGTCCACATCTCTTCGGCTCCGAGGAATTCCCCGGGCCAGCGTCCGTCAAGCGCTTTCAGCGCATGACCTAAAAACACCGCCGCGGCGGGCAGAACTTCCTCGGCGCGCTTACCGGGGCGCGTCGCCTCGGCGAACACGTGCCCCCAGGGCAGGCCCTGCGCCGAGCCCCGGGCGAAATCCGCCGCCGAGCCCAACACCGCTTCCAAGGCCTCGCCGGGCACCGAGTATGCCTCGGCCCGCTCGCGCAGACGCGCGCTCGGCCAGTGCGTCTCCCAGTCCGGGTCCTGACGCTCTAAAAGGGCTTCCGTGGCTCGCCCTCCTGAGTCCTTTTCAGAAACCCAGCGCATCGTCAAGCAGACCTCGGCGAGCCCTCTTAAGATCGGGAGGGCTTCATTGGCGAGCCCGCGCTCGCTGAGCGCCATGATCGCGTTCGCCTGCGCGATCGCGCGCGCGGCCATGATCATGAGGGCCCGGTCGGCCGGATCGGACGCGGACAGGCGCCGCCCGACCCGGGAGAAACCCGCGTCCATCCGCGTCTTGGCCAGGCCCGTCAGGGCGATCAGGTCTTTCATGAGTCGAATCGGTGCTCCCGGACCTTCGTCACTCCCGCGCCGAGCATGCGGCGCGCAAGGCGCTTGAAGCGATCCGGGGCGTCGGACGCGTAGAACTCGCGGCGGCCGCGGCCGCCGCGCGGGGCCCGCAGGCCGAGGTCGCACAGCACGGTCTCCGTCTCGCGCGCGGTCTCCTCCGCCGAGTCGATCAGACGCACGCGTGAGCCGAGCACGCGGGCGAGGACCGGCTTGAGGTAGGGATAGTGCGTGCAGCCGAGGATCACGGTGTCCACGCGCGCCTTCTTGAGCGGCGCCATGTACTTGCGGGCGACAGACTCGACGACCTCTCCGCCCCACCAACCTTCCTCCACGAGAGGAACGAAGAGCGGGCACGCCGCCGACGCCGTGCGTGCGTCCTTGCGCAGCGTCTTGATCGCCCGGTCGTATGCGCCGGACTTGACCGTCGCCTCGGTGCCGATGATGCCGATGCGCCCGCCGCGCGTGACGCCGATGGCACCCCGGGCGCCGGGCTCGATGACGCCGATGACGGGAACTTTGACCGCCTTGCGGATCGCCGGCAGGGCCCAGGCCGAGGACGTGTTGCAGGCGACGACGAGCAGCTTGATGCCCCGCTTCGCGAGGAACCTCGCCACCTCGCTCGAGAAGCGCGCGATCGCCTCGGGCGACTTCGAGCCGTAGGGAACGTGAGCGGTGTCGCCGAAGTAGATCAGGGATTCCTCGGGCATGCGCCGCGCGAGCACCTTGAACACGGTCAGGCCGCCGAGCCCCGAATCAAAGACGCCGATCGGCGAGCGGGAGGAAGGCTTCTTCATTCGAGCCACCCCTGACGGCGCGCATAGTCCGCGATCCCGGCGGCGATGCCCTCGGCCATCGTGCGCCGGAAGCGGCGCGAGGTGAGCTTCGCCTCGTCCGTCGCGTGGCTCACGTAAGCCATCTCGACGAGGATCGCGGGCGCGTGCGTACCGCGCAGAACGTAGAAGGCGGCCTGCTTCGCGCCACGCGCGGCGACATCGACGCGCTTTCCGATCGCCTTCGCCGACAGCGCCGAGAACGCGGCCGACTCGTTGATCATCTCGGTCTTCGTCATCGCGAGGAGGATCATCTTCGCCGTCTCATCCTGGGGATCCTTGCCCTCGAGCTCCAGGACGGCGTTCTCCGCGGCCGCCAGCGCCTCGGCGGCCGGATCGGAGGCGGTCTCCGACACGGAGTAGACCTCGAACCCGTTCTCACGTTTGCTACCGGCCGCGTTGCAGTGAAGAGAGACGAACAGATCGGCGTTGCGACTATTGGCGAGCTCGGAACGATCCGAGAGCGGGATGAATACGTCTTCATCGCGGGTCAGCAGCACGTCGAAATCGCCTCGCTCCTTCAGGACGCGCGCGAGCTCCAGGGCCGCGGCCAAGTTCACGTCCTTCTCGCGCGTGCCCCGGCTCCCGGTGGCGCCCGGATCCTTGCCGCCGTGGCCGGGATCGATGACGATGAGGCGCCGGCGCTTGGCCGCCGCCACAGGCACGATGGGCCTGACCTTCGGCGCCGGCTTCACCTCGGG
>CAZIBN010000029.1:17857-42427 GCA_964537395.1 uncultured Elusimicrobia bacterium
GCCGGCTTCACCTCGGGCGCCGGCTTCACCTCGGGCACCGACTCCGGCACGGCCACGCCGGAAGCATACACGTCAAGGACAGCGCGACGCGGATCGTTCATCTCGGAGACGCTCCAGCGCTGGCCGGTGTCCGCGAAGCGGACATTCAGCCGCACAAGCCTGGATTCCTGTTTGAGAGAGTAGGCTGCAACGACCCCGTCATCGACGCTGACGTCCTCATCGCCTTCGGCGACGCCGAAGTCCACGATGAGGTCCACCCCGCCGATGCCCCGCGCGGCGGCATGATACGAGGCGCCGCGGGCGAGCTCAAGCGAGATCCGGGTGTGGCCCTTGTACGAGAATGACCGCGGCGAGCCGACGGTCCCGGCCTTCTCGACGGCTAAGGTCCTCGCGCGCTCGTCATAGCGCGTCTGATGTCCGCTCCACGCCGCGAACTCTGGGCCGCTCAAGAACGACAACGGCACGAACGCGCGGTCGCCGCGGACGATGACCGCGTCAGCCATCTTCACCTCCTGATCGCCGATCAGCGCCTTATCCGAGCCGACGACGAGGTGCAGCGCTCTCCCGCGCAAGTTCAGCCGCACGCGCCCGGACACGGCGTACCAATAGATCTGGCCGCCATAGAGGGTCCCGACGCGCTGCGCATCGAGGTACAGCTTTCCTCCCGCCTTATAGACCTCCGCGGCGTCCTGAGGCTTCCCGGAGACGACGACGGAGATCTCCTCGGCGCGCGCCCGGAAGGGCGCGGCCGGGAGGATCAACGAAGCCGCCAGCAGGAGGACGATCATTCTCATCTACTCGAGGACGATGTGATAGTCCTCCCACATCAGGTTCGGATCGGACTGGATGCGCACCGCGCGCTGGACGTTCTTCTCGATGATGGGCTGCTGGGAGCGGAAAGACTCCGCGACCGACGGATGCAGCGAGACCTTGATCGAGCCGCCGGGGCGGCCGCCCGTCATCTCGAAGATCTCGCGCTGGATCTTGATGCGCAGGGTCTCCACCGACAGCACGCGTCCCGACGCCCGGCACTGAGGGCACTCGGTCGTGAGCAGGGCTGCGGTCGACATGCGCTTGCGCTCGCGCGTGAGCTCGATGAGGCCCAGCCTCGTGATAGGCAAAATACGGATCTTCGCCCGGTCCCCCCGGCACGCGTCGGCGAAGGCCTCCATCACCTTCGCGCGGTTGGACGCCTTGCGCATGTCGATGAAGTCGACGACGATGATCCCTCCGATGTTGCGCAGGCGGATCTGGTTGGCCACGAGCGTCGCGGCCTCGATGTTCGTCGCCGTTACGGTCTCTTCCTGGGACTTCGAGCCCGTGAAGCGTCCGGTGTTGACGTCGATCGCGCACAGCGACTCCGCCTCCTGGATCACGATCGACCCGCCGTTGGGCAGGTTGACCTTGGTCTCGCGGATCGTCTCGATCTGCTTCTCGATGTTGAAGGCCTTGAAGATGGGCGTCTTGGCCTCGTAGAGCTTGATGCGGTCCTTGAGCTCCGGCGCGAAGCCCTCGACGAACTCGATGACCTGCTTCTGTGATTCCTTGCTGTCGAGCAGATACACGTACACCTGGTCCGACAGGACGTCGCGCGCGATCTGCATCGCGAGACCCAGGTCGTTGTGCAGGATGGCGGGAGACGGTTGCTCGTCGTACTTCTTCTGGACCGTGGCCCAGAGGTTCTGGAGGTACTTCACCTCGCGCTCGAGCTCCTCCTCGGTCGCACCCTCGGCCTCGGTGCGGACGACGACGCCCTTGCCGTTGAGGTGAGCCTTGACCAGCTTGTCGACGATCTTCTCCAGGCGTTGCCTCTCTTCGGGCTCGGCGATGTGTTTGGAGATACCGACGTACTCCTGGTAAGGCGTGAAGACGAGGTAGCGCCCCGGCAGGGAAACGTCCATCGTGACCTTGGGACCTTTCGTGCTGATCGCTTCTTTCGCGACCTGGACCATGACGGTCTGGCCCTTCTTCAACGTCTGGTCGATCGGCGCGTTCTTGTCGCCGAGCACGTCGGAGATGTAGAGGTAAGCGTTCTTCTCGAAGCCGATGTTGACGAATGCCGAGGAGATGCCCGGAAGGACGTTCTCGACCGTGCCCTTGTAGACGTTGCCGACGATGTTCTGCGAGCTCTTGCGCTCCCAATGGAGCTCGGCCAAACGTCCGTTCTCGAGGATCGCGATACGTGTTTCCTCGAAGCTGGTGTTCGCGAGCACCTCGCGCTTGACCGGCGCGCCTTTGCTCTTGCCGGTGTTCGTGCGCTCCTGGCCGCGGCCGCTCTCATGACGATCATCACGATGGCGGTCGCCGCCGCGGCCTTCGCCGCGCCCGCGTCCGCCGTCGCGCCCGCCGGATGACCGGCCGGCCTGGTCGCCCCGTCCCGTCTGATCGCGGCGTCCCTGATCGCGCCGCTCATTGCCGTGGCGATCGCGTCCGCCTCCCTGCTGCGGCTCGCGCCGACCGTCGCGGCGTTCCTGCGCGGGCGGGGTTGTCGCCGAAGGCGGCGAACCCGCTTGGCCTTCGGGAGCGTTCGGGGCCTTCGGCGCCGAACCTTCCGGGGCCGCCTGGCCGTTCTGTCCGCGCTCGCCGGTACGCTCACCGCCGCGGCCGCCGCGACGGCGGCGGCGTCGTCGTCGGCCGCCTTCGCGCTCGGCTCCGGGCTGAGCGGCGGCGCCGGGAATATCGGAAGAAGCCGCGCCGGCGATAGCCGGCGGGGGGTTCGGCGCCGAAGGCGTCGAACCCTGGCCCGTGAGAGGGATCTCGACGGAGACCTCGGGACCCTCGTCCTCATCGTCATCCGCGTCGTCAGCAGCGTCGTCGCCGCCGTCGTCGACTATGTTCTCGACCGTCTGGGGGATGTCGCGGTCGGCCTCGACGGGGCCGTCGGCGCGGGGATACAAGTCCTCGCGCGCGGGTCCCGAACGCACGGGCTCGGGAGCAGGAACCGGCGCCGGCGTCGGCTCCGGCGCGCGTTCGGGCGCCCGTTCAGGCGCGGGCGCGGCGGCGACGGGGCCTGGAGTGGAATCGTCGTGGACGCGGACCGGCTCGACTCGAACGGGGACCGGCATATCATTCTTCTGAATCTGATCGTTTTCGTTGGGCACAATTTCTCCGGGGATCAAAGCAGCGCGTATCTCCGCGCATAGATGTTGGCGACGATGCCGAGCGTCCACAAGGTGACGAGGAGACTCGAGCCGCCATAAGAAACGAGAGGCAAAGGCACGCCGGCCACGGGCATGAGACCGATGCACATGCCGACGTTGAGGATGAGCTGGAACGCGAGGGTCGAAGCCAGACCCGCGCACACTAAATAGCCGTAGCGATCGCGCGCCTGGCGCGCGGCCGCCACGATCCGCCACAGCAAGACCATGTACAATCCAAGGATCAGAGACGTTCCCCAGAAGCCCATCTCCTCGCCGACGTTGGCGAAGACGAAATCGGTGTGCCGTTCGGGCAGGAAGCCAAGCTGGGACTGCGTGCCCGAGAACAAGCCCTTGCCCCACATCCCCCCCGACCCGACCGCGATCTGGGATTGGATGACGTTGTATGACGCGCCCTGAGCGTCGCTTTGCGGCGCGATCCAGGCGACGAAGCGGTTGCGCTGATAGCCCTTCAAGCTGCGCTGGACGACGATGCCGGACAGCAGAGCGGCGGAGAGAAGGATCGGTATCGCCGCGAACGCCGCAGGCCGGACCTGCACGCGCATCCAGCTGGCCACGCGCCAGGCCAGAAAGCCGATCGCGCAGAAGATGCCGATCGCCGCCAAGGTCGCCCAGCCCATGCGGGAGGTCGCGAGGATCATGCCCGGGAGGCTGTGCGCCGCCGCGAGCGGATAGCGGACCTGGCAGATCGTGTAGAGCAGCGGCACGGAGATGGCGACGCCGCCGAATCCGAAGATCGCCGCGAGTTGGAACAGGTCCGCTCCCGCAGCGAACATCATGCCGAAGATCGCCGGGATGAAGGTCAGCGTCGTGGAGAAGTCGGGCTGCTTGAGCACGAGGGCCATCACCGGCGCGCAAAGAGCCAGGCCGACGAGGATGGTGGAGAGGTCTCCGATCTTGCGCGCGCGCCGGTCGAGAAAATCAGCGAGCGCCAGCACCACGAGCGTGCGCGCCATTTCCGCGGGCTGGAAGCTGAACCCAAAAAAATGGATCCAGGAGCGCTGGCCGCGAGAGATCCTGCCGAGGATCAGGGTCGCAGCGACGATGACGATCGCGAAGGCGTAGACGAACTTGGACTGGTCCTGGAACACCTGATAATTAAAGGCCAAGGTCAAAGTGAACAGGATGATGCCCAGGGTCAGCGCGATGAAATGCTTCTGCAGGATCGAGGAGTAAAAGCTCGTCGTGCTCGCGGCCGACAGCATCGCGAACGAGCCGGCGACGATGAGCCCCGCCACGGCCAGGACAAAGGTCCAGTCGACGCGGCCCGACAGGCCGGACTGGACACGAACTGCGCGGGCCATCGTCATCGGGCCCTCCCGGGGATGGGGAGCGGCATCGGTATGGGCGCGGGGACGGGCGCATTTGAAGGAGTAAGCGGCCGCGTAGCGGTCGCGTCCACCATGCCGAAGTGAGCAAGGATCATCCGGCGCGCCACCGGCGCGGCCGTCGTGCCGCCGTGGCCGCCGTTCTCGACGAGGATGGCGATCGCGATCGACGCGGGCTCTCCGGGCTTGGCCGCGTAGACGATGAACCAGGCGTGATCTTCGCCATGAGGGTTCTGCGCGGTGCCCGTCTTGCCGGCCACGATCAGACCGGGAATGCGCGCCCCGCCGCCGGTGCCGGAGGTGACAACGACCTGCATCGCGCGCTGAACCTCGTCCCAGGCGTCTTCCTTGGCCGGCACGACCCCGAGCCGCTCCGGCTTGGGAACGAAATCCGGACGGCCGTCAGCGTAGACGATCTTCTGCGTGTAGCGCGGACGCCAGACGCTGCCGCGGTTAGCCAGCGCGGCGGTCACGATCGCCATCTGCAGAGGCGTGACGGTCAGCTCGCCCTGGCCGATCGAAAGATTGAGAGTGTCGCCGTCGTACCAGCCCTTGGAGGTCTTTTTGCGGGTCTCCGGCCCGAACAGATGGCCGCCCTTCTCGTACTTGAGCGGGATATTCGTCTTCTGGCCGAGGCCGAAGGCTCGGGCGTAGCGCTCGATCGCCGCGCCCCCGACCTTGAGTCCGGTCGTGTAAAAATAAACGTCGCAGGACTGGGCCAGGCCCATGAGCCAGGAGATGCGCTTGTGGCCCTTGTGGTCCCAGCAGAGGAAGGTGCGTCCGCCGATCTCGAAATGGCCGGGGCAGAACACGGAATCGTCGGGCCTCATACGCCCCTCGCTGAGCGCCGCGAGGCCCACGATCGGCTTGAACGTCGAGCCCGGGGGATAGGCTCCCGAGATCGCGTTGTTGAACTCGGAGAGATCGACCACGGTGCTCTGGACCTCGGCGCGGTCGGTGGAGAGGAAGGCGTTGGGATCGAAATCCGGCTGGGAGCTCATCGCGAGCAGGTCTCCGTTGCGCGGGTCGATGGCGACGGCGGCACCCCGTCCCGTCACGGTCGCGCGCAAGCCCTCGTCCGCGGCGCGCTGGACCGCCGCATCGACCGTCAGGTGAACGTTGCTGCCCGCCTCGAACGGGATCTTGTCGATCACGCGCTTCAGCCGCCCCTGCGCGTCGACCTCCATGCGCAAGCCGCCGTCGCGGCCGCGCAGCTCGTCCTCGAAAATACCCTCGAGGCCCAGGCGTCCGGTGCGGGAGTCCACGCGATAGCCCTTCGGCTTGCGCTTGCGCCACTCCTCCGGGCCCATCTTGCCCATATAGCCGATCAGATGGCTCGCGAAGCGCCCGAACGGGTAATAGCGCCGCGCCTCGACGATGAGGTCGACGCCGGGATAGATGGTCTTGAGCTCGGACAGACGAAACATCGTCTGCGTCGGCAGATTTTCCGCGAGGCGCACGGCGCTCTCCTCGCGCACAGCCTGCTCAAGCGACTCCAAAAGACCGTCCGGGTCGCGACCGAGCTGGCGCGCCAGCTCTTCGGCGAGCGGCTTGAGGTCCTGGCGGCGCCGGTCCTTTCCGGGCAAAAAGATCAACGAGAAGGCCGGAGCGTTGGTGGCCAGCGGCACGCCGTTGTGGTCGTAGATCCGGCCGCGGGGCGCGTTCTGATGGATCATCTGCGAACGGTTCCTTTCGGCGGCCAGCCGCCATTCCGCGGCCTGGACAAGCTGCATCTGCGCCAGGCGCAGGCCAAGCACGAGGCCCGCGGCCGCGATGCAGTACCAGAGAATCTCCAGGCGCTCCTGGGGGACTTCGCCGCCGCGGCTCATCGGTCCTCCCGCGCGTCCCAGACCAGCGCCGCGACGGTCACCGCCATGACATTGAGGAACGGGGTCGTTACGATCGCGATCCAGCCGCCCCACTCGAAGCTCTTCGTGAAGGTGAGCCCCAGCAAGCCGAGCCCGATGAAGCTGGCCCACGTGAACAGAAAGGTCGTCGCCGCGAGCGGACCGGCCGCGCGCAGGTCGATCTGGCGGCGGGTGACGCCGACGAAGTACGCGGCCAAGGTCAGGATGAGCGCGCTCGCGCCGAAAAGCTCCGCGCGCGCGACATCGAGGTACAGGCCCCAGCCGAAGCCGGCAAGCATGCCCAGGACCGGGCCGCGCCGCGCCGCGATGAGGATGGTCAGCACGAGCAGGAACTGCGGCGCCGCGCCCCAGTAGGAGAAGTGCGTGTTCCACCACCACTGCATGAGCATGGCCCCGATGAAAAGCGCGAGCCCGCGGATGAAGCCGATCACTGGGCCGCCTCGGGATCGACGGCCTCGAAGGCGTCTTCCGTGGAGGCCTCCGGCGTCTTCGCCGGAGCCGGCGCCGCGCTGCGCCGTCGCGGACGTGAGGCCGGCGACGTCGAGACCACGACTCCCGCCGTCGCCGTCGACGTCGAGATGGGAGCGAACACCGGCACGTATGCGGGCGGCTTGGCCTCACCCTCGACCGGCCGCACACGCAGGATCATGAGCTCCTGAAGCGAGGAGGCATCGGCCGCGGGCGTGATCTCGACGGACTGAAAGGTGAGGAACGGATCGCGCGGGTTGACGCGCGCGACGCGCCCGATGAGCACGTCGGGCGGGAACGTGGCGCTCGTCGGGGAGGTATACACCGAGTCCCCCTCGGACAGCGGGGATTCGGCGTTGAGATAATTCATGCGCAAGCGCGGGCCGTCCTGGCCCTGCACGAGGCCCTCGAGCGTCCCCGAGGACAGATACGCCGCCGCCGCGGAGAGCTCATCGGTGAGCAGCAAGACCGTCGAGGTGTTCGGTCGAACGTCGACCACCCGGCCCACGGCCACGAGGCGCCCCTCACGCGGCCCGAGCACCGGATCATTCAGCGAAACGCCCCGATCGAAGCCGGCGTCCACCACGAGGCTGCGGTACCAATGGATTGGGTCACGCTCCATGACGTGCACCCAGGCCGGGAAGCGGCCCGAGGGGGCCTTCAACACCAGCGCCCGGCGCAAGCGATCGTTCTCCAAGGAAAGCGACGACACCGTCGTCGCCAGCCATTCGCCCCGTCGCAGCTCGGCCCGCAGGCTCTCGTTCTCGATGTCGGCCTGAAGCAGCTGGCGGATACGCTGAGGCGAACCGGCCATGCGCTGATAGCCCGCCTCGCCGCGATAGGCGAGAGGGTCAAGCAAATACCCCGCCCCCGCCTTGACGGAACGCACCGGCGTCGACAAGGGCAGGGACAGAAGCAGAAGCGAGAGCGCCGTTAAGGCGCCCAGAACGAAGTTGGCGATCCGCGTTTCGCGTTGCATGTAAGCCCGGCTTAGGCCGGGGGCTTAACTCACTACACGAGCGACGGTTTTTGGCTTTGGGTGACCGCTCTTACGAGCGGTCTCGATAGGACGTGACGAAGTCCGGGCGCCGATCATCGATATGATCGAGCTCCTCGAGAAACTTCCCCGTCCCGAGCGCAACGCAGCTCAAGGGGTCCGCGGCACGATGCACCGGAAGCTCGGTCTCCTGCCGGATGAGGTCAGGAAGACCTCTCAGCAGCGACCCGCCTCCCGCGAGCATGATTCCGCGGTCCACCAGATCCGCAGCCAGTTCCGCCGGAGTTTCCTCCAGCGTGTTCTTGATCACGTCGAGGATGAGCTGCACCGGTTCCATCAACGACTGGCGCACCTCTTCCGACGTGATCAGGACCGTCTTCGGCAGACCGGTGGCTTGATCCCGGCCTTTGACCTCCATCGTTTTCTCCTCTTTCAAGGGGAATACGGAGCCGATCTGGATTTTGACATCTTCAGCAGTTGTCTCACCGATCAGGAGGTTGTACTTGCGTCTAAAATGCATGATAACGGCTTCGTCCATCTCGTCGCCCGCGATGTCGAGGGACTTCGAGACGACCAGGCCGCCGAGCGAAATGACAGCGGCTTCGGTCGTGCCGCCGCCGATGTCCACGATGAAATTCCCGTGCGGCTCAGAGATCGGAAGGTCCGCGCCGATGGCCGCGGCCATGGGCTCTTCGATGAGGTACACGCGGCGGGCGCCGGCCTGCTCGGCCGACTCCTGAACGGCACGGCGCTCCACTTCAGTGATGCCGGAGGGAATGCCGATGACGACGCGCGGGTGCAGCAGCGAACGCCGATTGTGCACCTTGCGGATGAAGTACTTGATCATCTCCTGCGTCACTTCGAAGTCGGCGATGACGCCGTTGCGAAGCGGCCGGACCGCGATGATCGACGCCGGCGTGCGGCCGAGCATGCGCTTGGCCTCCGCACCGATGGCGAGCACGCGGCGAGTTTCCCGGTCGATGGCGACAACCGAGGGCTCCCGCAGCACGATTCCCTGACCTTTGACATAAACGAGGGTGTTCGCGGTACCCAGGTCGATGCCCATGTCGTTGGAGAACAGGCTGAAGAGGAAGTCGAGCATTACGGCTCCTGTTTTACCTTATTTAGGAGACAAGCATGATCAATCCGAGCTTGGCGTTGTCGCCGAGGCGCGGAGCGATCTTAAGGATGCGGGTGTAGCCGCCGGGCCGCTGCATGTAGCGGGGAGCCAGGACTTCGAACAGCTTCTTGTAGACGACCTTATCCTGGATCTGGCGGCGGACCATGAAGTGCTCGCCCTTCTTCGCGTTGGTGATGAGCTTCTCCGCGTACGGGCGAAGCTCCTTCGCCTTGGCGATGGTGGTTTCGATGCGCTCGTGCTTGAACAGGCTCGTGGCCATGTTCCGCAGCAGCGCGCGACGATGCGAGCTGGTGATTCCGAGCTGTCGACGACCGAGTGCTTTAGACGCCATAAATTAACTCCGTTTTTCTAGTTCGCGAATCAGCCGATTTGGCCGACCTGCATGCCGAGCGACAGCCCCATGTCCTTCAGGCGGTCCTTGATCTCGTCGAGGGACTTCTTGCCGAAGTTCTTGACGGCCAACAGCTCTTCGTCGCGCTTACCGACGAGCTCCCCGATGGTCCGGATGCGGGCGACCTTCAGGCAGTTCGACGCGCGGCTGGACAGCTCGATCATCTCGATCGGCTGGTTGAGGATCTCGCGCAGCTTCGGATCGAGGCCGGCGAGGGAAACCGCGCCCTCGGACGACGCGCCATCGGAAAGACCGGCGGCGGCCGCCTCGGCCGCCTGCTCTTCCTCGGGGATGAAGATGTTGAGAGACTCGCGAAGGAGCTTCGACGACTGGATCAAAGCCTCGGCGGGGTTCAGCGATCCATCGGTCCAAATTTCAAGGATCAGGCGGTCGTAGTCGGTCACCTGACCGACGCGCGCGTTCTCGACGTCATAGTGAACCTTGACGACAGGCGAGAACAGCGCGTCGACGGGCAGGAAGCCCGCGGCCCACTGGTTCTGCGCGCGGAGCTCCTCGGCCGGAACGTAGCCGCGGCCCTTGGAGACTTCGATCTCCATGTCGATCTTGCCGCCGGCCTCGAGGTGCGCGATCACGAGGTCCTTGTTGACGACCTCGACGTTCGCGTTGCCCTGGATATCCTTCGCGGTAACGATTCCTTCTTTAGAGACGGACAGGTAGATGGTCTCGGGACCGTTGGAGAAGAGCTTCACGCGAAGCTTCTTGAGGTTCAGGAGGATGTTCATCACATCTTCCTTGACTCCGGGAAGCGCCTGATACTCGTGCGTCGCCTTCTCGATGCGAACCGCGGTGACCGCGGCGCCTTCGAGGGAGGAGAGCAGCACGCGGCGAAGCGCGTTGCCGACCGTGTGTCCGTAGCCGCGCTCATACGGCTCGGCGACGAACTTCGCGTAGCTATCCGACATCGACTTCTCGTCCACGGACAGCTTCTGCGGCAGGATCAGTTCTTTATAAGCCATATTCTCTTATTCTCCGAAGTCTACGTTTATTAAGAAAAGTTACTCGCGATTTATCGCGAGTAATACTCGATGATGAGCTGGTCGTTGATGGGGAAGGACGTTTCCGTGCGCTCCGGGATGCGGAGCACTTTCGCGGAAAGAGCCGTCTCATCGAACTCGAGGAAGGCGGGGCGGTTGCTGAGCTTCTTGGACGTCTCGAGGCTCAGCTTGACGCCGACGTTCTCCTTCATCTTGAGGTTGACGGACACCACGCTGCCGGGCTTGACCGGGTAAGAGGGGATGTCCACGACCTTGCCGCCGATCTTGACGTGCCCGTGCAGGACGAGCTGGCGCGAGGTCTTGATCGACGTCGCCACGCCCATGCGGCGGACGATGTTGTCCAGGCGCAGCTCAAGGCCGCGCAGCAGCGAATCGCCCGAGTTCTCGCGAGCGGCGGACGCGTTGGTGACCGCGCGCTCGAACGGGCGCTCGTTCATCTGGATCATGCGGCGAAGCTTCTGCTTCTCGCGCAGACGGATCGAGAAGGCGGAGGGTTTACCCCGCTGAGGCTTGGCCACGCCCGGGATGCCGGGGCGCTTCTCGAGGACGCACTTCGTGTAGCACTTATCGCCCTTGAGGAAGAGCTTTTGCTGTTCGCGGCGGCACAACTTGCAGACGGCGTCGGTATAACGGGCCATAAAACTAGACTCTCCTTGCTTTGGGCGGGCGGCAGCCGTTGTGCGGCATCGGCGTGACGTCCTTAAGGCTGATGACCATGAGACCGGCGGAACCGAGCGAGCGCACCGCCGTCTCGCGGCCCGGTCCGGGTCCCTTGATGAACACGGCGACCTGCTTGACGCCGAGCTGCACGGCGCGATCGGCGACCTTCTTTGCCGTCACTCCGGCCGCGAAGGGCGTGCCCTTCTTCGTGCCGCGGAAGCCCGAGCCGCCGGCGGTGGCCCAGATGAGCACGTCGCCGCGGTCGTCGGTCAAAGTCACGATGGTGTTGTTGAACGAACACTGGATGTGGACCTTCGCGAAGGTCACCGACTTCCAGGCTTTTTTGCGGGGGGCCGCTGAAGGGGCTGCCTTCGCTGCGGCGGGAGTCTGTTTTTCGTCAGCCATGATTCCTTTCTCCTAAATCCTTACGCTTTGCCCGTGGGCGAAGTGGCCTTGCCCACGCCGACCGTCTTGCGGCGGCCGCGGCGGGTGCGCGCGTTCGTCTTCGTGCGCTGTCCACGGCACGGCAGGTTGCGGCGATGCCGATGGCCGCGGAAAGAGCCGATCTCGGTGAGGCGGGCCATGTTCGCGAGGGTCTCGCGGCGCAGTTCGCCTTCAACCTTGAAATCCTTGAGCAAAAGGTTGTTGATGAGCACGACCTGCTCCTCGGTGAGGTCCTTGACCCGGGTGTCGGGCTTGACCATGCCGTTGAGCTTCGCGATCACCACCTTCGCGCGGGTCTCGCCCACGCCGTAAAGGTACTGAAGCGCCACGTCGATACGCTTGTTCTTGGGAAGATCGACTCCTGCTACACGCGCCATACTCTGTTCTCCTATCCCTGCCGCTGCTTATGCTTCGGGTTTGAGCACAACACGCGGACGACGCCGTTGCGCTTCACGATCTTGCACTTCTGACAAATGGGTTTGACGCTGGCTCTGACTTTCATGTCGTTACTCCCGGTACGTGATGCGTCCCCGAGACAGGTCATAAGGGGACAGTTCGATGCGGACTTTGTCGCCCGGCAGGATCTTGATGTAGTGCATCCTCATCTTGCCGGAAATGTGGGCCAGGACGATCTTGTTCTGGGCGATCTCGACGCGGAACATCGCGTTCGGAAGCGCTTCCAGGATCTTCCCTTCGACTTCTATTTTTTCTTCTTTCGTCATCTTGTTTAAATCTGTTTATTAAGCATTGCCGAAGGCAATGTCAATATCTCGAAGCCGGTGTCGGTCACGGCGACCGTGTGCTCGAAATGAGCGGACAGCTTGCCGTCCTTGGTCACCGCGGTCCAACCGTCGCCGAGCGTCGCGACCTCAGGCCCGCCCATGTTCACCATCGGCTCGATGGCGATCGTCATGCCGCTCTTAAGACGACCGCCCGTCCCGGGCTTCCCATAATTCGGCACGGGCGGCTCCTCATGCAGGGAGCGGCCGATGCCGTGGCCGACGAACTCGCGGACCAAGGTGTAGCCGTGCGCCTCGGCGTGGATCTGCACGGCCGAGCCGATGTCGCCGATGCGGGCGCCGTCCTTGACGGCGGCCATGCCCTTCTCCAGGCACTCGCGCGTCACGCGGATGAGGCGCTGGGCGTCCTCGGAGATCGTCCCGACCGGGACGGTCATCGCGGAGTCGGCGAACCAGCCATCGATCACGCAGCCGAAATCGAGGCCGACGATATCAGCTTCCTTGAGCACGCGCTTGTCCGACGGGATGCCGTGCACGACCTCGCTGTTGATCGAAACGCAGATCACGCCGGGAAATCCGTGGTAGTTGAGGAACGCGGGCAAAGCACCGCGCTTCTTGAGCTCTTCGCGGCAGACCTGGTCGATATGGCCCGTGGTCATGCCGGGCTTGACCATGCCCTTGAGCAGGACGAGGATGTCGGCGACGACGATGCCGGCGCTGCGCATGATCGCCAGCTCCTCGCGGCTCTTCACCTCGACGGCCTTGTTCATCAGCATGGTCACCGCGCCGCCTTCGTCGAATCGATCACGGCCGACAACGCGGCCTCGACCTTCTCGGGCGACTGGGCGGCGTCCACCTCGTGGAAGGCCGCTTCCGACTTGTAGTACGCGACGAGCGGGTGAGTCAGATCCTCGAACACCATCAGGCGCTTGGCGGCGGTGGCTTCGGTGTCATCCTCGCGCTGGACCACCTGGCCCGAGCACTTGTCGCAGATGCCTTCCACCGTCGTGGGGCGCGAGATCGTATTGAACACCTCGCCGCAGCCGGCGCAGGTGCGGCGGGAGGCCATGCGGCGGATCGCCTCCTCCTTCGGCAAAGTGAGGAAGACGACGAGGTCGACGGCGGAGCCGACGCGCTTCAGCATTTCGGCCAGGCCCTGAGCCTGCTCGATCGTACGCGGAAAGCCGTCGAGCAGGTACTTGCCGCCGGTCTCGATCTTCCCGGCGACCATCTCGATGACGATCGAATCAGGGACGAGCTTGCCGTTCTTCAAATAGTCCTGAGCCTTCACGCCGATCGAGGTCTTCTGCGCGATCTCGGCACGGAAGATGTCGCCCGTGGCGAGATGCTGGAAGCCGTACTTGTCGGCCAGGCGCTTGGACTGGGTTCCTTTTCCGGAACCAGGCATGCCGAGCAGGATCACGATCATTGAGACACTCCGCTGCCGACGTTGAACCAGCGGCCCTGGATGCGGCCCTTCTTGAGGAAGCCCTCATAATGCCGCATGATCAGGTGCGCCTCGAGCTGGCCCATCGTGTCGAGGGCCACGCCGACGCAGATCAGCAGCGACGTGCCACCGAAGAAGAAGGGAACGCTGAACTCGCGCTTCATGACGTCGGGCATGATCGCGATCGCGGCCACGAACAACGCGCCGCCCAGGGTGATGCGCTCGAGGATCCACTCGATGTGCTTGGCCGTGGGTTCACCAGGGCGGATTCCCGGTATAAAGCCGCCGGATTTTTTCATGTTCTCGGCCAGATCGACCGGGTTGATGGAGACCGAGTTGTAGAAGTAGCAGAAGAAGATGATGAGGCCGGCGTAGACCGCGTCGTAGACGTAGTTGCCGCCCTGGAAGAAGCGCATGACGCCCTCCGCCGTGGACGCGTTGGGCATGAAGGTCGCGATCGTGACGGGCACCGACAGCAGGGACAGCGCGAAGATCACGGCGATGACGCCGCTCTGGTCGACCTTGAGCGGCAGATAGCTCTGAGAGCCGCCGTACATCTTGCGGCCGACCATGCGCTTGGCGTACTGGACGGGGATCTTGCGCTGGGCGGTCTCGACCCAGACGACGATGACGATGACCGTGGCGAGCGCCGCGATGATCGCGAGCGCGGCGAACAGATTGATCTCCTCGAGGCGGACGAGCTCGAAAAGGCCGTAGCCGGCGGCCGGGATGCTCTCGACGATGCCGGTAAAGATCAGAAGGGAGACTCCGTTGCCGATGCCCTGCTCGGTGATCTGCTCGCCGAGCCACATGACGAAGATCGTGCCGGCCGTCATCGTCAACACGGTCACGCAGTAGAACATCACGGAAGGGTCGATGACGGTCGGCATCCCGCCCGGCGCCTGCATCTTCGTGATCGCGATCGTGAGGCCGAAGGACTGGAAGACCGCGAGGAAGAGCGTCAGGTAGCGCGTGTAGCTGTTGAGCTTGCGGCGGCCGAGCTCTCCGTCCTTGGCCAGGCGATCGAGGAACGGCAGGACATGCGCGCCCTGCAGCAGGCTCATGATGATCGAGGCGTTGATGTAAGGAACCACGCCCATCGAGAAGATGGAGAAGCGCGCGAGGGCGCCGCCCGAGAAGGTGTTCAGGAAGCCGAGAAGGCTTCCCGACTGCGCGTTGAAGATCGCGCGAATGGCGTCACCGTTGACACCCGGAATCGGAATCGAGGCGCCGATGCGGAAAACGGCGATAGCGCCAAGCGTGAAGAGCACACGCTTTCGCAGTTCCGGGATTTCGAAGATGTCGCCGAGTCCGCGCATCGCTTAGGCCTTCACGGCCTTGACGACCTCGGCCTTGCCGCCGGCCTTCTCGATCTTTTCCTTGGCGCTGGCGGAGAAGCCGTGGGCGCTGACCTTGATGGCGCGCTTAAGCTCGCCGTCGGCGAGGATCTTGACGGGCTTGCGGCCCTTGATGAGGTTGTGAATGCGAAGGTCCTCGATCGTGATCTCGGCCTTGTTCTTGAAAACGCGGTCGAGCGTGCCGAGGTCGATCACCTGATAGACGATCTTGAACTGGCCGTTGGTAAATCCGCGCTTGGGGATGCGGCGGATCAGCGGCGTCTGGCCGCCTTCGAAGCCGACGAGCTTGCCGTCGCCTGAGCGGGAACGCTGGCCTTTCTGACCGCGCGTCGCGGTCTGGCCGGTGCCGGAGCCTTCGCCCATGCCGAGACGGACAGGGCGGCGGCGTGAGCCGGGGACGGGCTCGAGGTTGGAGAGGGTGATCGTCTGGACGGGAGCGACGGCTTTCGTTTTGGCCACTTTATTTCCCACGGAGCTTGATGATGTCTTCCTTCGTGCGAAGGAGCTTGAGGGCCTCGAACGTCGCGCCGACCATATTGAAGGCGTTCGACGAGCCGAGGCTCTTGGTGAGGATGTTCTTGACGCCGGCGGCCTCGAGGACCGCGCGCACGCCGCCGCCGGCGATGACGCCGGTACCGGGAGTCGCGGGCTTCATCCAGACCTTGGCGGAGCCGAACTTCGCGACGATCTCGTGCGGGATGGTGCCTTCCGGAACGATCGGGAACTTGATGAGGGCCTTGCGAGCATGCGAGTTGCCCTTCAGGATAGCGGCCTGCACGTCCTTGGCCTTGCCCATGCCGTAGCCGACCTGGCCGGCGGTGTCGCCGACGACGACGAGCGCGGAGAACGAGAAGCGCTTGCCGCCTTTGACGACCTTGGCCACGCGGTTGATCGTGACGACGGTCTCTTTAAATCCACCCTCTTCGCGCTGGTCGTTGCGTCCGCGGCGCGGGCCGCGGGGGCCGCGGCGCTCGCCGCCCTGTCCGCCACGCTCGGGCCGCTCGACGGCCGCGGGCACGATGGGCTGGGTGGGAACCGTCGATGTCGTTTCAATGGCCATTACAAAATCTCCGTTAGAACTCGAGTCCGCCGGCGCGCGCGGCGTCGGCCAAGGCCTTGACGCGGCCGTGATAGATGTACGCACCCCGGTCGAAAACGACCTTCTTGATGCCGGCCTTGACGGCCTTCGCGGCGATGCTCTCGCCGACCTTCTTCGCCGCCTCGATGCTCTGATGCGACTTCGTCGCCTTGCGCAGATCCTTGTCGAGCGAAGACGCCGCGGCCAAGGTCACGCCCTTGTTGTCATCGATGACCTGGGCGTAGATGTACTTGAGGCTGCGATGCACCGACAGGCGCGGCCGCTCACCGCGATGCTCGAACAGGCGCTTGCGCGTGGCGGTCTTGCGGAACTCGGATCGAACCCATTTATTCTTCATTTACTTCTTGCCTCCCGCTCCGGCGCTGGCGCCGGCCGCGGTCTTGCCCGCCTTCTTGCGGACGTATTCGCCCTGATAGCGGATGCCCGTTCCCTTATAAGGCTCAGGCTTGCGCAGCTCGCGGATGTCCGCGGCGGCGGCGCCGACCGCGTCCTTGCTGATGCCGGACACGGTGAGCAAGGTCTTCTTCGCGTCGACCGTGATCGTCACGCCCTTCGGCGCTTCGAAAATGACCGCGTGCGACTTGCCGAGCGCGAGCGTGAGCTTCTGGCCCGCGATCTCGGCGCGGAAGCCGAGGCCGTGGATCTCGAGGACCTTCGAGTAGCCGACGGCCACGCCCTGGACGAGATTGTTCAAGCGGGCGCGGGTCATGCCCCAGATCGCGGAGGCGTCGCGGGCTTGAGTGATGTCGGTGGTGAGGATGACGGCTCCATCCTTGATCTCGGCCTTGACGTAAGGGTGAAGAGCCTCCTTAAGCTCTCCCTTGGGCCCCTTGGCGGTGACGAGGTTTCCGTCCAGCTTGAGCTGGACTCCGGCGGGAATGACGACGGGCTGCTTTCCAATTCTAGACATGTTCGTTTACCAGACCTGGCAGAGAACTTCGCCGCCTGCTTTCTTTTCTTTCGCCATCGCGTCGGTCATGACGCCCTGCGACGTGGACATGATCGTGACCGAGAATCCGCCGCGCGACTTGGGGATGTCGTCGTGCGGGCGATAGATGCGCAGGCCGGGCTTCGACACGCGCTGGATGCCGCGAATGACGGCTTCCTTGGTCGGAGAGTACTTCAGGAACACGCGGATGGTGCCCTGCTTGTTAGTTCCGTTGTATAAGGTCTTGAAGTTGGCGATGAAGCCCTCTTCCTTCAAGACGCGAACGACTTCCAGCTTCATCTTCGACAGGGGGACGTCGACGCGGTCCTTCTGTCGGATGCTGGCGTTGCGGATGCGGGTGAGCAGGTCGGCGATGGGGTCCATGATTACCTTACCACGAGGATTTCTTGATGCCCGGGAGTAGACCCTGGTGGGCCATCTTCCGGAAGCACATGCGGCACAGGCCGAAGTCGCGGTAGAACGCGCGAGGACGGCCGCAGATCTGGCAGCGGTTGCGATGTCGGGTCGAGAATTTCGGCGCCTTGGTCATCTTGGCGCGCCATGCTGTCGTAGCCATAACTATTTATTCCCCTTGGCGGCCTGCTCGGCCGTCTTGAACGGCATCCCGAGCTCCTTGAGGAGGTCGAGGCTGAGGTCGTCCTTGCCGCCGCCGATCACGAACGAGATGTTCATGCCGCGCTGCTGCGGGACGCGCTCGGACTTGATCTCGGGGAAAATGAGCTGCTCTTTCAGACCGAGGTTGAAGTTGCCGGAGCCGTCGAAGCCGCGAGGCTCGAGGCCGCGGAAGTCGCGGATGCGGGGTATGGAGACGGCGATGAGCCGATCCATGAACTCCCACATGCGGTCGCCGCGCAGCGTGACGCGCACGCCGATCGGCATGCCCTGGCGGAGCTTGAAGTTGGAGATGGACTTCGTGGCCTTGCGGACCTGCGGCCACTGGCCGGTGATCAACGCGAGCTCCTCGCGCGCGTTGTCCAGCATCTGGACGTTGTCGCGGGCTTCGGAGACGCCGATGTTGACCACGATCTTGCGCAGGTTCGGAACCTCGTGCTGGTTCTTCATCCCATGCTTTTCCATGAACGAGGGAACGACGTTCTCGCGGTAGAAAGTCTTGAGGCGCGGAATCGGGTGCTCGGTCTCGCGGCCGTCCTGGTTCAGCTCGAACGCCGGGCCGGCCTTGGAGGCGGCTTGCTTTTCGAGGCCCGCCTTCTTGGCGGCCTGAGCGGCCTTGTTCGCCGCTGCCTTCGCCTTCGTGTCGTCTGTCGTTTTCTCAGCCATAGTTCCTTACCGTTATATTAGGCGATCGTCTCGCCGGACTTGATCGCCACGCGGGACTTTTCGCCGTTGGCGGCGATCTTGATGCGCACGCGCGTGGGCTTATTGGTCTTCGGGTCGAGGAGCATGACGTTGCTCATCGACATCGGAGACTCGATCTTCGTGATGCCGCCGGGATCGGTCTGCGTCGGCTTCTTGTGCTTCGTCACCATGTTGATCTTGGCGATCAGCACGCGGGTCGGCGTGAACCTGTCTCCGGCGATGAGCTCGAGCACCTCTCCGATCTTACCCTTCTCCTTGCCGGAGATCACGATGACCTTATCCTTCTTCTTGATCTTGAACTTCATGACTACACGACCTCCGGGGCGAGGGACACGATCTTCAGGAAATCCTTGTCGCGCAATTCGCGCGCCACGGGTCCGAAGACTCGGGTGCCCTTCGGCTCGTTCTTATCGTCGATCAAGCACGCGGCGTTGTCGTCGAAAGCAACGTGGGAGCCGTCGGCGCGGCGCAGGTTGCGCTTGACGCGCACCACGACCGCCTTGACGACCGTTCCCTTCTTGATCGCGCCGTTGGGGAGAGCGTCCACGACGGAGCAAACGATGATGTCTCCCAAGGACGCGTAGCGGCGATACGAACCGCCCATCACATGGAAGCACTGCAGGCGGCGGGCGCCGGAGTTATCGGCGACGTTGACCATCGTGCGAAGCTGGATCATTTGGCGTTAGCCTCCGCCAGGCCCTTCGGCGCGGCTTTGACGATGCGGACGATGCGCCAGCGCTTCAGCTTGGACAGCGGCCGGGTGCTGGCGATCTCCACGACGTCGCCCTCGCGAGCCTCGTTGTTCTCGTCGTGGGCATGAAATTTCTTGGACTTTTTCATGATCTTCTCGTAGAACGGGTGCCGGACGGAACGGGACACGCGGACAGTGCGGGTCTTGTTCATCTTGTCGGACACGACGACTCCTTCGAGAGTCTTGCGGTTGCCGCGATCGAGATCGAGCTCGGCGGCGGGAGCGGCGGCGGTCTTCGTCACTTCGCGGCCTCCTTCACGGAAAGTTGAGTCTTGAGACGCGCGATCTCACGACGGAGAAAGCGCAGCTCCATGGGATTCTTGAGCGGAGCGACGTTGTGCTGGAACGTCAGCTTCGCGCGCTTCTCGAGCGCCGCGCGCAGCTGATTCTTGAGCTCCGTCGGGTTGAGAGCGGTCTTGTCTTGCGTCGCGGTCTTGGTCTTTTTGTCGGCCATATATTTAGATGTGCTCGCGGACGACGAACTTGGTGAAGAGAGGCAGCTTGTAAGAGGCCATCTTAAGGGCCTTCTTGGCCTCGTCGAGGGTCAAACCGCCGACCTCGAACAACATGCGGCCCGGGCGCACGACGGCCACCCAATGATCCGGAGCACCCTTACCCTTACCCATGCGGGTCTCGGCGGGATGCTTGGTGACGGCCTTGTCGGGGAAGATGCGGACCCAGAGCTTACCGCCTTTCTTCAGGTGGCGGCTGATGGTCACGCGGCTCGCTTCGATCTGGCGCGCGGTGACCCACTTGGGCTCGAGAGCCTTGAGGCCGAACTCACCGAACGCGAGGCTGACGCCGCGCTTCGCCGGTCCCTTGATGCGGGGATGAGAATGGGGCTTGCGATACTTGACGCGCTTGGGCATCAGCATGTTAGCGCCCCCCTTCCGGAGCCGGCGCCGGCGCGGGGGCCGACGGCTGCTCACCTGATTCGATGGCCATCGCGGCCGCGACGAGCGCCGCTTCCTTTTTGGCCATGAGCTGAAGTTCCTTGAGGGACTTCACGAAATGCTGCTTCTTAAAGATCCAGACCTTCACGCCGATGAGGCCGGCGTGCGTCATGGCTTCGGCGGTGCCGTAGTCGACGTCGGCGGCGAAGGTGTGCAGAGGCACGCGGCCCTCGCGCTGCCACTCGCGGCGCGAGATCTCAGCACCGTTGACGCGGCCCGAGATCATGACCTTGATGCCGAGGGCGCCGGACTGGATCGTGCGCTCCATCGCGCGGCGCATGGCGCGGCGATGAGCGATGCGCTTCTCGAGCTGGACCGCGATCGAGTCCGCGACGAGGCGGCTATCGAGCTCGGGATCCTTGATCTCCATGACGTTGACGTACGTCTTGCGGGAGGTCATGGCTTCCACGTTTTTGCGCAGGGCCTCGATGTCGGCGCCCTTCTTGCCGATCACGACGCCGGGGCGGGCCGTGTGGATGTTGACGCGCAGGTAGGAGCCGGCGCGCTCGATGCCGACCCAGCTGACCGCGGCCATGCGGAAGGCCTTGCGGACGAGGTTGCGGATCTTGAAGTCCTCGCCGATGAGGGCGGGAGCGTCCTTGGTGGAGAACCACTTGGACTGCCAGTCGTGAATGTAGCCGAGGCGGAGCGCGTTCGGATGGATCTTATTGCCCATGTTGGATTACTTCCCTTTGCCGGCGACGCGCTCATCGCTGACGATGACGGTCAAGTGGCAGACTTTTCGTTTGAAGGTATACGAGCGACCCTGCGGAGCGGGCAGCATGCGCTTCATGTTCCCCATCGGTCCCATCGTGGACCAGCATTCCTTGATGTAGACCTTTTCGGGGTTGATCTGGTGGCCGTTCTTGGCAGCCTGGTTGACGAGGTTCGCCGCGGCGGAGCGGACGGCCTTGCCGACCATGACCGAGCAGATGCGGGGCATCATCGGGATGATCCGCTCGGCTTCGAGCACCGACTTGCCGCGGATCTCCTTGAGGACCTGGCCGACTTTGCGCGTTCCGTAGCGCTGAAACCGAGAGTGAGCTGTAGCTTCCATTTTATTTCTCTTTATCCCTTAATCAGATCAGGTTTTCGCGTCCGCAGCCTTGTTCGTCCCGCCGTGCGCCTTGAAGAAGCGCGTGAACGAGAATTCGCCGAGCTTGTGGCCGACCATCTGCTCGTTGACGTAGACGGGCAGGAACTTGCGGCCGTTGTGCACGGAGAACGTGTGGCCGACGAACTCGGGCGTGATCGTGCAGCGGCGCGCCCAGGTCTTGATCGGCTTCTTCTCGCCGGCGGAGTTCTGCTTCTGCACCTTCTTCAGCAGCTTCGGCTCGACGTATGGTCCCTTCTTAGTAGATCGGCTCATAATTCCTCTTTACGCGTGGGCCGCGGAGCGGCGCCGGTCGGAGACGATCATCCAGCCCCAGACCTTCTTCTTGTTGCGGGTCTTGAAGCCCTTGGACAGCTGGTTCCAGGGAGAGCGAGGGTGATTATTACCCTTGGACTTACCGCGGCCGCCTCCGAGAGGATGGTCGGTCGCGTTCATGGCGCCGCCGCGGACGGTCGGGCGGATGCCGAGATGGCGGTTGCGACCGGCCTTGCCGAGCGTGATCGTGTTGTGCTCGGAGTTGCCGACCTGGCCGATCGTCGCGTAGCACGTGTCGGGCACCATGCGGACTTCGCCCGAGGGCATCTTGATCTGCACGTAGCCGCCGTCCTTGCCCATCAGCTGGGCCTGGGTGCCGGCGGAGCGCATCATCTGCGCGCCCTTGCCCGGGTTCAGCTCCACGCAATGGATGAAGGTACCTTCAGGGATCTTGATGAGGGGCAGCGCATTGCCGACCGTGATCTCGGCCTCGGGGCCGCTCATGATCTTGTCGCCGACCTTGAGGCCGACGGGCTGCACGATGTAGCGCTTCTCGCCGTCGGCGTAGTTGACAAGGCAGATGCGGGCGGAGCGGTTCGGGTCGTACTCGATCGAGACGATCTTGCCGGGGACGCCGGCCTTGTCGAAGCGCTTGAAGTCGATCGCGCGGAAAGCGCGCTTGTGGCCGCCGCCCTGATGGCGGACCATGATCATGCCGGTGTTGTTGCGGCCGCCCTTGCGGGTCAGCTTGGACACAAGGCTCTTCTCGGGCACGTTCGTCGTGATGTCCGAGTAGTCCTGGGAGGTCATCCCGCGGCGGGAAGGCGTGTACGGCTTATAGGATTTAATGGGCATAATTTTATTTCCCGGCGGGCGTCGCGAAGTCGATCTTCTGGCCCTTGACCACGGTCACGATCGCCTTCTTCCAGTCGGGGCGCATGCCGCCGCCGCGACCGAACCGGCGGAACTTGCCGGGCATGACCATCGTGCGGATCTTTTCGACTTCGACCTTGAACATAGTCTCAACGGCGCGCTTGATGTCGGTCTTCGACGCGTCCGGAGCGGCTTCGAACAGGTACTGGTTGAACTTCTCCTGGATGCCCGTGCCGCGCTCCGTGAGGAGGGGCCGGACCAGGATTTCATGCAGAGCTTTATCGGACATCGTCGTACTCCCTAGTTCCAGCGCGCGCTGAGCTTCTCGAGCGCGGGTTGAGTGATCACGAGCTTCTTGCAGTAAAGAACCTCGTAGGCATTGATGTCCGCCGCGAGGCGGACCGCCACGGTGGCGAGATTGCGGGCGGCCAACACGAGGGCCGGATTCGGAGCGTCGAGGACGATGAGCGTCTTCCCCTCGCAACCGAGCTTCGCCAAGGTCGCCACGACGAGCTTCGTCTTCGGCTCCTTCAGCGTGAAATCCTTGACGCAGACGATGCTGCCGTCCTGCGCACGGGCCGACAGGGCCTGGGCGAGGGCGAGGCGAGCCTTCTGACGCGGGAAGTCGAGGCGCGAGCCGCGGCCCATGCGGGGCCCGTGGATGATCGCGCCGTGGCGCCACAGACCGGAGCGGATCGAGCCCGCGCGGGCGCGGCCGGTTCCCTTCTGCTTCCACGGCTTGCGGCCGCCGCCGGACACCGTCGTGCGGCTCTTGGTGTTCGAGGTCCACGCGCGCTGGTTGGCGAGGTAGATGGTGACGAACTCGTGAAGGAAACGCTTCTCCGGCTTATGACCGAAGATCTCGTCCTTGAGGGAGACCGTGCCGGTCTCTTTACCGTTGACGTCGATGACTTTAGCGTCCATGATGATTCCTTACTTCTTGATGGCGCCGGGTTTGACGGCGGCCTTGATGATGTTACCCATCTTGTCCTTCTTGATGAGGGACTTGACGGTGTCGACGCGGATCTTCTTGTTCTTGACGGTCTCGTAGATCGTCACGAGGCCGCCGCGAGGGCCGGGGACGGCGCCCGCGACGTAGATCAGATTCTTCTCGACGTCGACCGACACGACTTCGATCTTGATGGTCGAGGTGATGACGTTGCCCATGTGTCCAGCCATGCGCTGGCCGGGCATGACGCGTCCGAGCGAGCGGCGCGAGGCGAGCGAGCCCGGCGAGCGCTCCTTGTCCGACGCGCCGTGCGAGGCGGGCATACCCTTGAAATTATGGCGCTTCATGACGCCGGCGAAGCCTTTGCCCTTGCAGACGCCCTGAACGTCGACATAGTCGCCCGTTTTGAAGGTGTCGGCGAGAACGACCTGGCCGGCCTCGAGGCCGGTGAGGTTCGCCATGCGGATCTCGCGCACGTACTTCTGCGAGGGAACGCCGGCCGCCTTGAACTGGCCGCGCTCGGCCGAGTTCCGGGACTTATCCTTGATCGTGCCGAGGCCGAGCTGCACCGCGTTGTAGCCGTCCTTGGAGTCGGCGGTCTTGACCCGGAGAACGGGGCAGGGCCCCGCCTGGATGACGGTCACGCCGTAAAGGTTCTGGTCCTTGGGGTGGAAGATCTGCGTCATGCCGATCTTCTCGCCCAGGATGGCGCGGAACGTCGCCGGAGCCTTCTTGACTCCGCCGGCCGCGGCCGTCGTCTCAGTCGTCTGCTGCTCGCTCATAGTTTCTTCTTCCTAAAAAAATAGACAAAAAACGTCCCTACAGCTGGAGAGCCTGGAAAGGCCGTCCGCCAAGCTCGACTAGAGCTTGATTTCGACGTCGACGCCAGCCGGAAGATCGAGCTTCATCAGCTCGTCCACCGTCTTGGAAGTCGTGGAGTTCAGCTCGATGAGGCGCTTATGAATGCGCATCTCGAACTGCTCGCGCGACTTTTTGTCGACGTGCGGAGACCGCAACACGGTGTACTTCTTGATGTGCGTCGGCAAGAGAATGGGGCCGGAAACGACAGCTCCTGTTCGCTGGGCCGTCTCGACTATCTTTCCGACGCTGGCGTCGAGGACGCGGTGGTCGTAAGCGCGAAGGCGGATGCGGATTCTTTGCTGCGGATTGTTGGTCTCAGCCATATTATACCTTATTCCTGGGTCGATTGAACGGATTTTTTAGGCGACGATGTCGGCAACGACGCCGGCACCCACGGTGTGGCCGCCTTCGCGAACGGCGAAACGCAGACCCT
>CAZIBN010000030.1:0-41869 GCA_964537395.1 uncultured Elusimicrobia bacterium
CCCCGAACTCGCGGAGGGTATATGAGGCCTCCCCAAGCGTCAGGCCTGACACTCGCCCCCAGATCGAGGATCCCGTCCCCTCCGCCGCCGAGCGCGAAGCCGAGTGGGCTTTCGAGGCCGAAGCTCACGATCCTCGTTGCCCCGGTTGCGCGGAGCCATGGCCCGGCCCGGGTTGGTGCGGTGGCTGCACGAGTCCGGCGGGGTGGCACCCGTGATTAATTCCACCACCGTCTTCACGCGAAACTCGATGACAATGCCAGAGCTTGAGAGCGGATCGGCTGGACTTCTTTTCGAGTCGCCGCCGTATGAGAAGATGGTCCTGTGCTGTGGCCAGCCGGAGTGCTTATCGTCGCACGCGGCCGGGGACTTCGTGACGGAGTTCGCGCGGTTTCTTCCTGAGAGGCTTCGCGTCCTCGCCGACGAGGGCAGTTACGTCGTCAACTTCCAGCCGCAGGTCATCGACGGATTCGGGAGTCCGGCCGAGTACCTGATACCGCAGGCCGTTGTCGCAGCCGGCTTCAGATTGATTCAGACTCACATCTGGGCCAAGCCGAACGCAACGCCGTTTGCGCCGGATCGCCGACTGAAACCCGCTTTTGAGTACTGTTGGCACTTCGTCAAGAGTGATCGCTACTTCTTCGACAAGGACGCCGCCCGCGAGCCCCACGAGTGGGTGGATCGGGATTCCCGCAAGGAACGCTACCACGCGCTGGGCAAGGACCCGGGCAACGTCTTCTTCATGTCGAAAGCGACGGACCAGACCAGTTCGGGGCACCCGGCCAAGATGAAGGACGGCGTCGCGTCGCGGTTCATCAAGCGGCTCTCGCTGCCGGGGGGACTTGTTGTCGATGGCTTCGCGGGGACCGGCCAGACCGGCATCGAGGCGGTGGCTCTGGGGCGCAGCTTCGTCGGCTACGAGCTTCACGAAGAACGCGCTGATCAGGCGCGAGCGCGCCTGGGGATCAAGGAGGACGTGACCATGAACAAGACTTGGATGAACGCGAAGGAGACTGCCGCCTACACGGGCCTGGCGGTCCCGACCGTCTACAGCAAAACCTCTCGCGGGGAGATACCGGTCCACAAGGGCGCTGGCGTTCCCCGCTACCACCGCGATGAGATCGACCTCTGGATGAGAGGCGAGTGGAAGCTGGGAGAAAACATAACGGCGCAAAGCGCCGCAAAGGAGAGTTGACGTCCAAGACGCTGTCCGCTATCTTGGACAACCATAAAACCATGGCGAACGGAATCTGGCTTAGAAATCGGTCGGGCAGGAAGGAGGTCTGGATCGTCTTCAAGGACGAGACCGGCAAGAAGCACCGGCAGAAGGTGGGCCTCGACACGTCGGAGACGCGCACGCTGGCAACTGCAACCCTCAACAAGAGACGGCACCACGTCGACATCGGCAAGCACATGCCGGAGTGGCGGGCGCTGCACACGACGTTCGCTGAGGTCGCCGACAAATACTGGGACGAGTTCCTACACAAGGCCGACAAGAGTTGGGCCTCTCGGTTCAAGGAGTTGAAGGCCGAGTTCGGCGGCATGAAGCTAATGGATGTGAACGCCGTGCGCATCCAGAACTGGTATGGCCGCAAGCGCGCGAAGTCGAAGGTTGGAGCGGGCAACGTGAATCGGACCTACTCGCTGCTATGCTCGATCTTCAACGCCGCGATCAACTGGGACATGTATATCCTCGCCAACCCGGCCAAGAAGATCAGGACCGAGCCGGACCCGCCGCCGCTGACGAGGTTCCTCACGATTCCCGAGATCGAGAAGTTCTACGAGTCCTGCGATCCTGGCATCTTGCCGATCATCGTGTTCTTCCTGCTCACTGGCCTCCGCAAGATGGAGGTCTTGGACTTCGAGTGGAAGGACGTGGACCTTGAGCGGCTGGAGATCAGAGCCGATCGCCTCAAGCGCGGCAAGCACCCTGAAATCCCTGTGGACGACAAGCTGCGTCACTTGCTACTCGTCCTTGGGCCCCGGCAGGAAGGTCGGCTGTTCGACATGCCGAAGATGACGTTCAGGCGTCGGTTCGAGGCGGCCAGGAAGAAATCGAGGCTTGCCCACTTCACCCTGCGGGACCTGAGAAGGACCTTCGGCTCGCACTTCGCGATGGCGACTCTGGACCTGCCTGTGCTCGCGCGGTTGTTCGGACACGGCTCGATGCAGATGGTGAACACGACCTACGTCCACCTGCTCAACTCGCACGTCAGGACCCAGATGAAGAAGTTCGACGCGGCGATGCCGGACCTTCCAGCGAGTTTGCGGGAGTTTGTTCCCATTGGGATTGGACACCACCCTGGACACCAAGCCGTTGTGGCTGAAGTCGTCGAATGAAAAAATTGGTATAATTGGTAATCACTTTCGGGCAGTTAGCTCAGCGGTAGAGCATTGTCCTCACACGACAAGGGTCACAGGTTCAAATCCTGTACTGCCCAAGCCGCTCGCCTCCTTCAATTTATGTGAAGACCCCGACAGGGGACGAACAGGAGGCGAGCGGTTTTTATTTTCTTGATCCCCTATCGCCCCTAGCCCCTCTTCCCTCAAGGGAAGAGGGGGATTTTTTTAGCCGGATGTTTCTAATTTGGGGCGGCAAGTTGATTTTCGCGGCTTCATCCTCCATACTGTTGATGCGTGCGCGTCGCAGAATAACCAATGGAGAAGCCAAAGCGGCCCGTCGATGAAGCCCAGCGCCTTGAGGCGTTGGCTCGCCTCAAGATCCTCGACACCGCGCCTGAGGAGCGCTTCGACCGCCTCGCGCGTCTGGCCCAGAATCTCCTGGGCGTGCCCACGGCGTTGGTCAGCCTCAGCGACGCGGAGCGCCAGTGGTTCAAGTCGCGCCAGGGTTTCGATCTGAAGGAGATGCCGCGAAACCTGTCCTTCTGCGGCCACGCCATCCTGGGAAAGGAGCCGTTCGTCGTCCTCGATGCGCTGAAAGACCCGCGCTTCGCCGACAACCCTCTGGTCGTCGGCGAGCCCCACATCCGTTTTTACGCCGGCGTGCCCCTGAGGCTGTCGACCGGAGAGGCGATGGGAACGCTGTGCGTCATCGATCGCATCCCGCGCGTCTTCGATCCGCGCCGGGCGCAGCTCCTGCGCGACCTGGGCGCGCTGGTCGCCAATGAGATCGAGGGCGCGACCCTTGAAGGCGCGTTGTCCTCCGTCCGGGAGAAGGACGCGAAGTACGCGATGCTTCTCGATGAGACGACCGACTTGATCCTCAGCGTGAACGCTGAGGGGCGCGTGCTGTCTGCCAATGCCTCGCTGCTCCGCGCGCTAGGCTACAAAGGCGCGGAGGTCTCGGGGATGAGCCTCTCCGGCCTCATCGCGCCTGAATCCCGCGAGCATTACATCAAGACGGTGGCGCGCGTGCTGAAAGGGGATGATGCCGGCGTCTTCGATACGGTATTCTTGTCGAAATCAGGGGGGCTGGTCCTTGCGCGCGGACGTGTCTCCATTCAAATCGAGTACGGCCGCCCGGCACACGTGCGCGGCATATTCCACGACATCACCGCCCGGATGCGATCGAAGAAGCGGTTGTCCATCCGGCTCTCGGCGTCCAAGGCGCGGCGGCGCCGAACCGATAAAACGTTGCTCGATCTGAAGACGGCCGTCGATTCCTCCGCGATCGTCGCCGTGACCGACGCCGCCGGCCGCATCATCTTCGCCAACGATCTTGCGGTCAGGACCTCGGGCTATGCGCGCGGGGAGCTTGTCGGCAAGACGCATCGGATCCTCGGCTCGGGAATCCATCCGGACGGATTTTTCAAGCAGATGTGGGAGACCATCGCCTCCGGACGGACCTGGCGCGGCGAGGTGTGCAACCGGGCCAAGAACGGCCTCGTTTACTGGATCGACTCGACCATCACGCCGTTCCTGGGAGACGACGGCAAGCCGTTCCAATACATCGCGATCAGCCACGACATCACCGGGCGCAAGCGCGCGGAGACGCGCGAGGCCGAGGCCGGCGTTCGCTTGCAGGACGTCCTCGACACCGCCACCCAGGTGTCGATCATCGCCGTCGATCTCACGGGAGGCATCACGTTGTTTAATAAGGGAGCCGAGAACCTTCTGGGCTACGCGTCCGCCGAGATGCTGGGCAAGCCCCCATCGGTCCTCCATCTCGACTCGGAAGGCTTCGAGGCTTTCGCCGAGTCCGCCTCGAGGGAGTGGACCTATGTCCGCAAGGACAAGAGCGTGTTCCCCGTCAGGCTGACCGTGACCGCTTTGCGCGGCCTGAAGGGCGAGGTCAACGGCTATCTCGGCGTCGCGCTCGACATCACCCAGTCCGGGCTGGCGAAGGATGAGATCGCCAAGGCCCGGGGCGCCGCCGTCGGGCTGGCTGAGGCCAAGACCCGGTTCCTGGCGAGCATGACTCAAGAGGTCCGCACGCCGATGAACGCGATCAGCGCGATGGCCGGCCAGCTTCTGGAGACGAGCCTGGCCCCGGAGCAGCGGGAGTTCGTCGAGGCCATACGCAAGGCCGGCTCATCCCTGACGGCGGTCATCGGGGACATCCTGGATTTTTCGACGATCGAAGCCGGCGAAGTGCCTCTTGAAGAGGGCGATTTCGATCCGAGGGTCATCGCCGAGGACATCGCCCTGCTGCACGCCTCTCCGGCGCAGGACAAGGGCCTCGAGATCGTCGTGGCCGTTGACGAAGGACTGCCTGTGCTTCTGCGCGGTGACGCGGGGCGCCTGCGGCAGATCATCAATAGCTTCGTCGACAATGCGGTCAAGTTCACCGAGGCCGGAGAGGTGGTCATCGGCGTGCGCCGTCTGTCGGAGACGGGGCTCGTGATCCGCGTGCGCTTCGAGGTCAAGGACACCGGCGCCGGCCTCGATCAGGCCGTGCAGGCCAAGCTGTTCTCCGCGTTCTCCCAGGGCGATGCGTCCGCCGCCCGTACGCACGGCGGCACGGGGCTCGGGCTGGCCATCTCCAGGAAGCTCGTTGAGATGATGAACGGCGCCATCGGCGTGACGAGCGCCCCGGGCAAAGGCTCGACGTTCTGGTTCGAGGTCAGCCTGGGCAAGGGGACGGCCCCGGCGGCGGCGGACCCGGCGGATGCGGCGGGGGTCAGGGTCCTCGTCGTCATCGATAACGAGACCAGCCGCCGCATCACGGCGCAGCAGATGGCCGCCTGGCGCATGCGTCCGCACGCGGTCGCGGACGGGGCTTCAGCGCTGACGGCGATGCGTGACGCCGAATCGAAGGGCGACCCGTTCATCCTCGCTCTCATCGATCTGCAGATGCCCGCCATGGACGGCGCGCAACTGGCGCTGGAGATCAAGGCCGACGCGGCGCTGGTCGCCGTGCGCATGATCCTGCTCAGCACCATGGCGGCAGCCCCGAGCCATGAAGAGCTGTCCAGGCAAGGCTTCGACGGCGCGTTGGCCAAGCCGGTGCGCAAAGGGCCGTTGCGTGACGCCATCTCGAACGCGTTGAGCGCCCACTCCGCCGGCAGCGCGCCCGCACGCAAGCCGTCAGGCGTCGAGCCGCGCGCCTCCTGGAAGGCGTTGCGCATCCTCATCGCCGACGATAACGCGGTGGACCAGAAGATGACGCTGTTCCAGCTGAAGGCCTTGGGGTGTAACGCCGACGCCGTGGCCAATGGGGAGGAGGCGGCGGCCGCGGTCGTTTCGATCCATTACGACCTGGTGCTGATGGATTGCCGGATGCCGAAGATGGACGGGTTCGCGGCGACGGCCGTCATCCGCGCGAGGCCGGCCGGAGAAGGCCGCAAGATGGTGATCATCGGGATGAGCGTCGGCGCCCGCGAGGGGGAGCGCCAGCGTTGCCTGGCCGCCGGCATGGACGACAACGTCGCCAAGCCCTTCAGCCTCGAGGACCTCGCCGCGGCGCTCGGCCGCTGGTACGCATAGCGCACCGGTTCAGCCGGGCTTCAAGAAATATTCTATACTGATCGAAGCCCTATGGCCCTGACCAAAGAAGCCCTCCAAGCCCTGGTCGCTCTTCAGCAGAAGGACAAGCACCTCGATGCGATCCAGCATGAGATCGACGCGGTGCCGCCGCGCATCGCGGCGCTCAATGCCGACCTCGAGAACGAGAAGCGGCACATGAACGAGGCGAAGGCGCGCATCCTCGATCTCGAGAAGAAGAAGAAGTCCAAGGAGCTCGACGTCGCCGCGCAGGACGAGGCCGCCCGCAAGCACTCGGGCCAGCTCAACGATCTGAAGTCCAACGACGCGTACAAGGCGATGCAGGCCGAGATCGAGAAGGAAAAAGCCAAGGCCGGCGACATCGAGACCGAGATCCTCCAGATCATGGAGGACCTCGACGCGGCCAAGGCCGTGGAGAAGGCCGCCACCGCCGAGTTCAAGAAGACGGAAGAATTCTCCAAGAAGGACCTCGAGAAGCTCGAGGCCGAGATGTCTCACGCGAAGGGCCGCTTCGAGACCGCCAAGATCGAGCGCGACGCGACGGCCGTCGCCGTGGCGCCCTCCGAGATGAAGGTCTACAACCATATCCGCAGCCGCGGCAAGCCCGACGCCGTCGTGCCCGTCGTCTCCGGCCACTGCGGCTCCTGCCAGATCAACCTCACCCCAGGCTTGATACTCGAGGTCGCCAAGCTCAAGAACCTGGTGACCTGCGACAGCTGCCAGCGCATCCTTTACAAGCCAGAGCTGATCGTTCCCGTAGCCGCACAATAAATTTCAGGGACGGCTGGAGGGCCGCTGATCCGCAAGGGTTGGAGGAACTTCCGGACTCCGTTGAGCGTGACGCTCGTCGAAAGGCGAGGGATTGCGGGCCATAACCTGCAGTCATGGACAGTACCACAGAAAATTACCGCCCTCAACGTGGGGGTAAGGGTGAAAAGGTGGGGTAAGAGCCCACCGGCGGAGCCGTGAGGCGCCGTGCAAAGGTAAACCCCGTCAGGAGCAAGGCAGTTGGGTGGAGGACGCTGCTCGCGTCAGACTTTGCGCAAGCGAAGTACGGCCGCCCGGTAGCCGCTTAGAGAAATGGTCCTCAAGCCCGCAAGGGTGGACAGAATCCGGGGTACAAGCCGTCCCTGATTAAAATAAATGGAGCGGGCCCGCGACGAGCGGGCCCGCTTCTCATTATTTTCCAGCAATGAGGGCTTTGTATGAAGGAGAGCTGATCGGTTGGCATAAAAAATGATCACAACCAGACGAGCACCGCCGAACGCGGAAGCGCGACGGCGTAATTTGTTCGACTGGAGAATAAAAAATGAGACGAATGTTAGTGGGGAAGCGAGCGGCCGGTTTGGTTCTCTTGGCGGTGATCGGCGTCGTCGGATCCTATAGTTGGACCGCGCGGGCGGCGGAACTCGAAGATTCGCAGCAGATCGCCGGCGCCATGATCACCAAGGCGAAGGTGTTTGCCAAGATTCAGGCCGAGCGCTCCAAGGTCAGGCAGGAGATGGAGAAGGACAAGACTGCGAACCTCGGACTTGTCCGGATGTCCGACCTGCTGAGGGGAGCCTCCCCGGCCGCCAAGGAGGAGTTCCTGGACAGCCTGGTGCTTCTGGACGGCAAGGTCGCCTCCGTCGCGCTCGAACGGTTGACGCGAGACTTGGGGAAAGCGAGAATGCAAAAGGTGCTGCAGACGATCTTCTCATCACCGGCATCGCCTGCGTCGCCGGCGACATTCATCAATGCATCGGGTGATTTCCGCCCGGCGACATTTTGCGATCAGAATTACTGTTATGGCGCGGTTTGCACCGGCAGCAGCACGCACCATTACTGCAAGAGTTCAGAGACTGACAGCGCCTGCGGGAACGGCTGTTAGGCGCGCTGAAGGCATTCGATAATTCGGGTCGCATCGGCTGGGTGGCGGACATGAACCGCCGCTCCGCCGATGCGCGCGAGGGGGCAAGCGGCATGTGTCGGCACATTGAGAATCAAGACGTCGCCAGGTTCGTCGTTCTCAGCCTCGTCCTGGCGTGCGCCTGCGCCGGACCGCGCGCAGGCGTCGCGGATAAGGCGACCGGGATCATTGCCCTCGACTTCAGCGACAACCAGGATCTGTCGAGAATCCCGCGGCGGCTCAAATCCGCCGATAAGTTCGTCGATTCGGATTTCGCGGCCGATAAGCTGCAATCGTATCCCGCTGAAACCCTGAAGCTTTTACTGAAAAGCCTCAATAAGGCCTCATTCTATTCGTACGGAGCGGCCCGTTATGTCTCCCTGCAGGAGAAGGTCTTTGACGAGCTGACCCTAAGACGCCTGCAGACGGCGGACGATGTCGAAAGAATGTTTCAAAAATACCTGTCGGCAAGGATGTTCGACAAGGCTGAAGCGTTGAAGTCGAGGTTTCCCGCCTCGAACCTGTGGAGTATTCCGAGGATCGTCGAATTGAATGAGCCGCGGTCGAAGCTCTATAAGGTCTACGATGTTTCAGACGACTCTCAGACCGCGACGGTGAGGCATCTGCCGGTGGAAGCCGGGCCGAAAATCGTGATCGCCGCATTCGGCGCCTGCCCCGTAACCTCCAGGGCTTTGAAATATCTGGAGACGGACAAGGACCTGCTGCGGGCGCTGCAGACGAACGGGGCGATCGTCACCGCGAGATTCGAGCCGGCAGGCGTCGCTTACTTGAATTCGCAGTTCAGCGCAGCGAGATTGTCCATAGCCTATGAGATCGAGGATTGGCCGGGGATTGATTTTTCGAGCTCGCCCACTTTCTATTTTCTTAAGGACGGCAAGATCCTTCATCAGTTCGTCGGCTGGGGCCCCGCTGCGGACTCTATCCGGGAATTTAACAAAGGCTTGCGGTTGATCGGATTGAAAAACTCGTGAGGAGAACGGCGTGTCTCGTGTCGGTGGCACTGGCGTGCATGGCGGCTCCCGCCGCTGGCGAAGGAATTCGCCGGGGCGCCGGGGAAGCCGGGGCGATCTCATCCGGTAAGCCGGACGTTTTTTCCGCCGTGCTCGAGGCCTGCCCCCTGGAGAATCGCCGCGCTTTTCTCGGAAGCATCAAATTTTCCGGAATCAAGGTCGTGTCGTTCGGGACTGGGGCGATAAAGGACTGCCTTCACGGGTATTCGATCGCCGACATTTCCGACAGGTTCGCCCGCGTCGGGAAAAATGACGCGCCGAAGGAGACGGAAGTGCCCGCTCTGGAATTCGGCGAGCTGTTTTCTGCCTGCTCCTCCTCCGTGCGCGGCGCTTTTTACGACCGCCTGGTATTCAGCGACGGCCGCATCGTCGCCATGTTCGTCGGCGCGGTCAAGCGATGCGCCGGGAAAAGGGACATGCGCCGCTTTCTTTCCCTATTCGGGAGCGCGGGGATGGATGCCGGCGAATGGAACGATGATTGTTATTGCGGGCCGTCCGGGGACTGCGTCTCGAAGCCAGGTTTTTCGTGTCACCGGGACAACTGCCGTCGTGCTTCCTCGGCGGTAGACTGACTCAATGTCGACGCGGCCCGGGGTACAAGCCGTCCCTGATTAAAATAAATGGAGCGGGCCCGCGACGAGCGGGCCCGCTTCTCTTTATCGAAGACTCGAGGAGGATAGAGGATGCTGTTTTGCGAACGATGGTTCCCGTCCGCGCAAGGCTTCGTGAAGAGGAGGGTCGCGCTTCCTGAATTAACGGCTGACGAAGTGCTGATCGACGCGGCCGCGTTCGGGATCAACAGGCTCGACATGGAACTGGCGGCGAACGCGGGCTCTCTCGGCACGGATTCAACCTTGGGGCTCGAGGTCGCCGGGACGGTGGCGGCGCTCGGCGCCGGATCGTCGGAGTTAAAGCTCGGCGACCGGGTCATGGCCCTTGTTAATGAGAACGGCTACGCCGACCGCGTCATCGCCCCGGCGCGGACGACGCTCAAGATCCCGGATCGGCTGTCCTTTGAGCAGGGCGCGGCATTCCCCGAGGCGCTCTTCACGGCGTGGCTCAATCTCTTCGAGCTCGGCGCGCTGAAGGCCGGCGAGTCGGTTCTGATCCACCACGCCACTGGCGGGGTGGGCATCGTCGGGGCGCAACTGGCCAAGGCACTGGGCGCCTCGGTTAGGGTCACGACCCGCAAGCCTGAAAACATGAAGAAGCTTCAGGCGCTGGGGCTCGACGGAAAAACGACGGGTGAGTTCGATGAAAAACCGGACTCGATGGGCGGCTTCAACGTCATCCTCGACATCCGCGGAGCGCAGAGCCTCGACGCCAACCTGAGCGTCTTGAAGCCTGACGGGCGGTTGGTCCTCATCGACTCGTACTCCGGGGAGGCGGCCACGATCAACCTCGGGCGCCTGCTCGACAAACGCCTCAGCGTCCAGGGCAGCCTTCTGCGACCGCGAAGCTTGGAGCAGAAAAGTGTCACGGCGGCCGGCATCCGAGCGCGCGCCTTGCCGCTCCTGGAGAGCGGGAAAATCGAGCCGGTGATCGCCCGGGTGTGGGCTCCCGAGGGCCTGAGCGAGGCGCATGCCCTGCTGGCCGCGAACGGGCATTTCGGGAAGCTGATCGTGTCGTTGCGGGCCTGATCGGCCCGAGGCTCAGATTCGCGCCTTCCCCAATACGACCGGCAGCGCGTCCTGCGCCGCGAAGCTCCACTTTCCGGCGCTGAGATCATAGGAAGGCATGACCGTCATGGGCACCAGCATCCAGGCCAATCGCCCTTCGTGATAATGGAACGTGTTCCAGAGCACCGTGTACTTGGCGCGGGGGACGGTCGTCATGTATTCCGGCACGAGGGCCTGCAAAGTCTCCGGATAGGCTCCCGTCTTGTCTTTGTACGAGCGGCAGGCGGCGATGATCGTTTCGGCGCGGCTCATCGCGATCTTCTTGTTGGCGACGTCCAGGCCCAGCGCGATGAGGAAAAGGCCGACGAAGACCAGCGCCTTCACGGCGACGGAGCCGGCCCGGCCCTTTTCACCCTTGATGAGACGGTACGCGACGAGCAGGCCCAGGATGGCGGCGACGGCCAGCCCGGTCATTATGACGACGGTCGCCTGGCCGCACACCACCTCGCCGACCAGCAGGATCATGCCCGCGATCAGCGCGGTTTCGTAAAAGTCTTGAGTGTTTCCCACGTTGGTATCTCCGTTGGTTTATAAGAAATTTTCAGACTGAATCAGTCGCACGATCGGACGATGATGGTGCGGCAGTCCTCGCGGCATTGTTCATTCGCCGTTCCGGTGTGGATGCAGGAGATCGCACAGAACGTCTCGGTGACCGCGTGACAGATGCCTCCCGTAGCGACCGCCAAAGTGAAGCGGGACGGAAATGAGTACGGCCTGTCGGTCGCGCTCATGAATTTGAGCTTTTCGGCGGGGGTTCCTTCGTTCAGGAGCCTGATGAAGAGAAGAGAGGCGTTCGTTTTCCCGGCCTTGCGTGCCGATGCCGCCAGACCCTTGATCAGCCGGTCCGCTTGGGTCGTGTCATAGATCGCGACATCGTATAGCTCGCTACGGGGCGCGGGGCTTGACGCGGGCGAGGCGATGATCAGCGCGTTAAGCGAGTCCGCGCCGCCGGGCGCCGCCGCCAAAAGCTGGGACAGCGCTGCGGCACAGGACCCGGTCCTAAGGAAAGGCTGCGGCGAGGCGGGAGCGGCCGCGGACGCCGCGCCGGCGCAAGCAAGCAGTAGAGCGATAACGGGAATCGAATTCGAGACTTTTATCATAAACTCCTCCGCGGCCTTGTTCCAAGCCCCGCTGCCTTGTCGTGATCAATTTTTATGCCGTCCTGCGGACGCCGTTCGCGAGGACATCGACTTGCGCCGGGATTGCCCTCGGCCGAGTCAGCTCGTTGCTTTTTCGGATTTGACGAACAAAAAGACGGGGCGCTTCTGATCCAGCCTGCGCCGCGTGGGCCAGCAAGCCGCGTCGGAGGGGAGAAGGTTCTCGCGAGCTTCCGGCTCGCGCAGGTCCACGAGCCGCATGCCGCGGCTCAGCAGGACCTGCAGCAAGGTCTCAAGGGTCCGGTGGTAGACGACGACGCCGTCGATGATCCACCTCGCCGGGCGAGGCCCCTCGAGCCGGTAGTTGTCGAGGGCCCAGTGGTCGATCTCTCCTCCCGCGTCGACGACCCAGGAATTCGGGTTGCAGGTGACGATCGGATGCTCGATCGAATAGACGAAGAGACCGCCGGGCCGGAGCCATTTGTGGATGGAATCGACCAGCCGGGCGTAATCGGGCACGTAATGGAGGCAGAGCGAGCTTACGACGAGGTCGAAGGCGCCGTCAGCCGCTTGGAAATCCTCGATCGCGCCATGTTCGAAACGGACGTTGCCGCGGCGGTTCGAGCGCCTGGCGCGGGTGATCATGTTGCGCGAGATTTCGAGGCCAAGGACCGATTCGGCTCCGTCGGCGGCCAGCGCCATGCTCAAGTCGCCTTGCCCGCAGCCGATGTCGAGAATCGCCTTCCCGCGGACGTCGCCGATGAGCTCACGCATGGTGGGGACTTCTATCAGGCGGTTGGGCCCGCCGGGAGCCCGCCTCATTTTTTGGTAGCCGGTGAAGAACGCGGGATCGTCATAGACGTTTTGCTTCATAGACCGGCCCCCTAGTAAGTGATTGTCGCTTCTGATGATCAATTTCTATGCCGGAGGCTAGGCGGCGACACGGCCGTATCGCTGGATTCCGACCTTCCAGATGATCGCCACGTAGGACCAGAGCAGGAGGCACGCGCCCGCGCCCGCGCATAAACCCATAGGCCCCGTCGCGCCGGAGAGCACGTCCGCGGGAACCCCGGTGATGAAGAGCGCGGGGAAAACCGTCATGAGAAACAGCTTGGTCGACCCCGAGAAGGCGGAGAGCGGCCGAACCATGATCTTGAAGCTTGGATTGGAGTAGCGCACCTGGATGATGGAGCTGGTCCAAAAGGCCGTCAAGCGATACAGAAATGAGATGGCGTCGAGGACGAAAATGCCGCAAAAGACGCCGGCCAGATGAAGCGCGACTGCTGCCGGGCCGATGCCGAAGTGAACATAGTACGCGCCCGCCACGGCCAGGCTGATCACGGCGCAGGGAAGATAGGACCAGCTCGGCCTGGAGAATACGAGCACGGCCAGGGCGGGGCGCGGCCAGAGCAGCAAGGCGTCAAGGGATCCGCTCGTGATCCGGCCGACGGCATGGGAGCTTCCCTGCCCCAGGAGGAAGAGGTAAAAATTGTCGACCAGGCCCAAGGTCACCAGAAACCCCAGAAGCCGTTGGTCCGAGACGACGTCATTTCCGGCTCCGGTATTGGCGATGCCCGCCCAGAATAGGAGCTGGGCCACGTAGTAGAACAGCTGGCTCGCGGACGCGAGCCACATGTTCTTCGGGCTCTTCGTGAGCTCGATGAAAGACGCCCGGTAAAAGGCGGCGAGCAGGCGCAGGTGATCCTTGATCGTTTCGCTCATGCTAGCCTCCGTAGGCTTGGTAGCGCCTGATTCCGACGGTCCAAACCCATGAAGCGATCGCGAGGAAGAAGCCGAGGTAAGCGAGCTGAGGCAGGACCACGGCGGTCCAAGACAGATCGCCCGTAAGGACCTTGGCCGGATAATAAATGATGTACGCCGAGGGCAGAACCCGCGCGACGCGCGCGATCGGCTCCGGAAAGAGATCCAGAGGAATCAGCATCCCGCTCAAGGCCCAAAACAATGTCTCTTTGAACACGACAAAAGCGTAGCTGTCGCGGTAGAAAAAAGTCAGGGTCAGAAGGCTTTGATTGATCAGGAAGTTGATGGCCGCGGACAAAGGCAGAAGGATCGCCATCGCCGCTTGCGCCTTCCAGGAAACCGCGCCGGTCAGGGCCAATTCGGCGGCCAGGAGGATCGGCGACAAGACGGTCATGCGCGCGAGGCAAAGGCCGGTTTGGATCGAACCCATTTGGACCAAATAGCTCTGGGGCCGGAGCAGGAAGCCGTCCAGGCCCCCGGATTCTATTTTCTCGGAGAGGCCGTCGGGATCGCCGATGCAGGCGCAGATCTGGGAGATGATCAGGGCGCCGAATACATACAGAAGAATCTCCGGCCGCGAGTAAGCGGCGACGCGGCCGCTTCCCCGGCTCAGCGAGCTCCAAAAGGAGCCTTCCACGAGAAACATCATCGAGAGAAAGACGAGCGGACCCGAAAAGCTGCCGCGGACTCGGAACCAGGTCTTGAAGGAATAGGCCAGGATCGTGAAGTTCATAAGGCGGCCATCGTCGTCTCGAGGCGAACTTCGAAATCCGCGCGGCTCTCCGGCCCGCGGGGAATCTCCGATAAGCGTCCGTTCTCCAGCATGAGCACCCGGTCGGCAAGAGCCGCGACATCCTTCATGCTGTGCGACGTCAGGAGGACGTGGCAGTCGTTTTCGTCGGCGTAGCCCTTGATCGCCGCGCGCATGTCGCGCTGCGACGAGACGTCCAAGCCGATGGTGGGCTCGTCGAGGAAAAGGACGCTCGGGCCATGAAGCAAAGTGTTGGCCATCTCCGCCTTCATGGACTCTCCCAGGGAAAGGGATTTGACGGGACGGTCGCATAGAGCCTCGAGCCGGAACAGCCGGATCAAATCTTGAGCCTTGGCGCGGGCGGCGCTGCCTTCGATCCCGTAGACCGCCCGCGTCACCGCCATGTTCTCCTGGAGCGAGAGCTCGGGCCAAAGCATTTTCTTCTGGCCGAAGACCGCGCCGACGCGCCCGAGAAAACCGGCTTCACGCCGGGAAGGCTCGCATCCGAGGACCCGGACTCGCCCCGCCGTCGGGGTGAGGATTCCGGACAGGATCTTCATCAGCGTCGTTTTTCCCGCCCCGTTTTTTCCGAGGATCGCCGTGATCCCGCGTCCCGACACCTTCAGCTCCGTGTTCTTCAGCACGGAGTGCCGTTCGAAGCGTCCCCAAAACAGATTCCGGAACCAGGAAGCTCCCGGATCGAGCACGCGGACCTCGTAGTCCAGCTGCAGCCCGTCGACTTCGATCATCATGACGCCCCCACGGGACCCAAGGTCAAGATCTTCGAATCATGGACCTGGAAAAGGGAGGGAACGCCCGCGCGGCCGAAGCTGATGAATTCGTAGGGGTAGCCGGACCGGCTGACGCCGGCATCGAGCCACATCACCCCTTTGGAGTAATCCATCTGGTCCGGAACCGTGCTCAGGGTCCGCCCCGTCTCGAAATCGCTCAAGATGAGGTTTCGCGAATAATTGATCATGACGAGGTAGCGGCGTCCCGGATCCCAGGAAAAATCCTCGATGGAGCTGCCTCGCGGAGTGACCAGCTCCTCGGCGGCGCGGCGCCGCAGATCGTAGCGCCATAGGCTCGTGCTCTTCACGTACAGGAGCCGGTCGGCGTCGATCCATTTCATGCGCTTGGCGTAGGTGTGCCGGCTTTCCTTGTCGACCAAAGTCATGCCGGCCGAATCGAGAAAGAGCAAGGAGCCCATCCTTTCGGAAACCGCAAGGATGTTCGCTTGGGCGTTCAGGGCCAGCGACCATGCGGGAAGCGCGGACTGGTAGCGGCCCAGAATGTCTCCGGTCGCCACCGCGATCTTGAGGACCTGGCCGTCCTCGCAGCAGGCGTAGAGGACCGGCTCGCTCGGGTGAAACTCGATGTCCCTGACCGCGGAATCCAATTTCACGAGCAGCGAGGCCTGTCCCGCGTTCCCGACGAGGATTTCCCCGTCTGTGCGCGCGAAGGCGATGAGACCGTTGTCCGGATGAACCGCCATCCGCTTGGTGTACGAGGGAGAAACGGTATTGAGAGGCAGGACGCGTGCCGTGAATCCTGTTTTTCGGTGATACGCGCCGCTGGCGTCGTGGGCAGTGAGCTCGGTCAGGGTCTCGCCCTCGCCGCCGAGCAGGAGAGTGTTTTCCCGAGTCTTGACGGCGGTCCACAGCGCGTCCGGAGTGGATTTGAGGACCGCCAAGGCACGAGACGTCTCGAGATCGACCTTATAAAGGCCGCCGTTGCGGCACTGCACGATCAGCACGGAAGGATTCCTTTCCAGGGACTTGATCCAGCGGCATTTGAAGGGCGCCTGGAACGCGATACGCGTCTTAAGGCAGGTTTGAACGTCGATCTCGTGGATGTTCCGGTCGAAGCTCGAGGCGAAGGCTCTTCGCGACGTCCTGTTATAGGTCACGTGCTCGACGTCGTCGAGCGCGAAGGGCTTTCCCATCAGGGGCTCGCCGCTGTCGGAAAGATCGAGCCGGATGGCTCGCCGCGAGTCGCTGGCGATGAGGTACGTCTGCGCGTCGATGTGCTCGAACCAATGAATATCCTCGCGGTCGAGGGCCCAGCGTCTGAGGACCTTTCCGTCTTTCGAGAGAGCCGCGTGGCCTCCGGCGAACCCGGACAGGATCGATTCCGAGTCCGTCGTGTACCGGACGGTCACAAGATCGAAGACCTCGTCTATGCGGGTGGTTGAGATGATCTTATAGCCGGCCTCGTCGAATTCCAGCTCGAGAAGCCCGCCGTTCCCGCTGCGCGTGGCCAGTCGTTTCTTGGTGGGATGAAAGGCGAGGGCCTGGCTCTGCGTGATGACCGGCAGGTACTCCTCGGTGTCGTTGTCGCACTTGATGTCGCGCAGCGACAAGCTGAAGACGAGGGTCAGCGCGCCGCTGGAATCCTGGTTCCAGACCGTGAGCGTCTGATCCATCCCGAGGGCGGCTATGTATGGAAGGCGGCCATGGGAGGCGACTACGGAGATCGTTCCCGCGCAGGCCTGAGCGCTGCTGGAGATCTTGAAATCCTCGATGCCGATGGTGGATAGGCGGCCGCCGATATCTCCAGCGACGATCCAGTTCTCGTCCTTATCGACGCAGAACGCATTGATCTTGCTCCAAGACATCGTGTTCTCCTTTACGAACGGTGCGAAGGGATGAGGGCGCGGGACCGGCGATCGTGCGGCCGGCCCCGCGCCTTCTGCGGCAATGCTTACTTGACGACTTCCACCTGCTTCGGGTCGATCATTTTAAGGTCCTCCTCTATACGGGATTCATGCGCGAGCTGATGTCGCATGGTCGATGTAAGTCTGTGATCAATTTTAATGCCAATCAAGCATGCTAGAGCGCGGCTCGGGTTGGCATGAATATTGATCGCAAGAGGATCGAAGGGGCCCAGAAGGAAGCGGGTCTTTAGCCTCAGGCGCGCCGCGAACAAATGTCATATCGTTAGTAGGTCAGGCGGGTTGTGAGCACCGGTTCAATAGTGTTAATATCGAACCGTAGGACGCAGGAGGATTCAATGCAGAACCAAGTGGAAGCCGTTGAGAATCAGTTCGATCTGACGGTGCATGCCGACGACGTTTACGGTGCGGCGCGCATCAAGGTTGGCTGAACGTATTGAGCCTAGTCCGACATCCCGGCAGGACGAAACCTGCTTTCGGGATGTCGCCGCCTCTTCGAGGCGCGCTCTAGGCTATTGGCGAGCATTGCGCGCGCAGGCAGTTCGACGCCTGCCTTCCGCCCAGGCCGCCGAATCCGACGGCCGATTCAACAAGTCCATGCTGTGGCCGGCCGTCGTCTATGGTTCGGAGCCTAGGCTCGCGCATCTCGCGCGGCGGCTCGAAGGTGGCGCGGAGCGATTCCTCGACAGCGAAGACGCCTGTTTCTCCGGCTCGAGTTTGATCACGGCGGGCATCTGGCGCGAGCTGTTCGACTTTTCGGAGGACGCCGGCTATCGGCTCGTTGAGCTTCCCTCGGGGCACCCGCTGCCGGCCGCTCTAGCTCAAACGGAGGACCTCCTCGCCGCCGTTTGGCCGGAGGCGTTCCAAGAATATCGCGCCATGATCAAAGGCGTGGCTTGGTTCGAGAGCTCGAGCATGAATAATTTCAGCGATCCGAAGACCTTCGGCACGATCTTTTTCAACGTGGATAGCGGCGACGATCCCTACGGCCTCATTGAAGAGTTGGTGCACGAGTGCGCGCACCACGCGCTCTTCGTGGAGACCTCCATGGACCCTCTCCTTGAAAACCCTAAGCAAGAAGCGTTCTCCCCGATCCGGCGGCAGATGCGTCCCGCCATAGGCGTCTATCACGGAGCCTTCGCCATGGGACGCATCGTGGAACTGGCGCGGCGATTGCGGGTCCACGGAAAGAACGAGTCGTCGCTCGCGGCGTCTCGGATGCTGAAGGAGCACCTGGAAAAACAGCGGCAGGCCGTGGGCGAGCTCAAGAAGCTGGCCCTGACGCCGCAAGGCGCGCGCTGTCTTGCGGAAATGGAGGCCCATGCAGGAGGCGATTAGGCAGATCGGCCTTATTTTCTCGGCCGAAGCCGGGCTGACCCGCAGCGTATCCGCGGTCGGGCGCGTCCTCATCGGGCTTCTTGCAGGCTTGCCTCCGAGCGCTTTGGCGATCAGCAGCACCGTCTCGTTCACGGCTTCGGCTCTTTTGGAGTTCCCAACGGGCCTGTTGACGGACCTCTTCGGACGCGCGCGAGCGTCCATCCTCGGTTATCTCTGCCAGTCCGCGGCGTCGCTCTGCCTGCTCTTCGCCCTGGTGTCCTTCCCCGGGCACCCATCTCTCATGTGGGCTTTCCTGATAGCGGAAGCCCTTCTCGACGCGACCGGTAATGCCCTGGCCTCGGGGTCCCTCGAGGCTCTGTTTCAGGAGGTCATCAGCACCGAGGCCAAAAAATTGCCGGCGCCGGAGGCGAGGCGCTTCGAGGAGAACGCGCTGCTTCAGGCGGAGGCTCACGGCCGCCACGTGGCGTTCATCGCGCCGCTCGTCGGACTGTCGGCGGCGCTGGTGCTGCAGGCCCGGTTCGGCCTCGCGTATCTCGTGCTCGCGGTCCACGCGTTGGGCTGGGTGGCGGTGGCGGTGATGATCTATCGCCTGGCTAAACGCTTCGGCATCAAGGATCACTCCGCCTTCGACTTGAAGCAGCGGGCGGCGCTGTGGCGAACCGGACTGCGCGATTTCGTCTTCGGTTTCGGACACGCGGGGTTATCAGGCATCATCGGCGCTCTCGGGATCTTTATGAACGCGGCGACGGAGGGATACTTCCTCGTCAGTGTCCTGCGCGAGATCGCTTTGAGCCGGGAGTTCCCGGTGTGGGCGCCGGCGTTGATTATCACCTTTATGGGAGCGACGGGGCAGTTGGCTCGCTCCTACGCCCTGCCGTGGATGTCCAAACGATTTCCCAACACGGCGCTATTGGCGTTCGGCCTCATGGGCCAGGTGCTGCTGTCTATCGGGATGATCGGAGGGTTGACCTTCCTGGGTCCCGGCGGAAAATTGGTGCTTCTGATCCTCTACGCCCCCGTATTCCCGCTGCTCTCGGGGTTCATCATCCGGCCGGCTCTGGGGCTGCTGCTGGTGGAGACGCGGCCCGAGGTGCACGCCACCTTGGTCAGCCTGCGATCGGCTATAGCGCTGGTGCTGGCGGGGGCATACTCCTCTTATCTAAGCCTGGGATCCGGGGTGCCCTCCGTTGACTGGATGATGGTCCTCAACATCGCGGTGAGCGTCATCGGGCTCGCCATACTGACTTTCCGATTCCAACATAAAGGGGCGCGCCATGAAAAAACGCTGGCTGCTCAGTAACCTCCGAAAGATTTACGACGGCAAGAGCGCCTCGAAAGGGTCGGTGCGTTCCGCCGTGGATATTCTGGTCGAAGGCGGGACCGTCGCGCAGGTGCGTCCGCACTTGCGCGGCCGGAAAATCCCGGCCGACATCGGGGTCGTCGACGCCTCCCGGCTGTATCTGACTCCGGGGCTGATCGACTGCCACTCCCACGTGACGCTCGACGGTTTGACGCCTTCCGATCTGCAGCGGGCGAACGGCCCGGCCGGCCTGCTGTACGCCGCGAAAAACCTCTATCGCTCCCTCGTCGACGGCGGGGTCACGACGCTTCGTGATATGGGCGGGGCGGCGCATTTCCATAAGCGGCTCATCGAAGAGGGGGCCTGGATCGGGCCGCGCCTCGAGCTGGCGGTCTGCATGCTCTGCGCTTCCGGTGGCCACGGAGACCGGGGCAGCAAGGACCGGCGTCAAGGCGAGCATTCCATCCTTTTTCCGCCGGCGTCTGGACGTCCTTCGAGCATCGTGGACGGTCCATGGGAATGCCGCAAGCGGGTGCGCGAGATCGAGTCCGTGGGCGGTGATTTCATCAAGATCTGCGCGGGGAGGGGCTTCAGCTTCCGCGCGCCGGGAAAGGACCCTTACGGCGGCTTGGACTTCACCGCCGAGGAGCTGGCTGCGCTTTGCGGCGAGGCGGCCCGCCGTGGCATGCGCGTGGCTTGTCACGCTCACGGCAGCCGTGGCATCGCCGCCGCCGTGCGCGCCGGCGTGCAGGATCTCCAGCATGTGACCTATCTGGGTGAGGCCGAAGCCGAGTTGGCGGCCAAGCACGGCTGCACCGTGACGCCCACGAGCTGGGCGGTGAGGTCGTTCTTGGAAGGACCCGCGTTCACGTCCGGGGCGGCGGAGAAAGCCCGGATTCTCGAGGCTCACGCGCGGGCGGTGCAGCTGGCGCGCGGGGTCGGCCTGCCTATTCTCGTCGGTTCCGATGCCTGCGGCGCGGACATGCACGGCAAGAACTACACGGAGATGTCCCGCCTCGTCGACGAAGGCCTGAGCGTTCTGGAAGCCTGGCATGGAGCGACCGGGCTGCCGGCCAAGGTCTTCGGCCTTCGCGGCGCGGGCGTGATAGCGCCGGGAAACCGGGCGGATCTCCTGCTCTTCAATGAGGATGTCATCACGGATCCTAAGCGCTTCGGGCCGTCCTCCATGGTGGAGGTCGTTAAAGACGGCGTGGGCCATCGTGGCGGTCTGCCCATCCCGCAGAACGGCGTTCAAAAGCTTCTCCTGAAATGACCGCGAAGCGAACGCTGGGCGTTTTACTCGCCGTCGTTCTCCTGAGCGGCGCGGCGAGAGCGTCCGAGCCGATCAATATCAGCGTCCCCGACATGCCGTTGGGACTCGAGCCCGCCAAGATCAAGGACGCCATGGGCGCTTGGGTGGTGTATCTTCTCGGGGAGCGTCTCATCGACAGCCGCCGTTCCGGCGGACTCGCCGGGGACCTGGCCAAGAGTTGGGCGATCTCCCCTGACGGCAAGACTTACACGTTCGTGCTGCGCGAGGACGCCAAGTTCTGGGACGGTTCCCCTGTCCGGGCCGCGGACATCGTGCGCTGCCTCAAGGACGTCCAGAAAAACGCGGGCAAGGGTTACGCCTCATTTTACATCGACGCCGTGGATGCCATCCGTTCCGACGGGCCCCACGAGCTCAGGATCACACTCAAGAACAGGATGAACGGCTTCCTTTCGGTGCTCGGCGAACCGCTGTTTTCCGTGTGGAAGCAATGCGACGGCCGTCTCTGCTTCAGCGGGGGTTTCACGATCGTCTCGAGCACCGAGGACAGGCTCTCCTTGCTACGGACGTCGGATCAGCAGATCTTCAATCTAGTCTCCGTGGACTTCGCAAAGGCGCCCGGCCTTTTCAAGGCGGGCAAGATCGATATCCTCAAGGGATCGGGCCTCTTCCATGCGCCCGAGGTCCGCGCCGCGTCGGCGGAACGCCTGGTCTTCAACGATGAGCGCACTTATTTCATCGCCTTCAACACGAAGTCTGAGGCTTTCAGCTCTGCCCCGACGCGCCTGGGCGTCATCGAACGTCTCAAATTACGAAAGGTGGAAGCGCTGCTGCAGAAATACGGGGTTCCCATGGCCGCGTCCCTGGCTTCCCCGTCCTTTTCGATGGGCCGCAGCCTTCTGCTCGACGAACGCGGCTCGTCCCGGCCGGCCTCCATTCCGCTCGCGGAGCGTTTCCACGGGCAGCCGATCCGGGTGATCAGTCTGCGCACGGAGGAGCTCACCGCTCTGATCTCGACGGCTTTCGAGGGCATGCCTTACCGTCATAGCGCCCTATCGAAGAAGGATTTCGTCGAGCGCGCGCTGAAGGGCGACTATGACGCGCTCGCCCTGGGCTATGGCACCAGCCTGAAGGACCTCAATGTCTTCGGGACCTTGTTTCACAGCAAGTCTCTTCATAACTGGGCCAAGATCAGCGATCCCGGCACGGACGCGGTCTTGGCGCGCATGTGGTCCGAAGTCAGCCAGCAGAAGCGTCTGCAGTTCGTGGCGGACCTCCTGCAGCGAAATCGCGAGAACGGCTGGTACGTCGCCTTGGCCCATTCGCCGCTGCTCTTTGCGCTGAATGAGCGGCTGGAGTTCGAGGGGAAGATCCCGTCCGAGGATTACTCGCTGCCTTCATCCGACTTGGACCTGAGAAGGATCAAATGGCGCAAGCCGTGAGCATGGCGAGGCTCTCGGCGCGCGCGGTCTCCGTCGCGCTCATCTTGGCCACGCTGGTGTTCTTCCTGATCGGCTCCATGGTCATCGTAGGACGGGTCAGCCGGGGGGTCAGCGAGGCTACGGCGCGGCAGGAAGCGGTGCTTCTCTCGAAGGCCGCGTCGATCATCATCAGCGAGGGCCTGCTTCGGTCCGACTTTTACGCGGCGTCGGAGCAGGTCAAATCGTTAATCGAAGGATCCTCATTGCAGCAGGTCGGCATCGTCGTCTCCGACGCGCAAGACCGTCAGGTGCTGTCCTTCAACCGCGAGGGGGGGCGGCCAGGAGCGCGCGACGAGCGGCTGGAGGAGGCGGTCTATTTCGACGCGGCGAAGACCTCGCTCGCGTACACGATCCGCACCCGCTTCGTGCCCAAGCAAAATCTGCGCGCCGTGAATCGAAACATCCTGTTCGACCCGTTCATGCTCAGCCTGCTCTTCGGCTTCGGCGGCTTGATCATCGTCATGCTGGGCCTGTCGGCGCGGTTCGGCAGCTGGGTGTTTTCGGAGATCAACCGGATCATGGAAAACAAGCCGGGAGCCACGGCGCAGCTGTTCGATGGCGTCGCGGTCGTGGAGCTGGAGCGTGCGTTCTCGACCATGGAGAAGCTGAACCTCGCCACGCGCAATAAAATCGCCGTGGAGATCGCGCAGCAGGTCGCCCACGATATCCGCTCGCCGCTGGCTGCCCTTGAGGTCGCCGCGGGCGACGTCTCTCATCTTCCGGAGGACAAGCGAATCTTGATCCGCGGCGCGGTGGGCCGCATCCGCGACATCGCCAACAGTCTGCTGGATCGCAACCGGCCGTCCGGCGCCGAGGTCTTCTCTTCGGCCCAGGAGCCCGCCGCCGCCCAACTACTCTCGAGCCTGATCGAGTCCTTGGTTACTGAAAAGCGCCTGCAGTTCCGCTCGCGTTCGCGCATCGAGATCGAGGTGTGGCTCGACGGCGCCTCGTACGGGATCTTCGCCAAGGTCCAGCCCGTCATATTCAAGCGTGTCCTTTCGAATCTCGTGAACAACGCCGTTGAAGCCTTTGGAGACGGCCCCGGAGCGGTGCGTGTGAATATGTCCGCGAGCGGCGGACGCGCCCTGGTCAGCGTGCAGGACAACGGCAAGGGCATCCCGTCCGAGGTCTTATCCAAGCTGGGACAGCGAGGGGAGACTCACGATAAGGCGGGCGGCTCCGGCTTGGGGCTCTACCATGCCCGGATCTCCGCCGAATCCTGGGGCGGAGCCCTGGAGCTTTCCTCCTCGATGGGAACGGGAACGACGGCGACATTGGCTCTGCCCTTGGCTCCGGCTCCGGAGTGGTTCGTTTCGGAGCTCGTCCTCCCGCCGTCCCGGCCCGTCGTGATCTTGGACGACGACGCGAGCATCCATCAGGTCTGGCAAGGGCGATTGGATGCCCTTAAGGTCCGAGAGCATGCCGTCGAGATCGTCCACGTCTCCACGCCCGCCGAGATCAGAAGTTGGATCGAAGTAAACGGTGTGAAATCGCGCGAAGCGCTGTACCTGCTCGATTACGAGCTCTTGGGCTACGCCGATACGGGCTTGAGCCTGGCCGCAGAAATGGCGATCGGCGAGCGGACCGTCCTGGTGACGAGCCGTTACGAGGAGCCGGCGATCTTGGAATCCTGCCGGACTCTCAAAACACGGATGATCCCGAAGGGTCTAGCCGGGCTGGTGCCGATTCGGATCGAACAAGTCTCGCCGGCGACGTGTCCCGCGGGGGAGCGCTGGGACGCGGTCTTGATCGACGACGACGCCCTTGCGCGCGCGACTTGGAAGATCGCCGCCTCGAGGTTCGGGAAGAGGTTCCGCGCCTTTTCCACGGCCGCCGAGTTCATGAGGGAATCCTCGGGCATGGATCTCGCGACCCCGGTCTACATCGACGCGGACTTGGGCGACGGCGTGAAGGGCGACGTGGAATCCCTGAAAATCCATGCGCTCGGATTCGGAGAGATCTATCTGGCGACGGGCCACGAGGCGTCGAAGTTTTCCGGTTTGGCCCACTTGCGCGGAGTGACGGGCAAGGAGCCGCCTTGGACGGACGTGAGCTGAGCTAGTTCTTTCGGCGGCCCGTCGCGCCGACGCCGAGTTCTTTGCGGTATTGCGTGATCGAGCGGCGGGAAAGCTCGACGCCGTGCAGCTCCCTGATCGCCGCGCGCAGCCCCTCGTCCGAGAGCTCCGGCCGCGCCAGCGCGAGGTCGTGGAGCTGGTCGCGCAGCAGCGACTTGCGGCTCGGCACGAAGACCGAGAGCGCGGCCTCCAGGCCCCAGGGCAGTTCGACCGATTTGTTGGCGATCAGGCGGTTGAGCACGCTCGGCGAGACGTCGAGGCGGTCGGAGAGGGCTTTCTGCGTGAGCGGCACCCGCCGCTCGGCCTCACCGCTGACGAGGTAGTCGGCCTGCGTCTCCAGCACCGCCTCGAGCACGCGATAGAGCGTCGTCTTGCGCTGGTCGATGTACTCGAGCTCTCGCAGCAGCGTCTCCGCCTTCTTCGCGTCACGCGCGGGAAGATCGAGGGCCAGGTCGCGGCGGCGCTCGTCGTTGATGAGGTAGCGCCTGTCCCAGATCTCGCGGTGGAAGAAGCCCATGACCGGCTTGCCGTCCTCGATCGCGATGCCGGCCAGGGCGCTGAACGTGGGCTCCGCGGGGGCCGCGTTCGGAGCCGGAGCCTCGAATTCGCCCTGCACGTAGAGGCGGTCGACGAACTCGCGCAGGCGGCGCGCGTCCGCGGGCTTGATGCCGCACAGCTTCGCGCGCTGGGCGTCCGTGCGCGCATCGTCGCCCAGGAAGACGGCGGTGAAGTCCTCCTGGCCGATGCTCTGCATGAGCTTGGCCAGGTCGCCGTTGCCGTCGGTGAGCTCGGGCAGGCCCTCGCTCGAGGTGCGTAGCGCGCGGCCGGCGAAGCGGCGGCTGGCGAAGCGCGCGTGCTCCGGAGCCTGGCGGGTGACGACGCCGGATTCGAGCAGGCGGCCGAACAAGGCCCCGGCTTCGAGGGCGACGACGCGGCGCTCGATCTCGGCTTCCGGCGCCTCGAGCAGCCGCGCGAGCTTCATCTGCCCGTGCACGCGGGCGCCGGCCTTCGTCCCAAGGCCGAGCCTCATCGCGCGCGCTCGAAGGCGGCCAGCTCGTCGGCCAGCGTCCGGGCCTGGCGAACCATCAGCGTGAGCAGCTCCTTGCGCTCCGCGGGCGACGCATCCGGCAGGAGCTTGGCCGCGTCCTTGAGGCTCGAGCACTTCGAGTTGATGTCGTGGATCAGTTTTTCGAGATTCATGGCTCGCTCCGTTCGCCGCGCATGCGCGCGAGCGCCGCGTAGAGCAGGCGCGTGGAGATATTGAGGTCGGAGAGGACGGTGGTTTTCTTTCCGCCGTTCTCATCGAGATTTCGGCGGATGAGCTCGTCGGAAAAGCGGTCCACGGCCGCGGTCAGGCCGTTCTCGAGCGCGTAGCGGTACTGCTCCTCGCCGACGAAGCCGCCGGTCGCCCCATGCTCGGCGCGCACCGTCCGCAGCAGACGATCGACCGCTTCGGGGCTCACGCGGCCGTCCTCGCCGGCGGCGAGGAGCTCCACGAAGCGCTTGACCTCGCGCACGTTGCCGGGCCAATCGTGAGCGAGTAGGCGCTGTTTGGCCTCCGGCGTGAAGGCCAGGCGCTTGCCGCCGCGGCCGAGCGCCGCGATGAGGGGGAGGATGTCGCCCTTGCGCCGGGCCAGCGCCTTGAGCTCGACCGTCAGGCCGTGGATGCGCTGAAAGAAGTCGAAGCGCATCTTGCCCGCCTTGATCAGCGTCTGGACGTCCTCGAGGGTCGCGCTGATCACGCGGAAGCGCGAGGTCTCCGCCTTGTCCGAGCCGAGCGGATGGAAGGAGCGCTCCTCGATGGCCTTGAGCAGCTTGGTCTGCATCTTCAGGCTCATCGAGCCGATCTCGTCTAGGAACAAGGTGCCCCGGTCCGCGGCGAGCAGCTTCCCTTTATGGCCGTCGTTGGCGCCGGTGAACGCGCCCTTCTTGTAGCCGAACAGCTCGGCCTCGAGCAGGTCCTCGGTGTAGGCCGAGCAGTTGATAGCCACGAAGGCGCCCGCGCGGCCGGAGTGGTCGTGGAGCACGCGGGCGAGGTTGGTCTTGCCCGTGCCCGAGGGGCCGAGGATCAAGATCGGCAGCTCCGAGGGGGCGTACTTGAGCGCCTCCTTGACGGCGGCGCGCGTTTCGGCGTCCTCGGTGACGAAGCGCTCCGCGAAGACGTCGGACTTGGCGCCTTCCTTTTTATGGAAGTATCGCGCGATCACGGAGCCGACGTTGTTGGCTTCATTGCCTTTCGAGTAGAAATCGTCGCAGCCGAGCTCGTAGGCTCGGTCGACGATCGGCTCCGCGTCGTGCCCGGACATGACTACGGAGTAGATGCCGCGCGCGGCGGCGAGCGGGATGAGGTCCATGCCCTCGGCCTCGTCTCCGCCGCCGAGCTGCAGATCGAGGAAGCAGAGGGCGTGCCGGCCCGACTCGAGGAGCTTGCGCCCGGCGGCCGCGGTCTCGGCGAAATCGACGGCGTGGTCCTTGAGCTGGACGGCCATCACCTTGCGGGCGAGGGCGTCGTCCTCGACGACAAGGATGGCGAGTTTTTCCATGGCATCTCTATCTTAGCAAGATGACTTATGAATTTCAAATGAAAATAAATATTTTCTAATGGTGGGCATAAAAATTGATTGCAAATGGTCATGGACAACCGAACGGCGGAGCAGCAGCGTGACAAGGACGCGATCATCGTGGGAGCGGGCATCGGCGGATTGGCGATGGCCTGCTTCCTGAGCGATCAGGGCTATCGCGTGAAGGTCTTCGAGAAGAACGGAGATCCCGAGGCGGGCTACAGCGACGGGCGCTCCATCAACTTTACTCTCTCCCGGCGAGGGCTTCACGCCCTGGAACGCTTGGGCGTAGCCGAGGAGGCCTTGGCCGGCTCGGTCAAGCTCGAGGGACGCGTCGTCCATGTGAAAGGACGTCCCGACGCGGGCCAGCCTTACGGCGTCCGGCCGGGTCAGGCCATCTATTCGATCCAACGGCGCCGGCTCATCGACATCCTGCTGAAAAGCGCGCGAGCACGGGCGGGCGTCGAGATGTTCTTCGGGCGGAGGCTCGAGAGCCTCGACAAGGACGCGGCGCGCTGCGTCTTCGTGAACACGGCAGACGGCGTCCGGGAGACGCACGCCGCGCGCTTCGTCGTCGGCGCCGACGGCGCCTTCTCCCAGACTCGCCAGGCGATCATGCGCGGACAGATCGTCAACTTCGAACAGACCTTCTTCGATTGGATCTACAAGGAGACCTTGCTGTCGTCGGCGGACGCGCGTTCGCTGGGCCTCAAGGGCGACGCGCTTCACGTCTGGCCGAACCATCCCTCGCTGCTGGTCGGCATCCCGAATCCGGACGGGTCCGTCTCCTGTCTCTACGCCACGCCGCTGCCCGCGGGCCGTCAGATCTCCGACCCCGCCCTGAACCGCCTCGTGTCGGACCGCTTTCGCCGGGAGTACGGAGAGACTTGCGCGCGGGCGCCCTCCCTGCACCGCGGGATGGACAGCGCCGGCGTGGGCACGTTGGTCAGCGTGAAGGTGTCGCGCTGGCACCACAACGACAAGGTTGTCCTCCTGGGGGACGCCTGTCACGCCATCTTTCCATTTTACGGCCAGGGCATGAACGCGGCTCTCGAGGACTGCCTCACGCTGTCGAAGACCTTGGTCTCCACGGGCTCTCCGGGAGAGGCCTTCGCCGCGTTCGAGGCGGCGCGCAAAGAGAATACGGACGCGCTTCATGAGATCTCTCAAAAGAACTTTCTCGTCATGCGCGATCGGGCGGACTCGCCGTTCTATTCCGCCAAGGTGCGCGTGGACGCGTTCCTCGCGCGAAGCTTTCCCTCGGCGTGGATGCACGAGTACGAGGAGATCGCCCACAAGCTCACGCCGATGAAGACCGTCCGGCGCGTGCTCGCCCGGCAGGCCGTGCTGCGCTACGTCCTGGGAATCTGCATTGCCGATTGGGCCCTGGGTACGGCCATGCTCGCGCAGCGTCTTGCCGTTCAGGCGGCGTGGGCCGTGAGGGCCGAGGCGCGCGCTTTTCTCGAGGGAGTGTTTTTACGGCCGCTGCCTATCCGGTATGGGAGCGTCCGATGAAGAGCATCCTGGCACCGTACGCCAACCGCAACCTTCTGCTGCTGTGGACGGCGTTCTTCATCTCCGTGCTGGGGTCCAAGCTGCTGATCATCGCACTCGTCGCGCGCAATTACGCGCTGCGCGGCAGCGCCGCGGAGGCCTCCGTGCTGTTCGCCCTCGATTGGGCCACGAGCCTCGTCGTGGGGCTGTGGGTGGCGCCGTACATCGACAGGATGCGCGCCAAGCCGGCGCTCGCCGGCTTCAACGTCGCCGCCGGGATGTCGACCTTGCTCCTGCTGCTCACTGTCGAGCGGCTGCCGCTCGCGTATTCGCTGCCGCTTCTGGCCTTGAGGGCGTGCCTCTGCCACGCGGCCTACACATCGCGCATCAAGGCGCTCTTCGAGCTGTTCGACGTAGGCGAGCGCGGCCGCTTCACCTCCCTGATCAACTCCAGCCAATACATCGCGGTGGGCTTGGCGGGCGCCGTCGGGGTCTATCTGCTGACCTTCATCTCGATCCGCGCGGTCATCCTGTTCGACGCGGCCACTTTTTTCGCGGCGGCCGCGCTGCTGAGCGGCGTCCGTCCGATCGCGGCCGCTCCCGTGGCCGATGGTCCGCGGGCGAAGGCCTCCTGGAGGAGTGATCTCCGCGAAAGCCTCGCGGCGCTGCGGGCCAGCCCAGATCTGCGCGACGCGGTCTTCTACATGGCGGTCCTCTCGGCGCTTTTCCAAGGCTCCTCGAGCATCATCGCCGCGACCGTGCCGCAGTCGTGGTTCAAGCTCGGCGAGTCGGGCACGGCTCTCTATTTCGCGGTGATCGCGGCCGCCGTCACGATCGCGGTGGCGGCGAACCAGGTCGTGCTCCACCGGCGCGGAGCGAGCGAAGGCGAGGCGGGCCACCGCCCGGGCTGGATCCTCGCGGCGGCGGCGCTGTATTTGGGGGTCGGCGCTTTCGATCGTTCTCTGATCTTGAACCTGTCCTGCCTCGCGGGGATGATGGCGTTCTTCGAGCTCGCGTGGCTTCATCAGCTCAACCGTCTCGTCAAGAGCGCGCCCGCGGAGCTCATCGCCCGCGTGAGCGCGCTCGAGATGTGCGTGACGCTCTCCGCCATGGGATTGGCCTCGCTTCTGATGGGGATGCTCGTGGACGCCTTCGGCGTCCAGCCCGCCGTGCACGCGATGATGGCGCTCCTCGCGCTGCTGGTCGCGGCGTGGGAAGGCGCGCGGTACCGGGCCGGCGGAACGCTGCCGCTGACGCAGTCGGCATGAAAATTGATCAGAGAGAAGCGATGACTATGAACGACTGCACGGTGCGGCAAGAGATCGAGATCCCGGTCGGCGAGGGGAAGGCCCGCTTCTACACCTTCCACGGCCTGGCCGACGGCAAGGAGCACATCGTCCTCGGATTCGGGAACTGGGAGGAGCAGGAGCGGCCCCTCGTCCGGCTGCACTCCGAGTGCCTCACGGGCGACGTGTTCGGCTCCGGGAAATGCGATTGCGGCGAGCAGCTGCGCGAGTCGCTCGACTCCTTTCAGCGCCAGGGAGGCCTGCTCGTGTACCTCCGCCAGGAAGGCCGCGGCATGGGGCTCTACAACAAGCTCGACGCCTACGGCCTGCAGCAGCGCGGGATCGACACGTTCGCCGCCAACGAGATGCTCGGCTTTCCGGCCGACGGTCGCTGCTACGCGAGCGGCGCGCAGATGCTCAAGGCGCTCGGCGTCTCCAAGGTTCGACTCGTGACCAATAATCCGGAGAAGGCCAAGGAGCTCGAGAGTCACGGCATCACCGTGTGCGAGGTCCTGCCGACGGGGGTATACGTCAAGGCGGGCAACCTGCCTTATCTCATGGCGAAGCAGCGCAGCGGCCATAATCTTTCGTTCTCGGGAGTGAAATCATGATCGAGCATAGGGCGCCTATCAGCGGCATCGCCGCTTCGGGAGACGCGTTCGTGGCCACGGCCGGCTACGACAACCAGGTCATCCTCTGGGACGCGCGGCGCAAGACGCCGCTGGCGCGCTCGTTCCACGACCACCTCGCGAACCAGGTGTCTTTCTCGGCCTGCGGCCGCTACCTCGTCACCGCCAGCAGCGACCGCACCGCGCGCGTGTGGAACGTGCCGGAGATGACTTTGCTCTCGGTGCTGGGACATCACCAGGACGACGTCGAGATGGCCGTCTTCCATCCCTCGAAGCCGCTCGTGGCCACAGCCAGCCGGGATCACCGCGTGCGCGTGTTCTCGTTGGACGGCGGGCTCGTGCGGACATTCGAAGGGCACGAGGCCGACGTGATCTCCGTCGAGTGGGCCGGCGACGGCGACCTCTGCTCGAGCAGCGATGACGGCACGGTTCGCCGTTGGAGCCTCTCCACGGGCGCTCAGAGCGGCGCCTTCGACATGAAGGGAGTGGAGACCGACACCTTGGTCATGGCGCCCGACGGCGCGATCTACGCGGGCAACGACGACGGCGAGATCATCGCGATCCGCGATGGTGGCCAGCGGGCGTATCCCGCGCACGAGGCGGGCATCAAGCGGTTGGTCCTCGACGCCGCGGGCCGGGCGCTCGTCAGTGTGAGCTATGACCGCACGCTGAAGATCTGGGACCTGCAAGCGGGCGAGCCCGCGCTTCGCATGACGACCTCCTTGCCCGCCGTCCTCTGGCCTCGGTCGTGCGCCTTTCAAGGCGAGCACCGGCTCGTCCTCGGCACCTTCGGAAGCTCCTACGCCGTCTTCGACTGCCGCACGGGCATTTGGGACCTCAACGGCGTATCGGCGACGTCCGGAGTCAACGCCGTGGCCTTCACGGGCGAGGATGTCTACGATGTGGGCGACGCCGGAGCCTGCCGCAAGAACGGGCGGCCGCACCTGGAGCTCGGAAGCCTCTGCAACTTCCTGACGCCCTTCGCGGGCGCGGTCCTTACGGGAGGCCAGATCGGCGTGGTCTTCGACGCCGCCACGGGACGGCGTCTTCATGAGCACCATAGTCCCTTGAACTGCGCCGCCGTGTTCACGCGCGGCGGCCGCGAGACGGCCATCGTCGGCACCTACACGGGCGAGGGCCTGATCTTCGCGCTCGACGGCGCGGGCGTCCCGGTGTTCGAGGGGACGGTGAAGCTCCACGACAACGCGGTGAAGTCCCTGGCCTGCTCCGGGGACCTGATCTTCTCCGTCTCGGCGACGGGCGCGGCGGCCTTTCACTCGACGCTCGACTTTTCGACGGTCGTCGAACCCGCGCGCTCCCACGACAAGATCGCCAACGGCTGCGCGGCGCTGCCCGACGGCCGCTTCGCGAGCGTCAGCCGCGACCTGAAGCTGCGCCTCTGGGAGCGGCCGGTCGAAGGGCACGCCGCGGTGAAGGCCTTCGCCACGCCGCACGCGAACTCGATCAAATGCACGGCGGCGTCGGGGAGCGGCCTCGTGGCGACGGGCTCGTACGGCGGGCGCTTGAGCGTCTTCGATCCCCGGACGGAGTCGTGGATCTTCGACGAGCGCCTGACAGCCTCCGGCATCTCCTCGCTCTGCGCGCGCGGCGACGGCTTCCTGGCCAGCTCCTACGACGGCGAGGTCTATTTCGTCGAGCCGACGTCGGGCCGCTGGGGACGCCTTCCCCGGGGATCGCCGTGAGCTCTCCCCTGCCGCCCCCGCCGGGCCTCGAGATCAACTCCTCGAGCGACCGGCGCGCGATGGGCTATCCCGAGCGCTATGCCGCCACCTCGCTCGAGACGATCGAGCATGCGGCCGACGCGCTGCGCGCGCTGCCGCGCGAGAAGCTCGCGGTCCTCGTCGCGGACGCCGGGGCCTCGCTGCACGAGCGCTTCGCCGCGGGTCAGCTGCTGGCCCTGCTCGGCGATCCGCGGCTCGATCCGTTCGCGCCGGCCATGGTCTCGGCTCGCGGCGGCCGCTTTCGCTGCGGCCTCGAGCCCGCGCGCGTCGACGCCGTGATGCAGATCTTCGGCGACACGGGCATCCTGCGCGCGTGGATCGAGAAGGAGACGCCCCGCTTCGAGACCGACCTGGCGCCGTTCAGGATCGCGAAGTATCCGGTGACCAACGGCGAGTACCTGGCCTTCCTGAAGGCCTCGGGCTTCGCGGAGCTCCCGACGTCCTGGGCCTTCGGCCGCTTTCCCCTCGAGCGCTCGAACCATCCCGTGTACACCGTCTCGCCGGAGGCGGCCGACGCCTATGCCGCGTGGCTGTCGGCCGCCACGCGACGCGCCTTCCGCCTCCCGCGCGAGATCGAGTGGGAGTACGCGGCCTGCGGCGGCGAGGACCGCGAATTTCCCTGGGGCGAGTCCTACGAGCCCGGACGCGCGAACACGATCGAGAGCGGCCTGCTGGGGACGACCCCCGTCGGCCTTTTCCCGGCGGGTGACTCGCCGTTGGGCGCCTGCGACATGGCGGGCAACGTCGAGGAGTACTGCGCCGACGACTACGCGCCGTACCCGGGCGCGGCGGCTGTCGACGACGACCTGGCGCGGGCGCGCGGCGCCTACCGGGTGGCGCGAGGGGGGAGCTTCACGCGCTACCGGGACCTCGCGCGTTGCCGGCGGCGTCACGGCTGGTATCCGCGCGCGATCTACGCGATGGGCTTCCGGCTCGCGGAGGGCGCATGAACTCTCGCGCGCGACGGCTCGAACAGCTCACCTCCGAGGTCAACTCGAAATGCGGGACCCTGCGCGCGGCGTCGCGCCTTCTGCCCGGCCTGTCCGACCGGGATTCCGAGGAGCTGCTTCACCTGATGGCCGACGAGGCCCTCCGCCTGGCGAAATCCCTCGATGACCACCGCAAGGACGCCCCTGCCTGCTGAAATCGAGCACGGATAATAAAATGCTCACCGCCATAAGGTGGCGACCGACATCATCTCCATCTACGCGAAAGTCGTCGGCGCGAGCGAGCTGTTCGAAAAAGCGTAGTCCGGGAGTGACGTCGTCGCGAGAAAACTAGCTGTTGCCGGGGACGGCGGTTCCTGTCGGGGGGAGGTCGGCGGCTTCCTTGGCGAACTGAGCCAGCTCGGCCGCGAACTTCTCGGCGGCCTTCTCATTGGTGATGAGATGGACGGTCCCATCTTTTTCGAGGACGGCGGCGGCCCGAAGCCTGCCAGTCTTGTCGGTGAGATAAGCTTCGATGAGCATCCCGTGCCTCACTGCGATGAGGATATCGATGGAGTCAATTTTTAGAGGAACTGCGAAAAAATGATCACCATCGGTCAAATCGCCCTGGGCGAGCATTACCGGCATGTCCTTTGTCCCATCACAGAGATCAAAAATCTTGCAGAGCTTGGCGCTGAACGTTCCAGACTCAGTCTGATTGCGAGTCAATTTGATCAAGCGCTCCATGAGCTCCACCGTCATGACCGGATCAGCCTTGGGCGCCGGAGCGGCCTTAGGCGTCGGTTGTGCGGCGGCGGGGCTGGCGGTCGCGGCTGCCACCCAACCTGCGGCGTCGAGGCTGCTTAAGGCGGTTTGGAGGGCTTTCTGGGCGGCAATCGGGTCGATGGTCGCCGCGAGGGTTGCGTCGCTGCGGAGGGGTGCAACGCTCGAGGCGAACATGGCCGAAACGTAGGCTGAGGTCAGAATCGTGGTGAGGCGTCGGGTCTTCATTCCAATAATCTCCCTTCCGGTCGGCGTCCAGACAGCTTGATTGTATGCGGCTTGGCGAGGTATTCCCTGGGGCATATGTCCCGGTCGGGGCCCGGTAATCGGCCTAGGTCCGTTTGCGCCGGGGGGCCTAGACCATCAAAAATTTGTTAAACCCACCTTGACAGTTTTTTGGGTCGCGGTTACACTCCGCCTACCCCCATGATCCATCTTCCGGAAGTTCTCCTCCTCGTTTTGACGTTTCTGCTAACTACCCCGCTCCATGCCGCGAAAGGCGCGGGAAATAATGCGGTTACCCCCACCCCCACTACTGAGGTCGTTCCTGCCATTGTGAAGCCGGAGGCCAGCGATGTCAGCCGCGAGGAGTTGCCGCTGAGTAATGTCGTTTGCGCGGCCATGAGCCCCGACGGGTCTTGCGCCGACGACAAGGGGAGCGGGGCGGCGATGGCGATCGAGAAGGCGAAGTCAGACTGGAACAAGAAAGCAGCGGGCTCTCAGGATGTGAGCGCTGCCGATTGGGCGGCCTTCGTCGCCGCGGCTGAGAAAGTGGCAATGGAGAGGGCGCCAGGCGCGTTGGCGGGAGGTTTGACCGCCGGGACGCTCGAGCATCCAGCCTTGATGGCTCCCGGCATCAAAACCGAATACGGCGTGACTGTGTTCACGCCGGCGAAGACGCCGGAGGTGGCGCACGACCGCCAAGAAGTGGCGCGGCTCGTGAAGGCGGACAACCCCGCCGCGGCCCGCCAGTACGCGGTCGAGGCCTTGGCGCGCAACCCGACGGACCCGGCCTTGCTGTCGTATGTGAAGCTTTCGGAGCCCGCGCGGACGGCGGTTGAATCCAAGACGGTCAAGTCCCGCATCGCGGAGCTTGTCGCGGGCATGCGCCAGGACGAGGGCTCGGGCGGCACGATACTCGCTTCCCCTATATCCTTCGGCGCTCTGGCCGGCGCGGCCTCGCGCGGCCCGGCGGCGGCGATGCCCGCCGGTCTCGGCGTCACCCTTCCCGACCTTCACGGCAACGCGATCCTGCGCGACGCCTCGGGCAAGATCGCGATCAAGGACTACGACGGCGCCGAGACGGCTTTGACGCGGCGTATCGAGGAAGCCCCGACCGACGGCGGCGCCTTCCGCCTGCGCGCGCTGACGCGGCGTTTTCTTGGCAAATACGGCGACTCGGCCGAGGACGCCCGGCGCGCGATCTCTCTTGATGCGCGCGACTCCCGCTCTTTGCATCTGCTCTCCCACGACCTGACCGACCTCGGCCGCCCGAAGGAAGCCCTGGCCGAGGCCGACCGCGCTCTCGCCCTCGACAACAAGGACGCCAACGCCTATGTCGCGCGCTCGGCCGCGCTTGGCGCGCTCGGACGCGGCGAGGAGGAACTGGCCGATCTCGCCCGCGCCGCTGCGCTTGATTCCCAGTTCGACGCTTTGTATCACGACACGCTCGCGGTGCGCGGCGGGGGGGCGAAAAGCGCCCGCTCCTGGCCCGTCTGGCTCGGGGCCATCGGCACCGCCTTGCTGTTCTTCTCCTTCGCGCTTTTCCGTAAGCGCGGAGATTCGTCCGTGCGCATGGCTCTGAGAAAGGAAGATCACGATGCGCTCGCTGCCGCCGCGCCCTTCGTGGGCGCGGTGCCCAAGGGCTTTCGTGTCGTAAGGACCTTGGGTCAGGGCGGCATGGGCGTCGTTTACGAAGCCGTCGACCTCGGCCTGCAGAGGACCGTGGCGCTCAAGAAGCTGCGCGCCGAGATCGCCGACAACCCGCGCGAGCGCAGCCGCTTCTTGAAGGAAGCCCGCACCGTCGCCGGTCTCAAGCACCCGAACATCGTCGAGATCCATGCGATCCACGAGGACGCGGAGGGGCTGTTCATCGTGTTCGAGCGCGTGCCCGGCGAGACCTTGCACGAGCGCCTCGGGCGCGGGCCGGTGAACCATGCCGAGACCGCCGCTTATTTTAAGCAGATCGCCTCCGCTCTCGACTACGCTCACGGCCAGGGCGTCGTGCACCAGGACCTCAAGCCCGCCAACGTGATGATCCATGGCGGCCGGGCCAAGGTCATGGACTTCGGCATCGCGCGGCGCGTGGCTGAGACCATGTCCACGATGTCTAAGATCGAGATCTCCGGAACGCCGGCCTACATGTCGCCCGAGCAGGAGCAGGGCGTGGTGACGCCATCGGCCGATGTCTATGCGCTCGGCGCCTGCGCCTACGAGGCTTTGGTCGGGACGCTGCCCTTCCCGACGGGCGGCGTGATGCTCAAGGCGCAGAAGATGTATCGCAAGCCCTCCGAGGCCGCGCCGAGCCTTCGAATCGAGGTGGACGCGGCGATCGGCCGCGCGCTCGAGCCCCGGCCCGAGGACCGTTGGCCCTCGGCGGCGTCGTTCGTGGACGCCCTCTCCCGCGCATTGTCGTAGGTCTTATGCCGGGGGTTTTCATCCCTTACTGCCCAGGGCCTCGCCGGGCGTGGATGTTATCCTGACGAGGTGAAGCTCTTAAGGAAGATCGCGGCCATTACGGCTGCGGCTGTCGTCCTCATCGCCGTGCCGGGGCCTGCTTGCTATGAGGTTGCGGCGCAGACGATCGTCCTAGCCGGGCGAGCGGGCGTCACCGCACCCTTGATCGTGCCGTCGCTGGGTGCGGTGGCGATCACGCCCTCGCTCGCGCCGTTGGGCGCGCCGACGCTCGCGCTTCCCGCGTCCCTCGTCCCCGCGCCGGTCCCCGTTTCCGTGGCGGCGAGCCCTGCGGCCGGTCTGATCCCCGCGATCGCGGCGCTGCCGCAGGCGAGCCTGGCGCTGTCGAGGACGCTTGCACCCGCTCCGGCGGCGGAGATGCCCGGGCGTCTGGATGCGCTGTACGGCGGGGGCGCTGCGCAGGGCGACTTGGACGCCGTCGTCCCGGAGAGCAATGACGTCGTGACCCCAAGCGCCCGCCCGGTCGCCACGCTCCTGGCGGAGTATCGCACGGGCGGCAAGGCGGCTCAAGGGAAAAAATTACGCTTCACCGGCATCAGGGGGCGTGATGTTTATAATCCGACGGCGCCATTCCGGACCACATTCCAGGGGAAGTCTATCGAGGTGATGGCCGCGCGGGTCGAGGCGCGGGATAGCGAGGCCTCCGAGGTCGTATTCTTCGAGAAAAGCAGCGGACGCTGGCGACCGTTGCCCGGGGCGCCGGTCATGGCGCTTCAGGATCCGTTCGTCTCGTTCATCGACGGTGAGCTCGTGATGGGCGGCGTGGAGACGTTCCCGAAGGACGGCGGCCTCGGTTACCGGACGGTGTTTTATCGCGGCGGCTCTTTGGGTGATCTCAAGCGCTTCGCGCAGGGGCCCGACGGCATGAAGGACATCAGGCTGTCCAAGCTCCCGGACGGAAGGATCCTCGTGGTGACGCGGCCGCAGGGCGCGATCGGCGGCCGCGGCAAGATCGCGATGACCGTCGTCGACGGCCTCGCCTCCCTGAACCCCGCCGCTATCGAGCGGGCCGTGCCCTATGACGACCTGTTCGGCGCCGATGAGTGGGGCGGGGCCAATGAATTGCACACGCTGAGCAACGGGCTCGTCGGCGTGCTGGGGCATGTCGCCCGGTTCGACGAACAGGGCAAGCGCCACTATTACCCCATGGCGTTCGCGATCGATCCGGCGACGGGGCGGCGCACGCCGATGAAGATCTTGCTCGAGCGCGCCCGGCTTCCGGCGGGGGCCTCGAAGCGGGCGGACCTCGAGGATGTTTTGTTCAGCGGCGGCCTGATCCGCGGCCGGGAGGGCCGCGCGTCGATCTATGTGGGAGCGGGCGACGCGGAGGCCTATCGCGTCGAGATCGCCGATCCCTTCGCCGGGCTCGACGGCGGTGCGGCCGGATTCACCAAGAGCGATCAGGTATTTCTCGACGACCTCCAGCGCAAGGCGTTCCTTTATTTCCAGGAGCAGACCGACCCGATCACCGGCCTGACGAAGGACCGCGCGGGCAATTTCGGCGGCGGCGACCGCGGGATCGCCTCGATGGCGGCGACCGGCTTCGGCCTGACGGCGCTGACGATCGGCGAAAGCCGCGGTTGGATAACGCGCAAGCAGGCGTATCGGCGCGCGCTGACGACGCTGAGGCATCTGCGCTCGCGGCAGGCCCACGAGCACGGCTGGTTCCATCACTTCGTCGACGCCGCGACCGGCAAGCCCTCGGACCACGCGGAGGTGTCGTCGATCGACACGGCCCTGCTCCTGGCGGGCGCGCTCACGGTTGGGAAACATTTCGCGGGCACCGAGGTTGAGCGCCTGGCGCGAGAGATCTACGAGCGCGTGGACTTCCCTTGGATGATGACCGACGGCGGCGCCAAGCCCGGGTCGCTCACGCTTTCGATGGGCTGGACACCGAAGGGTTTTATCGCCTCGCGCTGGGACGCCTACAGCGAGCACCATATCCTCTATATGCTCGGGCTGGGATCGCCGACGCATCCGCTGCCCGTCGCGTCGTGGCGCGCATGGAAGCGCCCGGTGGGCGGGCCGCTGACCCAGGCGTCCGGCCCGCTGTTCACTCATCAATACTCACAGCTCTGGCTGGATCTTCGCGGCTGGAGGGACGATGGCCACGATTACTTCGAGAAATCGGTGGAGGCCACGCTCGCGCACCGCGCCGCGGCGATCGCGGCGCGAAAAGATCACAAGGCGTACGGCCCGGACTGCTGGGGCTGGACCTCGTGCGACGGCCCTGAGGGCTACCGCGCCTACGGCGCCAATCCCAACGGGCTGGAGCATGACGGGACCATCGCCCCGGCGGCGGCGGGCGGTTCGATGGCCCACACGCCCGCGCTCTCGGTCGCGGCCCTGCGTTATATGAAGGAGAAATACGGCGACCGGATCTGGGGCCGTTACGGCTTCACCGACGCTTTCAACGCCGACCCGCGCTGGAAGGAGCGCTTCAACGTTTCGGGCCTTTGGCGCTCCCCTGACGCCGTCGGCATCGATCAGGGCGCCATCCTTCTCGCCGTGGAGAACGCGCGCACGGGAGGCGTCTGGAAGAAGTTCATGTATTCCGATCACGCCGGACGCGCATTCGACAGAATCGACATAAAATACTAATTGCCCTAAAGACCTACTTATGATATAGGTCTTTTGGTCCAACCGGCAGAGGTGACGCCGGCAGCGACCCCTGGGGGAATGAATGAAACGATTAATGTGGCTGCCCGTGCTTGCAGCGCTGATGATGTGCGCACCGCATGCGTTCGCGGCGTTGTCGGAGTTGGGCGTTGAAAACCGGATCATCGTCGCCTTCAAGCTCGGCACGTCCGTGGCCGAACAGGAGCAGATCGTGAAGGCTCAGGGGCTGGCCATTCTCGACGGGATCCCGTCGCTGGCCGTGCTGCTGGTGGAGGCTCCGTCCGGCCTGTCCGTCCAGGCTCGCACGCGCCTGGCTTCTCATCCGAAGGTTTTCCGCGCCGATCCCGAAGTCTGGCTGAACTGGATCGAGGGCGTTCCGGCCTCGATGAATCAGACGCCTTTCCCCATCGAGCCGTCGGTGGCGGCGATGAAGGCGTTGGCTCAGTCTGAGCCGGTTCGGCAGGCCGTCGCGGCGGGAAAGAGCGCCGCGGAAGTTCCGTGGGGCGTGGCGCGCGTCAACGCACCCGCCGCCTGGAGCAGCAACCAGGGCGCCGGCGTCAAGGTCGCCGTCATCGATACGGGCATCGATCCGAACCATCCCGACCTGACGGTGGCCGGAGGATATAACGCCGTTGATAAGGAAGCCCCGTGGGCCGACGATCACTTCCACGGCACGCACGTCGCCGGCTCCATCGCCGCCGTCATGAACGACAAGCTCGTCGTCGGCGTGGCGCCGAAGGCAGTGCTCTACGCCGTCAAGGTCTTGACGAAGGAGGGCAGCGGCGGGATGTTCGGCATCATGGACGGCATCATGTGGACCGCTCAGAACGGTATTCAGGTGGCCAACATGAGCCTCGGGGCTCCGCAGGCGATGCCGCTGGTTCAGTACGCGCTGCAGATGGCCGTCAACTCAGGCGTGACCTTCGTCGCCGCCGCCGGCAACGACGGCAAGGCCGTGAACTGGCCGGGCGCTTACCCGGAGACGATCGCCGTCTCCGCGTTGTGCCCGACTGGGATCACGAACACGAAGCTGTGCCCCAACACGAACGAGGGGATCTCCACGTTCTCCAGCCGCGGACCGGAGGTGGCCTTCATCGCCCCTGGCGTGCTGATACCCTCGACGGTGCCGCTCGTCCATGACGCCGGCGGCGTCAAGGCGTACTCAGGGACGTCCATGGCCTGCCCTCACGTGGCCGGCCTGGCCGCCTTGGCCGTGGCCAAGGGTGCCAAAACGCCCGCGGCCGTGCGCGCCGCCCTCGCGGCGGCGGCGACCAGGCTCAACGGCCTGTCCGGCGACGAGCAAGGCAACGGTCTTATCGACGCCGCCAAGCTGCGCTAAGGCTTAACCGCAAAGATAGGGAAGCCCCGGTGCGATCCGCCTTCGGCGGATCGGCCGGGGCTTTTTTTTGGCTGAAAACCGGCCGGTGAGATGATGTAAAATCCGCCTTATGAGCTTCCCTATTACTCGTCCCCGTCGTTTGCGCTCCAGCCCCGTCCTTCGCTCCCTGATCCGCGAGACCGAACTGACCGCCAGGGACTTCATCCTCCCGCTGTTCATCCGCCCCGGCAAGGGGGAGAAGCGTCCGATCTCCTCGATGCCCGGACATTTCCAGTATTCCGTGGACATGGCGGTCAAGGCCGCCGACGCCGCGGTGCGCGAGGGCATCCCCGGCCTGATCCTCTTCGGCATCCCCGACAAAAAGGACTCGAAGGCCTCCGGCGCCTACTCCGACAACGGCATCGTGCAGAACGCCGTGAAGGCGATCAAGGATAAGCATCCCAACCTGCTGATGATCGCGGACCTGTGCTTCTGCGAGTACACCGACCACGGCCACTGCGGCATCGTGAAGGGCGGCAAGGTGCTCAACGACCCGACCTTGGCGATCGCGGCGAAGACCGCCGCCTCGCAGGCGAAGGCCGGCTTCGACATCATCGCGCCCTCGGGCATGATGGACGGCCAGGTCGCGGCGATCCGCAAGTCCCTCGATGAGAACGGCTTCGGCGATACCCCGATCCTCGCCTACGCCGCCAAATACGCCAGCGCCTATTACGGGCCGTTCCGCGAGGCCGCCGAGTCTCCGCCCAGCTTCGGCGACCGCTCCGGCTACCAGATGGATCCGGCCAACTTCAACGAGGCGATGCGCGAGGTGGCTCTCGACGTGGAGGAAGGCGCGGACATGGTGATGGTCAAGCCCGCCTTGCCCTATCTCGACGTGCTCAAGGCCGTCAAAACACGCTTCGGCCTGCCGACCTCGGCCTATCAGGTGTCGGGCGAGTTCGCGATGATCAAGGCCGCGGCCGCCAACGGCTGGATCGACGAGAAGAGGATGGCTCTGGAGTCGCTCATGTGCATCAAGCGCGCCGGCGCCGATTTCATTCTGACCTATTACGCCCTGGAGGCCGCCAAATGGCTCGCCTGAAAAAAACCAACCCTGACAGCATGAAGAAGATCTTCGCCCGCGCGCGCAAATCGCTCGTCGGCGGCGTCAACTCCCCGGTGCGCGCCTTCAAGTCGGTCGGCGGCACGCCCCTGTTCGTGAACTCGGGCTCCGGCGCGTACCTCAAGGCGGACGACGGCAAGTCCTATCTCGACTTCTGCCTGTCCTGGGGGCCGCTGATGTTCGGCCACGCCCGGCGCGAGCTCGTCCGGGCGGCTCAGGCTGCGCTCGAGCGCGGTTCGACGTTCGGCGCCGCCACACAGGCCGAGGTGAACCTCGCCGAGCGCGTCAAGAAGGCCTTCCCGTCGATCGAGCTGATGCGCATGACCAGCTCCGGCACCGAGGCGGGGATGAGCGCTGCGCGCGCGGCGCGCGCGTTCACCGGCCGCGACCTCATCATCAAGTTCGCGGGCTGCTACCACGGACACTTCGACAGCCTGCTCGTGGCCGC
>CAZIBN010000031.1:0-14525 GCA_964537395.1 uncultured Elusimicrobia bacterium
GCGCCTCGCGAATCATCTTCGGGTCACCGGAGGTCTCGGCGAGCTTCAGGCCGCGCTCGGCGTAGGGGATCGCGCGGGGGGCCTCCGCCACGGAGGCGAGGCTTTTGCTGACCTCGAGCTGAGTCTCCGTGTCTTTCGGCTCCGAGTTGGCAATTGTTTCTATTTTCTCGACGGCGCCTGCCTTCTCTTCGCGGAGTCGCGTGGTTTCTTCGGGGGTAAGATTGGGTGCGCTTGTTAGCCGCTCTTCGGCATTGCGTGCGGTTTCCGTCGCATTTTCAAGGTCGCGGTTTCCGCGTTTGCATTGACCGATGCTGGGGACGAGACTGATGATTATTGCGATTGCAATGAATTTCATTGAGTTAGTTTTGAGAAATCCAGTTCTTTAAGATTTAGATTGCTCTCATTTTTGAACACAGTCAGAAGTTCTTTCGAATCAGGAGGCAGTGCCCGTTGGATAACGTGACCGGCTAAGCCTGTGGCATGCATGCCCTGAATCACGGCCCCATCCAGAGATATTCGAATTCGGTAGCTGTCAATTTTCTTGTTCGAGCCGACGTCGGTAACGCTCATGTTACCGATCACAATCTCTTTCGGTATTGAAGCGGCGCCTCCGTCCTTTTCGTAGATAACGAAGATGTCGTGTTCTCTCCCATCTTTGGATTTATCAGCATCAAGACCGAGAGATTTAGCGAATATCTCATCGGAGTCGTATCCGAGAGTTCGCGATGCCGGGGCCTTAATCGAATCTTCGCCCCCATTCTTGAAGACGTAATCGACGACTGTCTTCCAAGTTCGCGTGGCTTGCTTGGTTGGCTTCTTCTTCTCTGCGGCGAAAACGGGCGGAGCCAGGGCGATCAATGACGCCAGGATAACAAGGGTGAGTGTTCGGGGGGGCATAAACCTAGGATAGCGGGAACGGAGCTCGGGGGCAAGGGAACGAATGCAAAATTATCATGAATTTACCCGTCCGCCCCGACTATTGTTCCGCCTGGTTCTTTGCTTTAAAGCAACGAAGGTCGGGAGTAACCGGCTTAAATTGCTTGGAAGCCTCCGCGTGCTGCTTTAAAGCAACGAACCAAGCGAGGCATCACTGGGCCCGGGCCCCCGTGCGACTGGGACCTCAACCTCTTCCTTAGCCAGCGCTTAGCGGCAGGTGGACGCGCCGTCGAGGGCGATGGCCTTGCCGTTGGGCCCCGCTCCCGACTTGCGGAAGGTCAGCGCGATCGGGAAGTGATCCGACGCGCGTGTGCCTGCGGAGCGCTCGGCCATGACGACCTCGCGTTCGTCGACCGCGCCCGCGGCGACGAGCTCCTCATCGAGAAAATCGTCGCTGACGAGGAAGTGGTCGTAGTTGTTGGCCGACTCCTCTCGGCCGCGGCGGGAGGTCGGCTCATCGACGAGGGCGGTGAAGCCGGGCCCAAGTGCTTCCTCAATAGGCTCCCAGGAGCGATCGGCGGAGCGGCTGCTGAGCTCTTTTCCCCGGCCTGTGGGCAGGTTGAAGTCTCCGGCGACGATGAAATCCGGATCGGCGCCGGGCACGGCTGCCTGAGCGCGGACCCAGGCCATGATGATCTTGAGCTCATCGGCGGAGGACGCGGCGTCGCCCTTGTTGTAGGACAGGTGCACGCTGAGCACGGTGAAATCGGCGTCGCCGATGGTGACGTGCGCCATGTGCGGGGGATGCCGGACGCCTTCGAGGTCCAGGTTGCCCGAGCAGTCCAGGCGCACGCCGGGGCCGGTGTAGATCGCGTTGTTCATCGAGTCCGAGGTGTCCGCGAAGCTCATCGTCCAGCCGCGGCCCTCGTCAGGAAGCTGGCGGGAGAGCGTTTCCGCGCCCTTGTCGTTGGCGACCTCCTGCGCGGCGAGGATGGACGGCCCGGCGCCGGCCAGGGCGCGTCCGAGGCCGAGGCGCAACGCGTCTTTCTTGCCCTTGGAGGCCTTCTTGCCGAGCGTCTGCACGTTCCAGGAGACGAGGCGGCCGATGTTCGCGCCGTCGCCGGCCGGGATCTGGGACGGCGGCTTGCGGCCGCGGAAGCGGTCCCAGAGATTGCGGAAGGTGTCGGTTATGTCTGCCGCCGGGTCGACGGGCGCGGCGCCGGCGAACTGCGCGTGCGAGGAGAGGGTGACGGCGACGAGCAGTATGGCGAGGGCGCGGGGCATGCCCCCATGCTAGCGCGGTGCGGGGCGTGCCCGTGCGGGACCTAAGGGAAGAAAGACGCGCGTCATTCGGCCTACGCCGGGCTAGGCCAGTTCGATGCCGACCGGGCAGTGGTCGGAGCCCATGGTCTCGGGCTGGATGAAGGCCTTTTTCAGGCGGGGGCGCAGGTTCTCGGAGATGAAGAAGTAGTCGATGCGCCAGCCGATGTTGCGGTCGCGCGCGCGGGACTGCTGGTCCCACCACGAGTAGTGCTCGGGGCCCTTCTCGAACTCGCGGAAGGTATCGATGAAGCCGTCGGCGAGGAGGCGGTCCATCCACTCGCATTCCTGGGGCAGGAAGCCGGAGATCTTGCGGTTCTCCTTGGGGCGCGCGAGGTCGATCTCCTTGTGGGCGGTGTTCACGTCGCCGCAGATCACGATCTTGTCGTCGCCGCGCTTGCGGTAGCGGGGGATGACCTTCGTGAGGAATGCCTCGTAGAAATCCATCTTGAACTTCAGGCGCTCCTCGCGGGCTTTGCCGTTGGGGAAGTAGATGTTGAACAAAGTGATGTCGCCGTGCTTCGTGGCGAGGACCCGGCCTTCGTTGTCGAACTCGGGGATCTCGAAGCCGCGCTCGACCTTGGTCGGGGCGATTTTAGAGAAGGTGGCGACGCCGGAGTAGCCCTTCTTCTCTCCCCAGTGGAACTCGCCGTGGTAGCCGTTGGGGTTGAGGATCTCCGGAGTCAGCTGATCGGGCTGGGCCTTGGTCTCCTGGAGGCAGACGACGTCGGCCTTCTCGGCCTTGAACCAGTCTGCGAAGCCCTTTTTGTGCGCGGCGCGAACGCCATTGACGTTCCAGCTGACGAGGCGCAATGGCTTTACTTCGCCTTGACGGTTTCGTACACCGGCGTTCCGGAGGAGTTCGCGTAGTCCCGGAAGTGTTTGATGAGGGTCCTGGTCGTCGGCCCGCACACGCCCTTGCCGATGATGCGGCCGTCGATCTTGACGGCGGCGATGACCTCGGCGCCGGTGCCGGTCAGGAAGACCTCGTCGGCGCCGTACAGGTCGTAGCGCGGGAAGTTGCGCTCGATGACCTTGGTGCCGAGGTGCTTCTCGACGAGCTCCATGACGACGTTGCGCGTCACGCCCACGAGGATGCCGGCGGAGGTCGGAGGCGTGAAGATCTTGCCCTTCTTGACGTAGAACAGGTTGTCGCCCGAGCACTCGGAGACATGCCCCGTCGCGTTGAGCAGGATCGCTTCCTGGGCGCCGGCGGCGGTCGCCTCGGCGCGGGCGAGGATGTTCGCGAGGTAGTTGAGGGACTTCACGCCGGGCGTCACCTGGTCCAATCCCTTCTGTCTAATAGTCGAGGTGATGACTGTCAGGCCCTTCTCGTAGAACTCCTCGGGGTACAGCTCGATGCGGTCGGCGATGATGAAGATCGTGGCGCCGTCCTTGCACTTGCGCATGTCGAGGCCGAGGTCGCCGACGCCTCGCGTGACGACGAGGCGGATGTAGGCGTCCTTCAGGCCGTTGAGGCGCACGGTTTCGAGGATCGCCTTCTCGATCTCCTTGATGGGCATCGGGAGCTTGAGCAGGATGGCGTTGGCCGACTCGTCGAGGCGCTCGAGATGGTCGTCGAGGCGGAACACGCGGCCGTTGTAGACGCGGATGCCTTCGAAGATGCCGTCGCCGTAGAGCACACCGTGGTCGAAAACCGAGACCTTCGCGTCGTCCTTGTCGTAGAACTTGCCATCGATGTAAATCTTCATTAATTACTCCCGGCGCGCCATCGCGCCCGACGAGAAAAGGATATCACATCCCGCCGGAATTCGGCATTGACCAAGATCATGCTCGCGAACGCCGCTGCTACGGCGATCGCCGCTCTGACGAGAAAGGGGAGGGAGCGAAGGGCGCCGTCCGATGTCAGGATGTTCGCCAGGGGGTGAAGGCGCCATGACCAGAGGGTCGCCTTCTCGGCGGCGAACTGGTCCGAGCCGGGCCACAGCAGGTAGCCGCCGGCCGCGTGGGTGAGGATCGCCGCGGCGCAGGCCCAGGCCCAGAGCCGAGACCGGAGCGCCGACGCGGCGAGCCAGGGCTCGAGGCCGGCCGTGGCCCAGCAGAAGACGAGTGCGGCTGTCGCGAAGTAGCGGGGGCCGAAGGTGGAGCCTCCGACCCAGGTGAGGTAGAAGCACAGCAGGAGCCAGGGGCCGGCGCAGGCCGCCGTCATGAGACGGACCAGAGGGTCTCGCGAGCGCCAGGCGGCGAAGAGGCTGAAGAGGACCGGGGGGAAGAAGAGGAGCAGGCCGCGCGTGGGGCTCGCGATCAGGCCGAAGAAAGCGGCGGGCTGGAAGCCGATGAACATGCCCGTCTGGAATTTCGCTTCCGGAGGGCGCAATTGACCGGTGTAGACGAGCCAATAAGCGCCCAGCAGGCCGAGCGGAAGCGCCGCGCCGAGCGCGAAGCCGGGGAGGCGCTTGCGATCGAAGAGAAGGACGAAAGCCGCGCCCGCGGCCATGAAAAAAACGCTGTCGGGCCTCGCGGCGACGGCGAGGCCGAGGCCGAAGCCCGCGAGCGCGTCGAACCGGCGGCCCGTCTCGTTGAAGCCCCAGAGCGCCAGCCCCACGCCGAGCGCCGCGGGGCCGTGCTGCCACAGCGCCTGCGAGCTCACGCTGAACGCCCAGGAGCCCAGGCCGTAGACGAGGCATAGGGAGAGCGCGAACTCGGGGGAGCACCGCCCTTTCAGCGAGCGGCGCAGCGCGACCGCGGACAGCGCGGTGATGATCGAGCCGCTCAGCTTCGAGAGTCCGTGAAGTGCGGGCTCCGTGATGGACGTCCCCGACAGGGCCGTCACGAGGTAGACGGGCAAGGCGAGCAGGCCGGGCGCGATCGGATAGATGGACAGGTGCTTGCCGAGGTGGAACACGGTGAAGTTCTCGAGCTTCCCGGGGGTGCCGATGAACCAGGGATCGAGCACGGGCTCGAGCGTCAAGGTGCCGTGGCGCAGGATGCAGAAGGGCAGAAGGCTGTTCGGCCCGTCGTCGCCGCCGTGCCAGCGGAAGGTCGAGAGGTAGACGGCGATAAGGGTGAGGGCGAGCGCGGCGTCGGGAAAGCGCGTGAAGGGCTTCCCGCCCGAGTCGCGCCAGAGCTTGGCGAGCAGCGCGAGGCACAGCGCGAAGGCCGGGGCGGGAACCAGGCCGCCGAGCGCCATGGTCGCCAGCAGCCACAGCGCCGCGAGGCCGACGGCGGCCTTCATCTAAGTGAGGCGGCCGTCGGTCATGCGCAGGATGCGGTCGGCGGCCTGCGCCGCCGGCTCGTCGTGGGTGACGAGGACGACGGCCGCGCCCTGCTCGCGCGCGACGCGGCGGAAGTCGGCGAACACGCGGTCGCCGTTGGCGCGGTCGAGGTTGCCGGTGGGCTCGTCGGCCAGGATCACCGAGGGCTTGTTGATCAGGGCGCGGGCGATCGCGGCGCGCTGGCGCTCGCCGCCCGAGGTCTGCGAGGGGAAGCGGTCGCGCAGGGCGCCGATGCCGAGGGACTCGAGCAGGGCGGTCGCGCGCACCGTGGCGCTGGCGAGGGACTCGCCGGAAAGACCGTTGGCCATCGCGAGCCTTGCGGGCATGAGGGTGTTCTCGAGGATGGTGAATTCGGGGAGCAGCGAATCGAACTGGAAGACGAAGCCGATGTGCGCGCAGCGCATCTTCGCGCGCTCGAGCTCGACGAGGTCGGCGGCGCGGCGGCCGCGCACGGTCAGCTCGCCGGAGTCGGGGCGGTCCATGAGGCCGAGGAGGTTGAGCAAGGTGGACTTGCCTGAGCCGCTTGGCCCGAGGATGGCGATGAACTCGCCGGAGGCGACCTCAAAATCGATGCCGCGCAGAACGGCAACGGCGGAAGGCCCCTGCCCGTAGGTCTTGCTGACGCCTTTGATGATGATCGCGGGCTCAGCCATAGTGGATGGCCTCCACGGGATCGGCCTTCGCGGCGCGCGAGGCGGGGTAAAGCGTGGCGAGCAGGGACAGCAGCAGGCCCATGCCGGTCACGGCGACGACGTCCCAGGGTCGCACATCCACCGGCACCTTCGAGAGATAGTAGATATCGGCGGGAAGCTCGACGATCTTGAAGTTCGCGATCACCCAGCACAGGAGCATGCCGAGGCCGAGGCCCATCAGCACGCCGGCGCCGCCGATCAGGAAGCCCTCGACGAGGAAGATGCGGCGGATGAGGCCGGGGCCCGCGCCCATCGCCTTGAGCAGGCCGATGTCCCGCGTCTTTTCCACAGAGCGGAGGATGAGCGTGGAAGCGATGCCGAGCGAGGCGACGAGCGTGATCAAGGTGAGGATGATGAACATCACGGTCTTCTCGAGCTTGAGCGCCGCGAACAGGGTCTGATTCATCTGCGCGTAGGTTCGCACGAGCTTGGTGAAGCCGAGGACGCCGCGCAGGCGGTTGGCGGCGGCGTCCACGCGGCGGAGGTTCTTGAGCTTCACGCCGACGCCCGAGGCCCCGGCGTCCACGCCGAGGAACTTCGAGGCGGCCGTCAGGCCGGTCCAGGCCGAGGCGCTGTCGTACTCGTAGTAGCCGGTCTTGAGGGTGCCCGCGACGCGGAACTTCTGCATTTTCGGCAGAAGCCCGAGGGGGGTTGCGACGCTCTTGGGGGAAACCAGCACGACCTCGTCGCCGATGTCGCTGCCCAGGTGATCGGCGAGCTCGACGCCGAGCACGATGCCGGGAACCTTGCCCTCGCCGATGCCGTCCCAGGTGCCGGAGGTGAGCTTGGCGGCGAGATCGTTGACGGCGAACTCGCGCTCGGGGTCGATGCCTTTGACGACGACGCCGATCGAGCGGTCGCGCACGGTGAGGATCGCCTGGCCGAGCGCGAACGGGGAGGAGGCCTCGTGGTCGGGGTCGGCCCGGACGGCGGCCAAGGTTTCGTCGACATCCAGGGCGGAGCGCGCGCCGAGGATCGTGATGTGGGCCTGGGCGCCGATGATCTTCTTCTGGATGTCGGTCTGGAAGCCGTTCATCACCGACATCGTTGTGAGCAGGGCCGCCACGCCGACGGTCACGCCCGCCACGCCGATCAAGGTCGTGACGACCGCGAACAGGCCTTTGCGCTTGGCTTTAAGGTAGCGAAGCGAGATGAAAAGCTCGAGGCTCACGCGGGTTTTTCGTGCTTGAGCGTGGGGAACAGGATCACGTCGCGGATCGAGTCCCGGCCGGTGAGGAACATGGTCAGGCGGTCGATGCCGACGCCGATGCCGCCCATGGGGGGCATGCCGGCCTCCATCGACTGGATGAAGTCCTCGTCGAGCAGATCGGCCTCGGCGTCGCCGGCGGCGTTCTGCTTCATCTGCTCGACTAAGCGGTCGCGCTGATCCTGAGGGTCGTTGAGCTCGGAGTAGGCGTTGGACAGCTCGATGCCGGCGGCGAAGCACTCGAAGCGTTCGACGAGCGACTGCGTGCCGGGCTTCAGCTTCGCGAGCGGGGTGATCGCGGTGGGATGGTCGAACAGGAAGGTGGGCTGCTCGAGCAGGTCCTCGATCTTCGACTCGACGATACGGTCGAACAATTTTGCGCTCGGGGTCTTCTCGCCCGCATGTATCCCCAGCTTTTCGGCGAGCTTAAGGAGGCCGGGGCGGTTGAAGCCCTTGCCCTCGAGGACGTTCTCGATCGGCTCGCCGCACCGGTCCTTCCAGACCTCCGGGAGGTACAGGCGCTTGAACGGCGCCTTCAGCGAGATTTTCTTGCCGCGCCAGTCGATCTCGGAGATGCCGCAGGCTGCGGCGCACTCGGTCAGCAAGGTCTCGAAAAGAGACGCCATTCCTTCATAGTCCGAGTAAGCCTCGTACGCCTCGAGCATGGTGAACTCGGGATTGTGCGTCGTGTCGACGCCTTCGTTGCGGAACACGCGGCCGATCTCGTAGACGCGATCTAAGCCGCCGATGACCAGTTTTTTTAAGTACAGCTCGGTGGCGATCCGCAGGACCATGTCCTGCTCGAGCGCGTTGTGGCGCGTGTGGAACGGGCGGGCGGACGCGCCGCCGGCCTGGCCGAGGAGAACGGGCGTCTCGACTTCGATGTAGCCGCGCGCATCGAGGACGCGGCGGATGGTCGAGACGATCTTGGCGCGCTTGATGAAGACATCCCGGGATTCGGGCGTGGAGACAAGATCTAAATGGCGCTGTCGATAGCGGATCTCGGTGTTGGTGATACCGTGCCATTTCTCGGGCATCGGGCGGATCGCCTTGGCGAGGATGACCGCGTGCTCGGCCGCGACGGTGGGCTCGCCGGTCTTGGTGATGAACACGCTTCCTGAGACGGCCAGGAAATCGCCGACGGCAAGATCGCGCTTGACCAAAGCGAAGACATCCTCTGGCAAGGCGTCCTTTTTGAAATACACCTGGGCGTTGCCCGACAGATCAGCGAGGCGTCCGAAGATGGACTTGCCCATATCGCGCAATTCGGTGAGGCGGCCCGCGATGGCGACCTTCTCCGTCGAGTGCTGCATGGGTTCGGTCAGGCCGACGCTCAACGGCCGAACGGAAGAGCAATCGTTATGACGGACCGTGCGGGACGGGAAAGGATCGATGCCACGGACGCGCATATCCGCGATCTTGGCCTTCTTGACGGCCATGAGCTCTTCGATGCCGCGGCCCTCGTCGATGGCAGGCGCGGGCGAGGTGGGCTTCTCAGACATTCTTTTTTTCTCCGCGGGAAGCGAGGATGCCGGCGATGAGCTCGCGGAGCATCTTGGGGTCGAAAGGCTTTTGCACGTAGGCCGCCACGTTGGGCGCCATCTCGAAGAGGTCGCGCATCTTCTGGCCTTTGGCAGTCAGCACGAGTATGGGGATGTCCTTGGCGCGCGGCTCGGTCTGCAGGCGCATGTTGAGCTGGTAGCCGTCCATCACCGGCATCATGATATCGAGGACGATGAGATCGGGCGGGAGGACGTCGGCCTTGACCGGCTCGAGGCCGAGGCGTTCGAGGGCGATCTGGCCGTTGCCGGCCTCGGAGACGGTGTAGCCCTCCTTTTCGAGGGCGAAGCGCAGCAAGGTGACGATATCGGGTTCGTCGTCGACGACGAGGATGGCGGGCATCAGCGCTTCTCCAGAAGGCTTGCGACCAGATCACGCAGGGTCTTGGGATCGAAAGGCTTTTCAAGATGAGAGGTCGCGCTGCAGGCGGGGTCGAACTGGTCCTTCGCCTCGCCCTTGGCGGTCAGCACGATGACGGGGACGCTCTTCGTGCGCGCGTCTTCCTGCAGGCGCGCGCGCACCGTGTAGCCGTCCATGACGGGCATCATCACATCGAGGATCACGAGATCGGGGATGACGGCGGTCTCATCGCGCGGCTCGACGCCGGCCTTGGCGAGGGCCTCGGCTCCGTCGTACGCGGCAATGATCATGTGCCCGTCCTTTTCAAGCATGAATTTGATGAGGGTGACGACGTCTCGCTCGTCGTCGACAAGCAGTATCCGCGCCATGGCTCTGATTCTATTAAATATACCGTCCGGACGCGCGCGTCAGTAGCCGGTGAAGAAGGGGGCGGCGTCTTTGGGGCCGGCGGGGTAACGGTCCTTTCGGAAGCGGGCGGCTAGAGCGGCGGGCGTCTTGTCCTTGATGCGTCCGTACAGTTCGTCCGCCTCGCCCGGCTTGCCCTGGAAATCGAGGAGGTTGGCGCGGCGCAGGAGGACCCAGTCCTTCATGCCGCGCGGGTGGGGGAGCTTGTCGAGCGCGGCGAGCCAGCCCGCGGTCTCGGCGGCGCGACCCTGGAGAAGGCGGCTCTCGGCCGCGCGGTACAGCGCCCAGGCGTGGGCGGGCGTGCGCACGCTGGGATGCAAGGTCGAGAACCATTTCCCATCAGGATCGGCGAGCGCGACCGCCGCGTCAAAGTCCCCTCGCCGCTCGGCGACGTAGGCGCGGCGAAGGCGGTAGATCGGGTTGTGCGGGTAGCGCGCGGTCAGCTCGGCGAGGAGCTTGTCGGCCCCGGCCCAATCGGCCTCATCGTCCTTCGAGAGGATGACCGCGAGCACCGAGCGCGCCTCCATGCGTGCGATCCCGGTCGTCTCAGCGACGCTCCAGAGCTCGGCGAGGCCGAGCTTGCGGTCGGTGCTTTCACCGATGATCAGGTAGGCGAACGGCTTTGCGCCGGCGGGCATGCGCGCGGCGAAGTAGTGGAACATGCCCATGCCCAGGCGCGCATCGGATAGATTCGGGTCGAGCGCGAGCGCCTTTTTCAGGTGCTTGACCGCCGCGGAGCCGTCGGGCAGCGCCCGGAAGAACTTCTTCTGCGCCATGTTCGAGCGAGCGCGAAAGCCGAGCGTGGCCCCCAGATAGTAGTGCGCTTCGGCGGGGTTCGTCGCCATGAGGGCCTTGGCTGATTTTTCCGCGGCCTCGCTGTCGATCTCGAACGCCCGGAGGGTCGCGGTCGAGCGCATGCCCTCGGCGGTCCAGCGCTGGTAGGACGAGACGCCCCGATAGAAGGCCCCGGCGGGATGGTTGGGGTGGCGCGCGGCCAGCGCATCGGAGGCGGCCCGGGCCTTGTCGAAGTCCATGTCGTAGAAGAGGTCCACGACGCCCGCAAGCTCACGCTCCATCTCGGGCGGGGCGGCGATCGCCGGGAGGGCGAGCAGGAGCGACAGGAGCATCAAGGCGCGCATGGTCAAAGATATATAATCCCGTCGTGGTAAACAAAGAGGCGGTCATCCTTATCGGTCACGGCGGCACGGCGCGGGACACTCCGCGTCCTTTGATCGGCGAGCTCAAGCGGCTCGAGGCGGAGCGCCAGGCTCGGCGCGAGGTCACGATGAGCGCGCGCGAGGCTGAGCTCGACAAGCAGGTTCGGGAGTGGCCGCGCACGCCTGATAACGACGCTTATAAGGTGGGCATCGATGAGATCGCCGCGGCATTGGCCCCGAAGCTCGGCGGGCGCAAGCTCGTCGCGGCCTACAACGAGTTCTGCGCCCCGTCGGTCGAGGCCGCTATCGAATCTCTGGTCAAGGAAGGCTATACGCGCATCAGCCTGATCTCGACGATGTACACGCGCGGCGGACTGCACGCCGAGTGCGAGATCCCCGGCATCGTCATGGAAGCGCGCAAGAACCATCCCGGAGTCGTCATCGAGTACGCCTGGCCCTTCGACGCCGGCTATCTTGCCGACTTCCTGGCCGGCCAGCTCGCTCGGGCCCTTCCTTCTTAGAGCCATATTCGCTAGAATCGGCCCATGGCTATTGAACAGACGCTCATCCTCATCAAGCCGGACGGCGCTTTCCGCAAGCTGACCGGCCTCACCATCGACCGCCTCGACGCCACCGGCCTCGAGATGGTCGGCGCGAAAATGATCTGCGTGAGCGACAAGCTGGCGCGCGACCACTACTCGTCGCTCTCCGACAAGCCCTTCTTCGAGGACCTGATCAAGTACATCCGCGGCGGCTATCACGGCATCGCCGACAGCCGCATCCTCGCCCTCTGCTACCGAGGCGAGAACGCGATCAAGGCCGTTCGCGCCGTCGCCGGCGCCACGAACCCCGAGCAGGCCGCACCGGGCACGATCCGCGGTTCGTTCGGCCGCATGAACAGCGTCACCAAGCAGTTCGAGAACGTGATCCACGCCTCCTCGGATCCGACGGACGCGGCGAAGGAAGTCGCGCTGTGGTTCAAGAAAGAAGAACTCGTCCCCTAAGCTTATGCTGAAAGCGGTCCTGCTCGTCGCGACGATGTCATTGGTTTCTTCGGCCGCGCCCGTGAAGGCCGTTAAGCCCGCGGGTCCGTCTTTGCCGGGCGAGCCCGTCGAGCTTAAGACCGTCGACGGCTGGGCGCTCAAGGCGATGTTCGCGCCGTCGGTGCCGGGCAAGATGACCTTGCTGCTGCTTCACGGCACGGGCCAGCGCAAGGAAGACTGGAAGCGCCTGGCGTTCCCGCTCATCCGCGCGGGCTACGGCGTGATGGCCGTGGATCTTCGTGGGCACGGCGAGAGCCGGGTCAGCCCCTCCGGCGAGGAGATGACCTGGAAGAAGCTCCGCGCCACGCCGACCGCCAACGACTTCGCGGACATGTCTCGCGACGCCGAGGCCGCCGTCGCCTGGCTCTCGGGCCAGGGCGTGCCCGAGGACTCGATCGGGCTCATCGGCTCCGAGGTCGGCGGCAGCATCGCGATCCGCTTCGCGGCGACGCATCAGAAGGTGCCTCTCGTCGTGATGCTCTCGCCGGGAATGCGCTGGCAGGAGGTCCTTACCCCGAACGCGCTTCGCGCGCTCAAGCGTCCAATACCGACGCCTGTCCTGATGGTCTACTCCGAAGCGGACAAGCGCACCGCCAAGGAGGTCCCGATCCTGTACTCCTTCGCGAAGTTCGCCGTCGGGCCCCGCCACGCGACCTTGATCTCGGTCCCGCAGGAGCGCGGCACGCGGATGTTCAAGGCTCAGCGGCCGCTCGTCGGCCAGGTCATCGACTGGCTCGGCGACCCGATCCTCCCCGAGGGCGTGGAGCCCTCGACCTCGCCTCTGCAGGGCGGGACGACGTCGATGGATACGACCCGTTGGCGCCAGGACAAGACGCTCATCGACGACACCGGCACCCCGCCGCCTTCCGTTCGGCCGGGCGACGACAGCGACGACTAGAGTGGCTCTCCTCTCCGCCCGGGTCTACGCGCGCCTGCCTACGGAGCAGGCCAATCCGCGCACGCGGAACATCGACACCAAGTCCTCCGCCCAGATCGTCCGCCTTATCATCGACGAGGACCGCCTCGTTCCGCTCGCCGTCGCGCGCGTCGCGCGCGAGCTCGCGCAAGGCGTTGACGCGCTCGCGAAGACGCTCGCCTCCGGCGGTTCGGTGCTGCTGCTCGGCGCCGGCACGAGCGGCCGCCTGGCCGTGCTCGAGGCGGCCGAGTGCCCGCCCACCTTCAACACCTCGCCGCGCCAGATCCGCGCGGTCATCGCCGGCGGCAAGCGATCGGTGTTCCGCGCCAAGGAAGGCGCCGAGGATGAACCGATCCTCGGAAGACGGGCCGCGGGATCGGTTCGTAAGGGCGACGCGGTGATCGGCGTCGCCGCGAGCGGCGTGACGCCGTTCGTGCATGCGGCCCTCGCCGAAGCGAAGAAGCGCGGGGCCGCGACGATCCTGGTCACCTCGAACGGCCGCTCGAAGTGCCGCTACGCCGACATCGTGATCGCGCCCCTCGTCGGACCCGAGGTCGTGACCGGCTCGACGCGCCTGAAGGCCGGAACCGCGGCCAAGTTCGTCCTCAACGCGCTCACCACGGGCGCCATGATCAAGATCGGCAAGGTGTACGACCACTGGATGGTGGACCTTAAGCCGACCTCGCGCAAGCTCCGCCTGCGCGGCGAGCGGATCGTCGCCGACCTTGGCCGCGTGACGCCGGCCCGCGCGCGCGCGCTGTTCCGCGCCTCGGGCGGCAGCGTCAAGACCGCCGTCGTCATGGCGCGCAAGCGCCTGAGGGTCGGGCCTGCGCGCGAACTGCTCGCGGCCTCGGGCGGGGCTCTGCGCCGTGCTTTGGGGGAATCCATATGAAAGGCCGCATACAGATCGAAACCATCTCGAGCATCGTCCTCAAGGATAATCCTCTCGGCGACCCCCGCCGCCGTGAGATCCCCGTCTATCTGCCGCCGTCCTACGGGACCGCGCGCGGCCGCCGCTATCCCGTCCTCTACTACCTTCCCGGCTTCACCGGGACTTCCCGCGGGGCGCTCAACTACAACCCGTGGAAGGAGAACATCGCCGAGCGCTTCGACCGGCTCATCGACTCGGGTAAGTCGCGCGAGGCGATCCTCGTCATCGTGGACGGCTTCACGGCCTACGGGGGCTCGCAGTACCTGAACTCGACGGCGACGGGCCTCTACTCCGATTTCGTCGTGTACGAGGTCGTCGGCTACATCGACGACAAGCACGCCACGGTGCGCGACCGCGAGGGCCGCGCCGTCGTCGGCAAGTCCTCCGGCGGCTTCGGCGCTCTGACCTTGGCGATGCGCCATCCCGATATGTTCGGCCACTGCGTCAGCCACTCCGGCGACATGGGCTTCGAGGCCTGCTACGGGATGGACATGTACAAGTTCGCCTCCGCGCTCGGCCGCTACGGCGGCTCGCCCAAGCGCTTCGTCGAGGAGTTCCTCAAGTCGCGCACGAAGGAAGGCTTCGACTTCGGCGCGATCAACTTGATCGCGATGGCCGCGTGCTATTCGCCTAACGAGAAGTCCCCGTTCGGCTTCGACCTGCCCTGTGATCCGCGCACGGGCGAGCTCGTTCCCGCGGTGTGGAAGCGCTGGCAGGCGCACGATCCGGTGCACGCCGCGGCCAAGCACGCCGGCGCTTTGCGTCGTCTGAAGACGCTGTGGTTCGACGCGGGCACGAAGGACGAATTCAACCTCCATCTCG
>CAZIBN010000031.1:14625-24921 GCA_964537395.1 uncultured Elusimicrobia bacterium
CTGAAGACGCTGTGGTTCGACGCGGGCACGAAGGACGAATTCAACCTCCATCTCGGCGCGCGCCGCCTGTCCGACGAGCTGAAGGCGCTGAAGATCCGCCACACCCATGAGGAGCATGGCTTCGGCCACTTCGACATGAACGAGCGCCTCGATAAGTCCCTGCCCCTGCTCGCCTCGCGCTGCCGCCGCGTCGGATAGCGCGGCGCCGCCGATAATCACTCGTTCCGGGACGAGTGATTATCACGAATAATAGATCAGGTCTTGACGAATTCCGGGATCCGGCTATACTTCAGTTGTCGTCGGGCGCGCGCGGCGCGCCCGTTTTGTTGGGCTGTTATTTTTCAACATGAACATAAAAAACAGGATGAACCAATCAGGGGCATGCGGATGGACCGATCTCGGTCCGTCCCGCGGCTCGGAGGCGCCCGTCTAACGCGATTTTTGTCTCGCGCTTCGATGGAGCCCCGGGCCCCAAGGCCCGGGGCTCTTCGTTTTTAGACGTACAGTTCGCAGGGAGGTGATCCGACAGTGAGAAAGAGGCATCGTAGGCAGAAGGCGGTTTCCGCCTTCGACGTGGCGCTGGAGGCGTGCCGGGCGTTGCTCCCGACCGATCTCCGGCCCAAGCCGGACCTGCGGCGTGCGACCGTGCTGGCGCGGTTCGCCGTCGCGATGGTGAAATAAGACGCCCTCCGCGGCCGCGGAGGGCGTCCGTTTTAGGAGGCGACGAGGCGGTCGATCTCGGTCAGGTGGCGGGCCTTGTCGGCCGGGGCCAGCCACGACGACAGGAAGGAGTTCCGCGCCAAAGTCGCGAGCTCGGCCTTCGTCAGCCGGAGAGCGCGCGCGGTGTCCCGGTAGTTGGCATCCACATAGCCGCCGAAGTAGGCCGGATCATCGGAGTGGACGGACGCCAGAACCCCGGCGGTGAGAAGGTCCCGGAGATTGTGATCCTCGAGCGACGCGAACACGCGGAGCTTGTGGTTTGAGAGGGGGCAGACGGTCAGGGGCATCCGCTCGGCGGCCAGGCGCTTGATGAGCTCGGGGTCCTCGACGCAGCGCACCCCATGGTCGATCCGCTCGACCTTGAGCAGATCCAGGGCTTCGGTGATGTAGGACGGCGGGCCTTCCTCGCCGGCGTGCGCGACCGCGCGCAGCCCCGCGGCGCGGGCCTTGCCGAAGACATTCTTGAACAGCGACGGAGGGCGGTCCTGTTCCGAGGAGTCGAGGCCGATCCCGTGTATGCCGCCGAACGGCAGCGCCTCGGACAACGTCTTCAGCGCCGACTCCTCGTCGAGATGACGGAGAAAGCAAAGGATCAACTTCGACGTGATCCCCAGTTCCTTCTCGGCGCGGCGGCACGCTTGGGTCAGACCGGAAATCACGGCCGCATATGGAACGGAACGATGCGTATGCGTTTGCGGATCGAAAAATATCTCCGCGTGGCGCACGTTCATCGGGGCGACCCGCATGAAGTAGGCCCAGGCCAGGTCGTGGAAGTCCCGCTCGGTGCGCAAGACGCCCGCGCCCTCGTAGTAGATGTCGAGGAAGCTTTGCAGGCCGTCGAAGGCGTAGGCTGCCCGGATCTCCTCGACGGACCGGAAGCGCAGCTTCGCGCTGTTGCGGCGGGCGAGCTCGAACATGAGCTCGGGCTCGAGCGTTCCCTCGATATGAAGGTGGAGCTCGGCCTTCGGCAGCGCCGCAGCGAAGCCGTCAAGCGCGGTCGTCATGCCCCAATGATAGGGAAAAAGCGGTTGCGATGCCAGGCCCCCGCTTTTACCGCTACAATACCCCTGTGCCACCCGTGGAAACCCTCACCGTCGCCGGCCTCAAGACCAACCTCCTGCGCGCCGGCAAGGGAGAGCCCGTGATCCTGCTTCACGGGCTCGGGGCGTCGTCCTATTCCTGGCGCTACACGGTCCCGGAGCTGGCCAAGCATTACGAGGTTTTCGCGCCCGACCTGCCCGGCTTCGGCCGCACCGACAAGCCCTGGGACTTCGACTATTCGGTCCACGGCCTGCACACCTGGGTGCTGAGCTTCATGGATCAGATGGGGATCAAGAGCGCGCGCTTCGCCGGGAACTCGATGGGCGGCGTGCTGTCGTTGTGGACCGCGATGGAGGCCCCTTCGCGCGTCGAGAGCATGGCTTTGCTCGGCACGCCGGCCTATGTCGAGAACCGTCCCAAGATGCTCTGGCCGCTGTCCTGGCCCGTGATCGGCAGCCTCTACGAATGGGCTCTAGGCGACGTGACCCTGCGCTACATCGCCAATTCCACCTTCGTCGATAAGAGTAAGGTCGACGAGCGGATGATGGCCGAGTACGGCCTCGCGCTGAAGAGCGCGGCGGGCCGCCGCGCCGTGGCGGAGTTCGTGCGCCGCGCCGTCCCTCCGGATCATCTTGAACGGATCAAGCGCTACCGCGACGTGAAGCACCGGGCCTTGGTCCTCGTTGGCGAGCACGACAAGATGGTCGGCCGCGCTGGGGCGGAGCGCCTGGTCGGGGATCTGCCCAACGCGACCTTCTGCCTGCTCGACGCCTGCGGCCACGCGCCGCAGGAGGACGCGCCCGAGCGCGTCAACGCGCGCCTGCTGGAGTTCTTCGCGTGAGCGACAAGGTCGTCTATTCGAGCGACCCCGACTGGGGGAAGGCCGGCACGCCGCGTCAACCCGAGCCCGTGAGGCTCGCGTTCCAGCGCGGCGCGAAAGGATCCGGCGTCACCAGGATCGAGCGGCTCGTGATGCATCCGACGCACAAGGACGCGATGCTCGCCAGGCTCAAGAAGGCGCTCGGCTGCGGCGGCACGCTCAAGGACGGGAGCTTTGAGTTCCAGGGCGACCATCGCGACAAGCTCGAGAAGATCCTTCTCGCCGACGGCTACAAGGTCAAGCGGATCGGCGCGTAGGGTGTGCTAGAATCACGGCTCGTTTTATAGGAGATCCCGCCATGTCCACGACCCCCAAGCCGCGCAAGAATACAGCCCGCGTCGCCATGATGGCCGCCGCCTTGACCGTGACCGCCGCGCCTCAGCTTCGCGGCGACGAGGGCATGTGGACGTTCGACAACCTCCCGATCAAGCTCCTTAAGGAGCGCTACGATTTCACGCCGAAGCAGGACTGGATCGATCACCTGCGTCTTGCCTCCGTGCGCTTCAACGACGGCGGCTCCGGGGCTTTCGTCTCCAGCAATGGCCTCGTCCTGACGAACCACCATGTCGCCCTTGGCCAGCTCCAGAAGATGTCCACGCCGAAGATGGACTATGTTAAGGAGGGGTTCTTCGCCAAGGCGCTCAAGGATGAGATCGCCTGCCCCGACCTCGAGGTCAACGTCCTCGTATCGATGGAGAACGTCACCGAGCGGGTGCTCAAGGCCGTGGATCCGAAGTCCCCTGACAAGGAGCAGAACGAGCAGCGCAAGGGGGAGATCTCGAGGATCACGAAGGCGTCGACGGACGAGACCGGCCTACGCTCCGACGTCGTTGAGCTGTATCAGGGCGGCGAGTACTGGCTGTACCGCTATAAGAAGTACACCGACATGCGCCTCGTCATGGCCCCCGAGCTCCAGGCCGCGTTCTATGGCGGCGATCCCGACAATTTCACCTACCCGCGCTTCGCGCTCGATTTCGCCTTCTTCCGCGTCTATGAGAACGGCAAGCCGGTGCAGATCGAGCACTTCCTTAAGTGGTCCAAGGATGGCGCCGCCGATGGCGAGCTCGTGTTCGTGACCGGCCATCCCGGGCGCACCGACCGCCTCAACACCGTCGCCCAACTCGAGTACGCGCGCGACCTGGGGCTGCCGCTGTACCTGAAGGTCGCGGCCAAGAAGCGCGCCGACTACTACGCCTACGCCAAGCTCGGCGTCGAGCAGGAGCGCCGCTCGAAGGACCGGATATTCGGGATCGAGAATGCGATCAAGGCCGTCACCGGCGAATACGAGGGCCTGCTCGAGCCTGCCCTCATCGCGTCGTTGAAGAGCGCGGAGGATTCTCTGCGCAAGTCCGCTTCCGAGTCCTCGGACGAGGCGACGAAGGCCGCGAAGGGCTCCTGGGACAGGATCTCCGCCGCGACGAAGAAGGCCGGCGAGCGCCGCCTCCAGTCGACCTATCGGGCCTATGGCGCGACGAAGGTCGCCGGCCTGGCCAACACCATCGTCCGCTACGTCGCCGAGGTCGCCAAGCCCAACGACAAGCGTTACGAAGAATTCCGCGATTCGAGCCTGGAGTCGCTGAAGTTCCGCCTGTTCTCCCCGGCGCCGATGTACCCCGACATGGAGGAGTACTTCCTCGCGCGCGCCCTGGAGGATGCGGCCAAGGAGCTCGGGGCGAACGATGAGTTCGTGCTCGCCGCTCTTGGCGGCCGGGAGCCGGCGAAGGTCGCGCGCGAGCTGATCGCGGGCACCAAGCTGTTCGATGTCGCCGAGCGCAAAAAGCTGATCGAGGGCGGCGAGAAGGCCGTCGCCGCTTCAGGCGACGCCTTGATCGTCTGGGCGCTCAAGCTCGACGCGGCGTATCGCGCGCAGCGCAAGTGGCATGAGGACGAGATCGAGAGCGTGACCGTCTCCGAGGGCAATCGCATCGCCAAGGCTCGATTCGCCGTGTACGGCAAATCGACCTATCCCGACGCGACCTTCACGCTTCGCATGTCTTACGGCAAGGTGGCGGGCTATGAGCTGGGCACGACCTTCGTCGCCCCGTTCACCACCTTTTACGGCCTCTACGACCGCGCGATCGGTCACGCCGAGAAGCCTCCGTTCGATCTTGCGCCTCGCGTCAAGGCGGCTAAAAATAAGCTCAATCTTGCCGCGAAGGTCAACTTCGTGACCACCAACGATATCATCGGCGGAAACTCGGGCTCGCCGATCGTCAACGCGAAGGGCGAGTACGTCGGCCTCGTGTTCGACGGCAACATCCAGTCGCTGGTGGGGCGCTACGCCTACGACGACGCGCGCAACCGCACGGTCGCGGTGCACTCCTCCGGGATCATCGAGGCGATGCGCAGCGTCTACGGGATGAACAAGCTCGCCGACGAGGTCGCCGGCAAGAAGTAGCGCTAGGAGTAGACCGGCACCAGGAAGGACGTCGCCCAGCCGGACGCGTCGTCGGCGACAAAGAGCTCCCAGTATTGGGCGGGAACGCCGGACAGCATGGTCGTCGGGGCATCGGCAGGGATGTCTGCCGTCAGGCTTAGGATCTTCCGGCCGCCGGAATCCTTTTCAATCCGGACCGTGACCTTCACCCGGTCATGCTCGTAGCGCTTGAAGGAGAAGCTCTCCGAAAGCTCGATCCGGCGTTCCTTGATGAGCTGGAGATGGGCGTATGGGGCGCTTACGAGGTCGGCGACCTCGACGGTCCCGGTCCACCTGGTCCCGGCGCGCAGCGGCCCGCCGCCGGACCAGCGCAGAACGGACTCCCCGAAAAGGACTCCGCGGCGAACCTTGTCGATCGAGACCCAGGCGCAAGCCAGGGCGGTCCCAGCGATGAACAGGGAGACGATCCTGCTCATCGCGGGTTCTCGTTCCGGGCTCGCGAATCCGAAGTAGAGCGCGCCGGATCCGAGGATGATGGAGAAGGCGACCCAAACGAAGCCTTCGACGGCCGTGGCCCCGGCTCGGTCCCGGGCCGTTCCGGGAGACCAATCGTAGTCGCGCTTCCATAGATCCGATGCGTTCGGGGCCGCGGCTTGTTCAGTGGGTGAGCCGAACGCACGCATTATCGCGGCTGCGCCCATTAAGACTGCGCCGAGGATCAGCGCTGCCCATCTGCCGCCGTTATAGAGGGAAAGAATCCGGGGTCCCAGCTCGCCCACGAGAGGCTGATTTCCGAACATGATAAGGCCGAGGCCAAAAAGAGTGATGCCGGTGGAGACCAAAGTGGCCGGGGTGCGGATGTCGGTGCGGGGCAGCCCTTCAAACACGGGGCGCGCTTCGTAGCTTGGGCGGTAGCGGTGCGGGCTCACGCGGGGACTTTTTCTCCGAGGCGGCGCTTCAGATCTTTGACCAGCAGATTGGGGAAGGTCTTGTCGTCGAGCTGGGACCATATCCAGGTGGCGTGGTGCGACGAGGGCTCGACGAAGCGCTTGTGCATCGGACGCACGAAATCCTCGTACAGGCGCAGGGTCTCGTTGAGCTCCACGCGCCTCTCGTTGCAATCGCGGCGCACGCGGCGCATCAGGCGGATGTCGTCGGGCGTCTCGATATAGACCGAAACGGTCATGCGATCGCGCAGAGCCTTCTCCGTCAGCACGAGGATGCCGTCGAGGATGATCAGCGGCCGCGGTTCGACCCGCTGCGTCTGCTTCAGGCGGCTGTGGGTCGCGTAGTCGTAGATCGGAGCCTCGATCGCCTTGCCCGCGTTGAGCTGATCGAGGTGGCGGCACATCAGGGCGGTATCAAGCGCGCGGGGGTGGTCGAAGTTGAGCTTCAGCGCCTGCGCTTCGTCGAGGTCGCCGTTGTGGCGGTAGTACCAGTCGTGGCAGATGATGGCGGTCTGCTCGGGGAAGGCGGCGACGACCGCCTTCGCGAGCCAGGACTTGCCGGAGCCGCTGCCGCCGGCGACGCCGAGCACGATGCGAGGCTGGTCCTGCGAGTTTTGCGCCACGGATAGATTATAGCGAGTCTTGAGCTCCGGAGCCCGTTTTGCAGGGCGGAATTTTCGCTAGAATCATCGTATGAACGCTCACGGCGGCACCGAGATATTCCGCGTGAAGGGCCAGAAGATGCTCGTCCATTATCACCGGCCCGCCGGCCCCGACGGCAAGCGCTTTCCGACCGTGCTGTTCCTGCACGGCTTTCCCGGCTCGGAGAAGAGCGTCGACATCCAGCGCGCCCTCATGGCGAAGGGGATCGCGTCGGTGGCGCCCTCGTTCCTCGGCGCCTGGGGCTCGGGAGGCAAGTACCGCTTCACGACCTTGCCCGCTCAGGCGGCGGCGGCTTTAGCGGCCGCGAGGAAGCTCTCTTTCGTGGACCCTCGACGCGTCGCGATCTTCGGCTTCAGCATGGGCGGCTGGACCGCCCTCAACGCCGCGGCCCGCGACCCGAAGCTGCGCGCCGTCGTGGCGGTCGCACCCGCCGGCGGCGCCGAGATGATCGGCCCGGGCACGCTCGATTTCATCACGCGCCTGTCGCGGCCGCTGAACACGCTCGCGCCTAAGGCGTTGGCCGCCGATTTTAAAAAGGCGGTCACGGCGTATGATCCCGGGCGAGCCGCCAGCCGCATCAAGGCGCCGCTTCTGCTCGTGCACGGGGACGCGGACCAGACGATCCCGGCGCTCGTCTCCAGGCGCATCGCCCGGAGCGCGGGCGGAAAGGTCCGGCTCGTCATCGAACGCGGCGCGTCCCATGACTTCCTGGATCGGCGTGCGCGCCTGACGCGGCTGTGCGCGGACTTTTTAAAACGCAGCCTGTTGGCCGCGGCCGTCGGCGGCGTGCTGCTCTGCGCCCGCCCGGCGCGGGCGCAGGCTTTTTCTGAAGCCGGATTTTTCTCGACCCTGCAGTCGGGCCTGGCCGAGGCCGGGCTCCGCTCGCGGGCTCAGCGGTCGGCCGCCCTGCCCGACGCCAAGACGCCCGAGGAGGTGCGCCGCGGCGTCGATGCGCGTTTGAACGGGCGCGTGCCGGCGGCGATCGTGAACGCTTTCTTCGCCGATCCGCGCCTGAGGGTGATCGACGGCATCGCCGACCGTTTCGCAAAGCCCGGCGAGAGCCTGCCGTACGCTGAATACCGTAAGCTGTTCATCAATCCCGAAAGCCTGGCCAAGGGCGCGAGCTTTCTCGCGGCGCATGGGGCCGATTTAAGCGCCGTCGAGTCTAAATTCGGCGTCGATGCGTATCTGCTGGCTTCGCATGCCGGTGTCGAGACGCGCTTCGGCTCCTACACGGGCAAGATGCCGATCGGCGCGGCGCTGTGGACGATCGCCTTGAAGGTGCCGCGGCGCTCGGATTGGGCCGTGCGCGAGTTGTCCGAGTTGTTGATCTTCGCCGCCGCCGAGGGCGAAGACGCCCACGCGTGGTTCGGCTCGTATGCGGGCGCCTTCGGCCTCGTGCAGTTCATGCCTTCGAGCGCGAACGCCTTCGCTGTGGACTTCGACGGCGATGGCAAGCGGCGGCTTTTCGAGTGGCCGGACGCGCTCGGCAGCGCCGCCAACTATCTCGCCCGCAACGGCTACCGCGCGGGCGAGCCGTTCACGCCGGGCTCCGCGATCGGACGCGCGGTGTACGCCTACAATCACTCGGAGAACTACGTCCGGGTCGTTCTCGAGCTGCGGGCCGAATTGAAGGCTTTGCCTTAGCGCGAGAGCGAGCGCAGGGACTTCATGAACCGCACGAAGTCGTCGCGGTATTCGAGATAGGTCGCGCGCGAGGAGATCAGCCTCACGAGGTAGTACGCCTCGCCGACGGGGATCACGGCGACATAGTGGTGAAGCTCCTCTTCGAAGGACGGGCCATCGTCTGACGGCACGCGCCGCGTCTCCGTGATCTCGAAGGTCCGCGCCAGGCCAAGGCCCACCCGCACCGGCCGGATGGGGGTGATCGAGCGCTTGAGATCCTTGTTCTCGCGGCGCATCAGCTCCACCGCCTGCTTGATGGGCGTGAATCCGGGCGTGTCCTTATCGTAGAACCGCACGGATAGCACGGTGCGCACCGAGCCCGACTGGGAGTCGCCGCCGAGCAGGCGGAACACCGAGCCGGTCGCGGTCTCCTCCTCCATCGGCCACCAGCCGTTGACGGGGATCTCGCCCGAGAACAGGCGCGAGGCGGGGATGTATGGTATCCACGCTTTCGTCACGGCCTCGGGCTGGGTGGAGCCGGGGATCACGGCCGTGCGCGCGGCCTTGTCGGCGTCGGCCAGCCAGTCGCCCGCGAGGGCGGGCGAGGAGAGGATCAGGAGCAGAGCGAGGAGCGTTTTATTCATGGTTCGATCCTCGAGTCTTTCGTTCTCGGAACGCGCGCTCGGCGCGAGAGACCTCGGCGAGCAGGGCCGTCGAGCGATGCAGGCCGTTCTCGTCGGCGCCGAAGCGGCCGTCGCAGACGGGCGGGGCGGCGAGCAGAGAGGTTCTCGCCGTCGCTTCTTCATTGGCGGCCTTCCCCGCCGAAGCCTTCGCGGCGTCCGCGGAGATCAGGCCGGATTCGGCGAGCGACTCGATCGTGCGCACTCGCGCGGCGAGGTTGCGGGCGGCCTCGGCCAGATGGTCGGCGAGCAGGGACCGGGTGCACGACTCGCGCGCCTGGCGTTCGTAGCGCGCCTGCGACTCAGGCCCGCCGCGCCGCGGATCCAGAACGTTTCCGCGCGACGAGGACCATGAGGCGACGAGCAGATCGTCAGACTCGTCGCCGCGCTCGACCCAGTCCCGCAGCTCCAGCTTCCGGTCGGGATCGAGGAACGAGTCGTTGCCGTAGTCGTCGGCGACGCGCGCCGAGAACAGCAGGCGCGCGGCGCGGGCCCAGACCCGCGCGGCGTAGGTCGAGGAGGCGAAGCCCTCGCGCTCGAGGCCGAGAAGCAGCAGGCGTTCGAGCAGCTCGCCGGCCTGCTCCTGCGTTGAGTAGGTTCCGTGCCGGCTCCGGTCGGCGTAGATCCGAAGCGCGCCCCACGGCCCGTTCTCCTGGGCGGAAGGCACTGCGCCCTTTTTGAGAGCGTCGAGCGCGGGAGGCGCCAGGCCGAGCTCAGCCCACGCTCGCGGATCTTCCGGAAGAGCGATCAAGGTCTTGCTGAACAGGCCGCTCTTGCGCTCGACGAGCAAGGGGCCCGCGCTCAGGGCGATCACGGCGCCCGGATGGGCGGGATCGGAGGCGGCGAAGCCCGCGCGGCGGTCGGAGCCGGCGCGCGCGCCGTCGATGACGATGAGCGGCGCTCCTCGCACGATCGTGCGGCGCAGGATGGCGCGGCAGAATTCCGGCGCCTTCTCGGAGATCATCTTGAGGAGGACTTGTCCTTCCCGGCTGTATGGGCCGTTCGCGACGAAGGCGTCGAACTCGGCCTGCGTGGCGTTGGCTGGCTGGTTCGCCTTCGCCATAACGATGGGGGGCGTGATCACATTCGGCGAATCGGCTCGCACGGAGGGCGCGCTCTGGGCCGCGGGGGCCTCGGCGGGCGCGCTTCCAGGAGGCGTCCAGGCGTTCAGCGTGCCGAGCCCCGCGACAGCAGCCGGCTGCGGAGGCGGGGTTGAGCCGAACAAAGCGTTCGTCGGCGCCTTATGCGAATCAGCAGGAACCTGTGGGGCGCGCGGCGACGGCGCCGCGAAGACTATGCCTGGGTGATTCGCCTTCGGCGAATCAAAAGGGGCCGAGTACGCCTTCGGCGAATCAAAAGGGG
>CAZIBN010000031.1:25021-39360 GCA_964537395.1 uncultured Elusimicrobia bacterium
TTCGCCTTCGGCGAATCAAAAGGGGCCGAGTACGCCTTCGGCGAATCAAAAGGGGCCGAGTACGCCTTCGGCGAATCAAAAGGGGTCTGTGCGGTGACGGGATCGTTTCGCGGTGTGAGCGGCGGGGGCGGCGCGGCATAGATGATAGGCTGATTCACTTTCGGCGAATCAGGAGGGGGTGAGTACGCCTTCGGCGAATCGGGCGGGGTTTGGGGCTGTCCGGGCGTCATCGGAGACGGGTAGTCGACCGGTGCCATCGCTGCGAGGGCGTTGGAGATCGATGGATTCACCGCGGGTGCTACGGGCGGCGCGTACATCTTTGGTGGATCAACAGGGGTCGGCATCGCGACCTCCGCCCTTGGACGCGCGCGCGGCGCGAACGGCGAGGGGCGGCGCAGGGAGAGCGGCTCGAGAAAAGGGGTCAGGACCGCTCGCGGGAAAAATTGACGCGGCGCTTCGGCCGTGGGCGCCTGGAGAGGTGCCGCCTCGGGCTCCCGTATGGGAACCGGCGCATACGTGGCGACCGGGGGAGGAGCCGTCACCGATATCGGCGCCGCGACCATGGTCGCCGACGGGGCGGTGGCCGGGTCCGGGTCGCGCATGAGCATCGCGGAGCCGCGGTCAAAGCGCGGGGGGATCTTATCAAGCTCCTCGGTGAGCTCCTGGACGGAGAAATACGCGCGGAAGTCCTTGCGCGTGCCGATGCCGAACACGGGCCAATGCTTGCGCAGGAGCTTGCGCACGGTCTCGCGCTCCGCGGCGGTCAGCTTCTTCTCGCCTTCGGAGCGATTGAGGATGAGGTTGAGCTCAAGCAGGGCCTTCAGGCGTCGCGCGCCCGCCAGGCGAGACAGCAGGTAGGACATCTCGTCGAGGCGAATGGCGCTGTCGGCGATCTTGTCCCAGATCTTGCCGTCCTCGCGGATCACGTAGCCGGTCTCGACCAGAAGCTCTTGAGAGAGATCGTCGAGGGGTGTGGCGCGCACGTTGTACGTCTCCGAGGTGGGCGATTGCGCGGACGCAAAGCTCCCGAGGAGCGCGAGAAGGACGGCGGGAACGATCAGTCGGGCTGGCATGCTCTAAGGAGAGTGTGGCAAGGGGCGATTATACTTTTATTGCCGAGAAGCGCCTGTAAAAGGCAGAATCGCGGAGTGGACCCCGCGCGCCTCGTCTTCCCCGGTTTTACCGTCGGAAAACAGGACCCTCGCGAAGCCGAGGCTCTGGTTCGTCTGGGCGTCGGCGGCTTCTGTCTGTATCGCGGAACCCCTAAGTCGGTCGCAGCTCTCACGAAGCGCCTGCGGCGCCTGGCGAAGCGGCCGCTCCTGATCTGTGCCGACTATGAAGAGGGGGCCTGGGCGCACGTTCCCGGGTCCACGCCCCTGCCGACCAACCTCGGCGTCGGCGCGTCCGGTTCCGAATCTGTTGCCCGGGAGAAAGGGCGGATCACGGGGCGCGAGGCGCGAGCGCTGGGCGTCGACTGGGTCCTGGCGCCGGTGCTCGATCTTCTGAGCGAGCCGAAAAATCCCATCGTGAACCTCCGGTCCTTTTCCGCCGATCCGCAGGAAGCCGCTCGCCTGGCAAAGTCCTACTTGGCGGGCCTGCGCGACGCCGGGGTTCTCGGCTGCCTCAAGCATTTCCCCGGCCACGGCTCCACGACCGAGGACTCCCATCTTGATCTGCCCACGGTGAAGGCTCCGCGCAAGCTGCTGATGACGAGGGAGCTGTCCCCGTTCAAGGCGTTGGCGAGGCTCGCCGACACCGTCATGCTCGGTCATCTCGTCGTTCCGGCGCTCGATGCGTCGAAGCTGCCGTTCACGCTGTCCGCGGTCGGCCCGAACCTGCTGCGGCGCTGGGGCTTCCGCGGCTTGATCGCCACCGACGCTCTCGACATGGGTGCGATCGCCAAGCATTGGGGGGAGCGTGAAGCGGCGCTTCTGGCTTTGCGCAACGGGGCGGACATCCTGCTCGTGCCCAAGGACGCGCGTACCCTGATCGCCGAGCTGCGGGTCGAAGCAGGGCGTGATGCGGCCTTCTCGCGGCGATGCGGCGAGGCGGAGCGGCGCCTCGACAAGGCTTTGGCCCTCGTGCGCTCCCCGCGTCCGGCGCTGTCCGTCGTGGGTGGAGCCGTGCACCGGCGCGAAGCGGCGCCGTTGTTCTCCGCCTGCGCCGCGTGGACAAGACCGCCTTACGGACCCGCGCCGAAGCGCGTCGCGTACTTCGAGCCCCAGGCGGGGAAGCGCGAGGCCCTCTCCGGCGCCGCCTTCGTCGCCGCGCTGAAGCGCAGTCGCGTGCGGGTTCGCCTCGCGCGCAACGGCAAGGCGAAAAAAGGGGAGGCTCTGGTCGCCGGGATCTTCGTCGGCCCGCGCGCGTACTCCGGCCGCATCCGTCTCGATGCGGGATCCCGGGCCCGTCTCGTCGCCGCCATGAGCGCCGCGCCCGGCGCGACGGCGGTCAGCTTCGGCAGCCCGTTTGTTTTGTACGGTCTACCCGCGAAGACGGCCGGGCTTTGCGTCTACTCACGCGCCGAAGCGGCTCAGGCCGCCGCAGCAGCTCATTTTATTGGAGAAATCGATGAATGAATCGAATTCGTGGTTCACGGGCGGCTCCGCGCTGACCGCGGCGGACTTTACCGTCCTCCTGGGCACGCTCACCTTGATGTTCCTCATCGGCTGGTGGGGCGGGCGCGGGGCCAAGAGCACGAATGACTTCTTCCTTGGCGGCCGGCGCATCCCCTGGTGGGCCGCGATGCTGTCCTTCGTCGCCACCGAGATCAGCGCGATGACCATCATCGGCGTGCCGGCGACGACCTTCCGCGAGGACTGGGGCTACCTCCAGTTCTTCATCGGCTCGGCGGGCGCGCGCATAGTGATCGCGTTCCTGTTCATCCCCGCCTTCTATAAATACAACAGCACGACGATCTACGAGTATCTGCGCCAGCGCTTCGGCCCGCGCAGCCAGTACACGGCGACAGGCTTTTTCTTTGCCACGCGCCTGCTCGCTTCGGGCGTGCGTCTGATGGCCGCGAGCGTCGCGGTCAGCGTCCTCCTCGGCTGGCATATCGTGCCGACGATCCTGCTGTTCACCGTCGTCAGCGTCGCGTACATCGCGTACGGCGGCATCGAGTCGGTGGTGTGGACCAACGTCCTGCAGGCGCTGACCTTCCTCGGAGTCGGCGTCCTCACGATCGCTTTCCTGATCCATCGCATCGAGGGCGGCCTGCCCGCGGCGTTGCAGCTTGCGTCCGAGGCCGGCAAGCTCAAGATGTTCAACTGGGGCCCCAACGTGATGGAGCCGGGCTTCCTCGCTAAGTTCTTCGGCAACCCGAACATCGTCTGGATCGCGATCCTCAACGGCTTCGTCGGCTCGACGGCCGCGTTCGGCACGGACCATGAGATGACGCAGAAGCTCCTGACCGTCGAGACGCGCCGCGACAGCCAGAAGACGATCCTGATGTCCATCGCGGGCTCGCTTCTCACCTTGTGCGTCTTCGTCGCAGTCGGGACTTTGCTGTTCGTCTTCTACAAGCAGAATCCCGGCCTGGCGCTTCCGACCAAGCTCGACAAGATCTACCCGCATTTCGCGGCGACGGTGATGCCTCGCTTCCTGCGCGGCGCGGTGCTGACGGCGATCGTGATGGCCTCCATCGACTCGCCTCTCGCGTCCCTGACCGCGGTGTTCGTCAACGACCTGTATAAGCCGCTGGTCGCGAAGGCGGAGTCGCAGGAGCACTACATGAAGGTCTCCCGCGTCTGCGTGGCGCTGTTCGCCGTGGCGCTCGCGGGGATCGCCTACTTCTTCAGCTTCTTCGACAAGATGCTGTGGCTCGCCTTCAAGATCGGCGGCGTGACCTACGGCTCGATGCTCGGCGTGTTCCTGCTCGGCATGCTGACCAAGCGCAAGGGCGATAAGGCGATCTCGATCGCGATGTTCACGATGGCCGCCGTCAACGCGACCTTGCTCCTGCTGTCGGAGTACGGCTTCATCCCCCTGGGCTGGAGCTGGCTCGTCATCATCGGCACGGCGGGCACGTTCGCCCTGGGCTGGGTCCTCGCTCCGGCGCTTGATGGCGAGGGGCGAATCTAGAAGGGGTCAGGCTTTCCGATGTTGCAATTCATGTACGGGCCGAAAGAATTGCAACATCGGAAAGCCTGACCCTAGTATAGGAGGACGGAACGGCGGGAGGCTTCGAAGTCCAGGGGGCCTTTGTCGAACAGGGCGATGAAGGGCGCGTCGCCGGCGCCCGTCTCCCAGAGGAGGCGGAACTCGTCCACGCCGACCATGCGCTTGACCTCGTCCCAGCGCCATTCGAATTCCTTGGGATTGAATTCGCGCAGGGCCAACGCGAGATGGCGGAGCACGGCGAGCGGCCGCATCGCGTCGCGGTCGGTGACAGTGATGCGCACGCCCCGGCAGAGCTGCCCTTCGAACACGCTCTTCGACGGCGTGTAGTCCTGAACGGAGAACTCGACGCCTTCGACGGTGCCCTGCAGGCGCGCGACGATCTCGACGGACTTGAGCCATGGCGCCCCGATCCAGCGGAACGGCACGGGCGTACCGCGCCCGACGGCGAGGTTCGAGGATTCGAAGATGCCGATGCCCGGGTACAGGGCGGCCGCTTCGACATTGGGCATGTTCGGCGAGGGCGGCACCCAGGGCAGTCCGGTCTGGTCGTGCCATTGGTCGCGCTTCCAGCCGCGCACCTTGATGACGCTCAGGTGCGGATGACCGACGGAGCGGTTATGCCACAGCGCCATCTCGCCTGCGGTGAGGCCGTGGCGGACGGGGACCTGGAAGTAGGCGGTCGGCGTGACGAAGCGCAGGTTTGGATCGGCGAGTATCGGACCCTCGACGATGTCGCCGCGGATCGGGTTCGGGCGGTCGAGGACGATGAAGTCCACGCCCGCGGTCTTGGCTTCCTCGAGAGCCATCGCCATCGTGGCGAGGTAGGTATAGAAGCGCGCGCCGATGTCCTGGATGTCGAAGACTAGGACATCAAGGCCCTGGAGCTGCTCGGGCGTAGGCCGCATGCCCTTGATCCCTCCCTTATAGAGGCTGTGCAGCGGGATCTCCTTGCCGTGGACGCGGGTGCGGCCGGACGCGATGTTCTCGGATTCGCTGGCGGCGGCGTAGCCGTGCTCGGGGGTGAAGATGGCGGCGAGGTTCACTCCGGGCGCCGAGGCGATCAGATCCACGATCGAGCGGCCGCGGCGATCCACGGCGGTGCTGTTGGTGAGCACTCCGACGCGCTTGCCTCGAAGGGGGCGAAAGCCGTCCTCGACGAGCGCGTCGAGGCCGGAGGTCGTCCCTGAGGCGGATGAGCGGCGAGCGGAAGGCCCGGAGCAGGCGGCGAGGGCCAGCACGAGGAGAAGCGGGATCATTTTCATAGAGCTTTATCGAGACGGATCTTCACGCCGTGGTCGCCGGGGTGCGCCGGCTCGGGGCTGCGGCCCTCGAGGTCGCCCGGCTTCGGGGCGGAGAGGATGCCGTGCGCGTTGAGTCGCGCGACGATGGTGAGGGACTCATTGCGGCGGATGCCGGGGACGAGCAGATCCTGGGGCGACATCGTGAACGCGGCGGGAAACTCGGGATTGACGATGCGGTGCACGGCGACGGGCACGCCGCCCGCGTTCTGCGCGATGATGAACAGCACCGAGTTCGTCTTCGGCGCCCGCGCCTCGAGGAGCGGGGAGATCTCGACGACGCCCGTGAGGCGGAAGTCGCCGGTCAGCCACTCGCAGCCGCCCGCCAGCGCGGCGAACAGCGCCAGCGCTAAGCCGGCTTTCAAATGGGGGAGGTGTCGGCGGCCGCGGCCGCGTTGGCCTTCACGGCCAACCAGAGGTAGACCGAGGTGATGATGATCGTGGTCAGCCCCGACATCGGGACCGGGAACGGCAGGAAGGCCTTGACGATCCCTATGAGCAAGGCGGTCGTCTGCGCGTGGATCGCGACCTGATAGAGCGTGCCGAAGGAGAGGGCGCCGCCCGCGATCGAGCTCAGGAGCATGGCGAAGAGAGCGTAGAGCAGCCCCGCGAAGGCGGTCCAGGTCGCGGCGAACACGAACACGGTGAGGATCGAGAGGGGATAGACGACCCTCTTCAGGGCGCCGGCGGCGTCGCGGAAGAACTTGGCGTCCACGACCACGGGGCGCTCGAGCGCGGCCTTTGACAGGTCGTAGATCTCGATCCGGCCCTGCTGCTGCTCGATGTAAAGCGCGTTGTTGGTCAGGTAGGCAAGCACCTTGGCGTCCTTCATCGTCTGCAAGGTCACCGGTTCGGTCCGCGCCGTGTCGATCATGACGGAGACCTCGGTCGCCATGGGATGCACCAGGCGCTTCGGGGCGGGATCGGAGCTCGTGACCTTGCCGGCGGAGAAGGTCAGGGTCGGGACTTCCGTGGCGAGCCAGGCGAAGGTCTCGTCGACGATAGGTCCGATGCGCAGCCTCATGGCGATCGAGCCTCCGACCGTGAACAGGAGGCTGATGAAGAAGAGGTAAAGGACGGTGCGGCTTGCCTTTTCCGCGGCGAAGCGGCGGTAGGCTTGCGTCGAGGCGACCGAGCCGAGGAGGTCTTGGATCATGCCGACAGTCTAGCAAGGCCGAGGAAGGCCGACAAGGGTTGACGAAATCGCGCGGAGACCTTAAACTCATGGGGATGAGCACGCGCCTGCGCCTTCTGGCCGTCCTGAACGCCGTCTTCTTGCTGTCGGCGCTCGGCTGCGGCGATGAAGGCGGCGGCTGCGGGCCGGCGCCCGAGAAAAAGGAAGAGCCTGCCGGCGGCGGGGGCGGGGGGATGTCCGGGAATAAAGGCTCGTCTTCCGGAACGGCGGAGCTGAACGCCGGCGACAAGAAGGGCCGCGTGCTGAAGCCGTACCGGCGGCCGACCTCCGCCTATGAGCCGGCGAAGTCCACCGCGACCATCAGCAAGCCCGTCATCGTCGTGTCGTCGGCGACCGCGGCAGGGAGAAAGGCCGCGACGCTGGGCGTCGCGCGCGTGACCAAACGCAACGTGGACGGCGTGGTCGACCGGGTCGTGGTGACCTGCCGGATCATGGCGACCTCTCCCGACGGGCAGTGCGCGGGTGCGGCGAACTACGCCGAGATCAAGGAGCGATGCTGCCCGGGCGGCCTGGTCGAGAGCTGCAAGACCTCGATGAACGGCGTCATCCTCGTCGGCCGCGGCTGCGACCCCGACAAGCGCTGAGCCCCCCTTGATTTATTTCGCTTCGGGGCCAACACTTGGTCGGTTGCGGCCATAATGAACGAAAAAGAGCTCATCGAGACTTTGTGCGCGTATCTCGGCACGGGACGCCTGGACAACGGCTTTCTCCTTCCCGCCCTGAAGGAGCTCGGTGAAAAATCCGGAGCCCGCCCGTCCTCGGCGGAATTGCTCGAAGCTCTCCAGCAGCGCCCCGGCCCCGCGTTCGAGAGCCTCGCCAATCACCTGAAGAGCCGACGCCGCGTCGAGGCGGTGCGCTGCCTGCAGAGGAAGAAGAACGGCGCTCCGCTCGACGAATTCCGCGGCCTGCTCGGGGACCTTCCCCTGAACGCGCCGGCGGGCTGGCTGAACGTCATGGCGGGCGTCAAAGGCCTGCGCGGCGCGCTGGCGGAGGGGGGCTCGTTTCCGGGCGCGGGCCGCGTGGTCGACCCCGTGGCCTTGATCGAGGCTTTAGGCGCGACGGCTCCCTCCCTTCAGCCGGCGCTGGCGGGGATCTCGGCGAGCCTGCGCGGCAACGCCGAGCGTTTGGCGCGGCAGGCCGCCGATCACCTGGCCGGAGGGTCGTCGCAATTTCCCGTTGAGCTTGACGAGGAAGCAGCCGAGGCGATTCTCGAAGAGTCCTTTTTGAAGGCCGAAACGGCGGAGCAAAAGCGGCGGGTGCTCGATGCCGCGTGCGGCTGGCCGACAAGCTGGATGGCCGGCCTGATCCGGAAGCTCGGCTCGGATGCTTCCTTAAGGGACCGAGCCTCGCTTCTTCTGACCTTGCGCTTTGACGAGCCGTCCATCGTGGACTGGAGCGGCTGGGATTCCTGGCTCGCCCGGGCTGGGGAGCAGGACGAGGTCGCGCTGAACGCCTATCGCGCGCTCGCGGCGGAAGCGCCCGCGGAGCTCCTGTTGCTTTGGGCCCGCGATCGAGCCGACTGCCCGGCGGAGGCGCGGGAGGCTCTCGAGCTTCATTGCCGCGATAAGAATGTCTCACGCCCCAAAGCCGTCGCGCCGGCGCCGGTAAAGTCGGAAGCGCCGCCGGCGCGCGTCGTTTCTCTTCCCAAGGCGGCGCCGCTTCCGAAGGCCCCGCCAAAGCCTGTCGAGCCCGAGGGTCCGTCGCTGTGGGACGAGCATCTTCTTCCTTTTTTCGCCGGCAACTGGCCTATGCTCGCCGGCATCGCGATGGTCGTGGTCGGAAGCTCGTTGCTGGCCTACTACACCTGGGATAAGCACTGGTTCGTGCGCTACACGGTCCTGCCTGTGCTGCTGGCCGCGTTCACCTCGGCGCTGGCGCGCATCGGGGCGTGGATCGAGAAGCGCGACGCGGCGCTCAAGGGCACAGCGGACATGCTGCGCGGCGCGTCCGTGGCGCTTCTGCCCGCGAACTTCATGGCTGTCGCTTTGCTCGCGCGCGACCCTCAGGTCACGCATAAGGAGATCCTTCTTCCGGTATTCACTCTCCTCTATATAGCGGCGGCCGGCCGCGGCCTGCGGCGCTGGTGCTCCGCCGTGCACGAGCCGTTGGGCGGGACGCTCGCCATGACCTTGCTCGGCCTCAACGCCCTGGTCCTGCTCGGCCCGGTTCTTCTGACCTACGCGCCGCCGGCGCGGCTGGGGCTCCTGCTCGGCGTGGGCTTTCATGCCGGTTTCCTGCTGCTGGCCTGGACCATCATGCGCTTCGTGAGGGAGCAGCTGACGCCGAAGCTCAGCGAGGAAGGGCGGGTCCCCTGGTTCCTGGGCGTGACTTTGGCGACGACCTACATGCAGGTTTTCCTGTGGGTGCACGGCTACCTGCGCTATCTGCCGCCGGCGTACGCGTATTCCTGCCTCGTCGTCGTCGCAGGCGGCCTCGTCCTGTTCTCCGAGCAATGCTCGCGCGGCCAGGGCGAAGGCTCGAAGGTTTACGGAAAGGACTCCTTCATCGGCTACGCGACGATCCTCCTCGGTCTTTTCATGGGCGCGGCTCATCCCGAGGCGCGCACGGCGACCTTGGCGCTCGCCGGGACGATCTGGATGGCTCAGGCGGTGTTCCGTCGCGAGCTTCTCCATGCCTGGATCGCTTTTACGTTGCTCGCGCTCAGCGGTGGATCTGTCGGCCTGTGGGACTCCTTCCCGCGCGTGCGTATTCCCATGCTGACCTTGGCGCTGGCGGCGGCGATGGGCGCGTTCGGCCGCGTCGCCAAGCGCTGGTGGGACGAGTTCGTCCAGGTCGGCGCGCGCATGCAGGCCGCCGTGCTGCACATCACGGCGGTCCTGGCCGTCCTTGTCCAGTGGCATTACCGGTCGCCGCCGTACGAAACCGCCGCCGTCCTGCTCGCCACGGCGGCGCTGTTCGCCTGGCGCGCGCATCGCGACCAGAAACTCGTCTACGTGCATACGGCGATGACGGTGCTGGCCGTGACCTTGCCCTACCTCGGCTTCGCCGACATCTCGGGGCGAACCTTGCAGGGCAACACCGTCGTGTTCGGTCTTTCGCTCCTGTCGATGTTCTGGCTTGCCCTGCAACGCGCGCGGCCGACGCCGATGATCCGCGGCGGGCGCTCGACCGTGCTGCTGATCTACGGCGCGCTCGCGATGACGGCGATGTTTCTTCGCGTCGCCTTCGAGCAGGGGCGCCCCGACAGCGCCCTGGCCGGGCAGGCGGCGATGTCCTTGGCCGGGCCGCTCCTGATGGCCGTCGCCCTGGTCTTCGCGGCGTATCACTCGCGCTCGCTCCTGCCGATCGGCATGGCGTCGCTGATGGTCATCATCCTTTTGCCCCAGCTGCGGCGCGAGATCACGCAGCATCTGCCCTTCATCGAGTGGGGCTCGGGCTTGATGAGCGCTCTCGTCGCCGTCGCGCTGACCTGGTGCTGCTTCCTGCTGCGTAAGTCGCCCGCGCTAGCGAACCTCGATGAGGGCGACCGCTTCGGCGGCTACGCGCCTTTCCCTTTGCAGCGTCGAGACCACACGCTTTTTACCTGGCCGTTGCTGGCGTCCGCGCTGTTCCTGGTACTCAAGGTGGATACCTGGGTCCTGGCGAGCCAGGTGGCCGGAGGCGGCGTCCATCTGAAGACCGCGCTGGCGCTGATCGTGGCCGGCGCGGCGTGGACCTTGCGGGCGATCTATTACCGCGAGTTTCCGGCATCCCGAACCTACGTGCATTTCGGCTGGGTGTCGGCGGTGGCGGGCCTGGCCTTCGGCTACTACGATCAGGCGGCCGATCCGCGCTGGCACGATGCGGCGCTCCTGTGCGTCGGCGCTCTGAACGCGGTGTATCTCGGCTACCGCTACGGCCTGGAGCCGTCCCGTCCGTGGGCAGGGGAATTCCTGGCCGCGCCGATGCGCGCCGTGCTTCGCCTGGCCTCCGTGGGCGTCGCGCTGGCGGCGCTCGCCGCGCTGTACGGCGGCGGCGAGGTCGGGCCGATGCTGCCGCTTCTTATATTCTCAAGCGTCCAATTAGCATGGTTCGGACTAACCGACGGCGACGCGACCTTCGGCACGCTCCTGTTCTTCCAGACCTTGACGGCGATCCTCGCCGGGGCGGCGCCCGGGTCCGGGTTCCTGTTTGCGCGCATGACCATCGCCTCATGCGTGGAGCCCGTGCTGTTGTACTTTCTTGGCCTGCAAGCGTTTCAGCTTGTACTTGAATTCCAGAACGAGGCGGAGATCCGTTTGCGCTCGCTCATCGCGCCGCTCTTCTTCTGGTGCGCGCTGGGCGCCTTCTTCTCCGGCCTCTACGGTGTTTACGACGGGGTGGTCGTCTTCGACCTGACTTTCGTTCGGCAAGGGCTTCTGCTCGCCGTCGTGCTGTCGGCCGCCCGGGCTCAAGGCTGCGGCCCGCTGGCGCTTCTCGCTCTGGGGCTCGGGTATATCGATTTTTACTTTGCGGGGCTGTCGAGCCAGTTCAGCGCGCAGGCGCGCCTTGAGTTCCTGACCTCGCCGTGGCGGCTGAGCGCCTTCGCCTTCGCGATGGCCCTTTTCGGCGCCGCGGGAGCGTGGGTACGGGAACGCCGACCGGGGTTGATGGAAGGCTCGCTCGGTGACGCGTTCTTCCGCCTGCCTGCCCGGCCGTGGGTGTTCGGCTCGGCGATGCTCTTCGCCGCGGCCGCCGTCCTGTTCCATGGAAGTGATCACGCGTTCCGCAACGAGGCGTTTCAGCTCCTGACGCCGTACCTCGCCGCGGCGGCCTTCGCCGTCGTCGGGCTTTCCTGGCGCCGCGTGGAGCCGTTCGCCGTCGCGAGCCTGCTCCTCGGCCTTGGTAACATCCATATGGTCCGCTTCTATCTGGGCGAGACCTTGCGCACGCGCGGCCTGACCGAGAACCACCTGTTCTGCCTCGGCGCGGTCGCGACGTTCGGCCAGTTCCGGCTCGCTGGGCTGTTCGCCAAGCGCGACGAGGTCGTCGTCTTTCTGAACCGTGCGACCTTGCTCGCGGCGGGGTTCGTGCTGGCGCTGCTGACGAGCACCTACTTCATCCACCCCGACCTCGAGGCGATGAGCGATACGCGCTTTGTGCTTTCAGGCGTCATGGCCTGGCTCGCGGGCCGCTGCTTCCAGCGCGCAGCGCGCGCTCCCGACTCCGGCGAGGCGCCGTACGCGGCTCTCTTCGAGGGCGTCTATCATTACGGCGTCACCACCGCGTTCTGGTGCTTCGCCCTTCTCATCCCGTGGTTCCGCAATCCCTACGCCGCCTTCCCCGCGCTCGGCCTGCCCGTGCTGTACTTCTACGCGCGCGCCGAGCTCGCCAACGGCGCGGGGGAGGCCTTCGTCGCTCGCTACCGGAACACGGCGACGACGCTCTCTTTCTTTTTATTCGCTCTCTACGCGTTCCGCGGCGCGTTCCAAATGGTGCTGTTCCCGCAGGCGTCTCTCGGCGTGGAGCACTATCACTTCAACTCCCCGTTCGTGATGATCCTGGCTCTCGTGATGTTCCGCCTGCAGGGCCTCGGCGGCACCCAGTGGCTCGGCTTCTATGCCGGCCTGGCGATGATGCTCGGCAGCTACTTCCTGCTCACGCGCCTGCCGGGCTTGAGCCCGTTCGATTTCCCGATCCCGTCGGCGTGGTCCGCGTTCGGCCTCGGCCACTTCTGGATGCTGTTCAGCGCGCACGGTTCGCCTCCGCGTACCTTTCTCCAAAATATCGGCAACCTGGACGACGCGCAGTGGGAGTCGCACCGGGGCTTCTGGGGCGCCTTCCTGCTCGCGGCCACGCAGGCAAGCCTGGCGTGGGGCCTCACCGATCAGGCGGCGCAGCCGTACATGGTCGCGCCCTTGCTCCTTGGCGGCGCGAGCCTTCTGGCGCATCAGGCGTACATCCGCAGCTCCGTTGCGCTGTACGTCTTCGCGGCGTTCGAGGGCCTCATCGCCTTGCATGCCGATTTCTTCGTGACGAGCTATCTCCCCAAGGATCAGGTGGTGTGGGCGCTGATCGCGCTTTGGGCGGTGCTTCTCTCGGCGTCCGAGGCCAGGCCCGAAGGCGGTATCCGCAAAGGCATCGGCGCGATCTCTCTGGGCCTGGGCGCGATCGTGATGGGTCACGTCTTCTACCATCACCCGGACTCGTCTGCCGGGCTGTGGGCCTTCGCCTCGGCCGCTTTGCTGGCGGCCCTGACGCCGCGCCCGGCGCGCAAGGCGGCCTCGGATCTGGAATCCCTGGCCGGCGGCCTGCTGCTTGCCGTGCCGGTCTGGCTCGTCTATTTCAGCCAGTCGGACCAACCGGCGCCCTGGCCGTGGCTCGCGACGACCTCGACCATTCTTGCGACGGGCCTGTTCGCTCGCTGGGTGCAGAATTCCTTCTACGCGCCCTACTCCGAACGGGAGCGAAACCCGCCGCGCCTGTTCGATCAGACCTTGACGACGCTCGGCACGCAGGGCAACGGCGTCAATTCCGCGGCGCTGTACCTTGTCTTCGGCCTGACGGCCTGGGTCCAGTGCTCTCACTACGGCCGTCCGTTCGCGCTCCATGACCTCGCCCTCATGCTGATTCTCTATGGCGTCTCGGCCTACGCCTGGTTCGAGGAAGGACGCCTGCGCCAGACCATGCTTCCGTACTTCATGCTCCAGTTCTGCGTGATCGGCTTCTTCGCCGTGATCCGCCGCCAGCTGATGCTGACGCTCGGCTGGTGGAGCTACGAGTACGACGTCTGGGCGAGCCTGCTCGTCTCGTTCTCGCTGGCGGGCGCCAAGCAGATCCTGCCGCTCGGCCCCCGCGAGGCGCGCATCCCGTTGCTGGGGACCTTGCTCGCGATGCCCGTCGCGGTGATGACCTGGGTGCTGATCCACGGCCTCGGCACGGACACCGTGCTTTTGGTGGTGGGATTGTACAGCCTCATGTTCGCGTATATGGGCAAGGATGAGCGCGAGTCTCCGTATCACATCGTCGCCATGGGCGGCTTCATCTCTTTCGTGCTCATCGTGTTCTGGACGAAGCTCGAGCTGCGCGCGCTCTCGGCCTACATCATCCCCGTCGGCCTGGGGACCTTGACCCTTCTGCAGATGTTCCGCGACAAGGTCTCTCCCGTCGTGCGCAACGAGATCCGGGCGATCACCTTGCTCGCCATGCTCGGCAGCGCGGGCTATTACGCGCTGCTGGACGACCGCTACCCTCTGTACTTCCACATGACCATGCTCGTCGTGTCCGTGCTCGCGATGGCGGTCGGCAGCCTGTTCCGCACCCGCGTCTACGTCCTGCTCGGCTTCGCGGGGCTGCTGACCGATCTGGCGGCCCTGCTGTATAAGCTCCTCGTCCACATGGACCGCAGCTCGCGCATGACCTTGATCGGCACCCAGGTGCTCGTGTTCGGCACGGTGCTGATCGTCGGAGCGATCTACTACAAGACGAACCAGGAGAAGCTCAACGCGATGTTCGAGCGCTGGCGCGGGCACCTGACGACCTGGGAGTAGCGCGCCAACCCGTCAATGCGGTACCCTCGTCCGATGCAAGATAAGCTCGACCAGCCGGAGGCGAAAGCCGACATTCCTGTCCTGACGACCGATCCAAGCGCGGGCACGGCGGACATCGCCTTGTTCAACGCGAATGTCGCCACGATTAGGGCCGACGTCTCCGATGTTAAGGCCCATATCTCCGCGCTCAAGCCCCAGATCGTCGCGCTCAAGGCCGATGTGATAGAGGAAAAGGCCTCTTTGACCGAGGTTATGTCC
>CAZIBN010000032.1:0-38261 GCA_964537395.1 uncultured Elusimicrobia bacterium
CGCGATATTCCTGATGACGCCGGCGGCCGTAGTGCAGGCTCATGTGATGAAGGTGCACACGTTCTGGACCTTCTTCGCGCTGTGGACGGTGGACCGCTGCGCCGTCGTGCTCAAGCACGGCACGATCAAGGACTATGCGGCGGCGGGGGCCGTCTCGGGCCTGACCGTGGCGTCGTTCCTGGCAGGCTGGCCCCTCTGCCTGCTCGTCGGCGTGGCGGGGGCGATGCGCATGGGAGGGTGGCACGAGCCGAAAGGCCGCCCCTGCGGGCCGCGCAACGAGCTTTCGGGCCTGGTCGTCGCGGCCCTCTGCGCCGTCGCGGTATTTTTCCTGATCAACCCTTACTGGATCGTGGATTCCCGCGAGGCGATGCTCGAGATGAAGGTGCTGAGCGGCTTCAGCACCCTCGACCTCACGCATGCGGGGCTGTTCGTCGCGAATGCCCTGCGCCGCTCGGTCACCGACCCCGTGCTGACCTTGATATTCGGCGGCGTGGCGCTGGCGTTGCTCAAGGGGCGCCGCGAGCCGGTGCTTTTGCTGTGCGCGCTCGGCTTTCTGCTGGCGCTCGCCTCCATGTCGACGGTCGGCGGCGTGATCTCGACGCGCCAGGTGCGCTACTTCCTTGGCTGGGTCGCGGTCGGGTCTTTGCTCGCGGGACGCCTGCTTCAGGAGCTGCGCGCGCTGAAAGGAACCGCGGGGCGCTTCGGCACGGCGACCGTAGCGATAGTGCTGTCCGGCCTCGCGTGCCAGGGGTTCTCCTACGCGCATAACTTTTATCTCGGCGAAGGCGACCGCTCCAACCACTTCCTCTCCGGCGAGTGGATCGAGAAGAACATCCCCCCGGGCGAAACGATCGGCCTCCTGAGATATCCTCAGCCGTCGAACAGCCCGTACTTCCGCTACGACCGCTACCGGCTGAAGTTCATCGAGCCGAATCTCGTCCCGGCCTTGCCGCCTGAGAAGCTGCCGCGCTGGCTGGCGCTGACGGTTCCCGACTACGATGACCGCCCGCCCCTGGCCGCCGTGCTGGAGCATTACGAGCTCCGGGCTGCGTTCCCGCGCGGCAAGCTGTTCCCCTGGGTCGAGATCGACCCGACCTCGACGACGGCGAACCCGCTCATCGAGATATACGGTCCGAAGGGGAAAGCCAGCTTGACACCAATTCCTCGTCCTGCTATCATGACAAGGTAGTTGACGTTCCCCCCCAGGAGAAACTCCCAGATGGCCGAAATCCAGCTCACCGACGACACCTTCGACAAAGAAGTCCTCGAGTCCGCCCAGCCCGTGCTGGTCGATTTCTGGGCTCCCTGGTGCGGTCCGTGCCGGATGCTGACGCCCATCATCGAGGAGATCGCCAAGGAGTACGCGGGCAAGGCCAAGGTCGGCAAGCTCAACACCGACGAGCATCCCAACGCCCCCGGCCGCTTCCGCATCTCGGCCATCCCCACGATTTTGTTCTTCAAAGGCGGCAAGATGGTCGAGCAGCGCGTCGGCGTGCAGTCCAAGGCCGACATCAAGAAGGTTCTTGACGGTCTCCTCGCCTAACTTCCTCCTTTAACACCGTTCCTTCCGTCGATGAAACCCCGCCTTTACCTGATCGACGCCCACGCCTACCTTCATAGGGCCTATCACGCCATGCCTCCCTTGACGAACTCCAAGGGGGAGCCGGTGGGGGCGCTTTATGGCTTCGCGCGGACCTTGATCCAGATCCTCAAGCGCGACAAGCCCGAGGGCATCGCCGTCTGCTTCGACACGCCGGGGCCGACCTTCCGCGACAAGCTGTATGACAAGTATAAGGCTACGCGTAAGGAGATAGATCCGGACCTGATCACGCAGCTCGGACAGGCGAAGCCTCTCACCGAGGCGCTGGGGTTCCACTGCATCGAAAAAGTCGGGTTTGAAGCCGATGATATCATGGCGACGATGGCGCGCAAGGCCGTTGATGCCGGGTGGGATGCGGTGCTGGTGACGGGCGATAAGGACGCGCTTCAGCTCGTGGGCCCGGGTATTCGCGTTTTTAACGTTTCAAAAGATGCCTGGATGGACGAGCCGCAAATCGAAGAAAAATTCGGTATTACGGCTGCGTCGGTAAGGGATTATCTCGCGATAGTGGGGGATTCGTCGGACAATGTGCCGGGGCTCAAGGGTGTGGGGCCGGTGGGAGCGGTGAAGCTCATTAAGGCGTACGGCTCGTTCAAGGGCGCGATCGCGGCGGCGAAAAAAGGCGATAAGGCGCTTACGCCAAAGCTCATACAGACGCTTTTGGACGGTGAAAAAACCGCCGACCTCGCGCTCACGTTGATCGCACTCGACGAAAAAGTGCCGCTCGATGCCGGGGTCGAGGATTGTAAGGTCAAGGATCCGGACCCGATGAAACTCGCCGCAGGGCTCGAAAAATTTGAATTCAGGACGCTCGCTCGTGATCTCGGTGCGACCCTGCCGCCACGCGCCGCAGGCGCGGCGCCGTCTCCCGCGCCGTCGGTAAAGGGGCCCGCGTCCGCGCCAGTCATTGCCGTTGAACAAGTCGAGTTCCGGTCTATCGCGAAAGACCTCGCTAAAGCGAAAGCCGTGCTCGCGTTCGCCGTGCCGGACTCTGCGGGCGAGGGCGAGCTATTGTCCGTTTCCCGAGTGCGTGTGGGGCTCGGCCTCGAAGACGGTCGAATTTGCGTCTTAGATGAGCACCAGCTCAAGGAGAAAGCGGCGCTCGCTTCGCTCGCGGGTACGGCGCTCAAGTGCGGCTGGGATCTCAAGGGAGCGAGACGAGCTCTCGATGTTGCCGCCTTCGAGCTCTCTGGTCCCGACTTCGATTACAAATTGGCGGCATATTGTATCGACCCGTCGTCAGCTCGCGATCCTAAGGAAACGGATCCCGACGCGGCCGTTTTGGCGCGGGCGGCGCAATGCTCCGGCCGCGACGCGGTCATAACGAAGATGAAGGACGTCAAGGTTTTCGATCTTTTTGAAAACGTCGAGATGCCCCTGTCGGCGGTCCTCCTCGGCATGGAGCGCGCGGGGATTTTGATCGATGAGGCCTATCTCCGGGAACTGTCCGTCGAGTTCCTCAAGGCCCTCAAAGGCCTTCAAAAAGAGATCGACGCATTGGCTGGTGCGCCGCTCAACGCCCAGTCTCCCAAGCAGCTCGGCGAGATCCTCTACGACAAGCTTGGCCTCCCGGTCCTGCACAAGACCGCCAAAGGCGGCCGCTCGACCGATGAGGAGTCCCTCCAGGCCCTGGCCGCCCAGCATCCCCTTCCCGGCAAGATCCTCGAATACCGCGAGATCGCCAAGCTCGAGTCCACCTACGTACGCGGCCTCCTGGAGCGCATGGACCCCGAGACGCGGCGCGTGCACACCACCTTCGACCAGACCGGCAGCGTGACGGGCCGGCTCTCGAGCCTCGACCCGAACCTCCAGAACATCCCGATCCGCACCGAGGCCGGCCGCCGCATCCGCCGCGCCTTCATCGCCCCGAAGGGCAAGACCCTCGTCTCCGCCGACTACTCCCAGATCGACCTGCGCGTGCTCGCGCACGAGTCCCAGGACGCCGTGCTGATGGAGTCGTTCGAGAAGGGGGAAGACATCCACCTGCGCACCGCCGCCGAGATCTTCCATGTGGACCCTAAGAGCATCACGACCGACCAGCGCCGCGCCGCCAAGGCGATCAATTTCGGCATCGTCTACGGCCAGACGGCGTTCGGCCTGTCGAACCAGCTCGGCATCTCCCAGCAGGAAGCCTCGGCCTATATCAAGAACTACCTTGTGCGTTACCCCGGCGTGTCCTCGTGGGTCGAGAGGAACCTCGCTCAGGCGAAGATCGACGGCTGCGTCCGCACCCTGCTCGGCCGCGTGCGCTGGCTGCCCGAGCTGTCCGCCAAGAACGCCGCCGTGCGCCAGTTCACCGAGCGCGCCGCGCGCAACACCCCGATCCAGGGCGGCTCGGCGGACATCATCAAGCTGGCGATGATCCATATCGCCAAGGAGCTGGCTAAAGGCAAGAAGGATGCCGTCATGCTTTTGCAGGTGCATGATGAGCTCGTTTTTGAAGTCGAGAGATCCGAAGCCGTTGATTTCGGGAAGTGGGTGAAAAACGTGATGGAAGCGGCGATAAAATTGCGCGTGCCCGTCGTCGCCGAGGTCAAGATCGGTACGAACTGGCAGGACATGGAGAAACTCAAGTGAGCCGGGTATTCCGCCACGACCCCATCGATTTCAACAGCATGCCTCCCGCGATCCGCGCGCTGATGATCGCCAACGTCGTCGGCTTCGTCGTCGGGCTGATGGTGCCGGAGATGCACAGCCTCTTCGGCATGGTGCCTCAGCAGGTGCTCTTCCAGCGCTGGATCTGGCAGCCGTTCACCTACCTTTTCCTCCACGGCAACATCTGGCATCTCGTCTTCAACCTCTTCGCGCTCTGGATGTTCGGCATGCCCGTCGAATCTCAATGGGGCGAGCGTGAGTTCCTGAAGTATTACTTCCTGTGCGGCCTCGGCGCGGCCCTCGCGCATCTCGCGCTGGCTCCGCACTCCCCGATCCCCGTGATCGGCGCCTCGGGCTCGGTGTACGGGCTGCTCGTGGCCTTCGCGATGCTGTATCCGGACGCCGTCGTCTACCTCTACTTCCTGATCCCGATCAAGGCCGCGCACATGGCGATCCTGTTCGGCCTCATCGAGTTTTTCGCCGGGGCCACCGGCTCCACGCCCGGCGTCGCGCGCTTCGCCCATCTCGGCGGCATGCTGACCGGCTACCTCTACATCCGCTGGTGGTGGGCGGCGAAGATCCAGCTCAAGGCCTTCTGGCGCCGCGTCACGAGCGCCGAGCCCGAAGACGCGCCCGCGCCCCTTCCGCTCCCCCGGCGCGCGGCGAAGCCGAAGGCCGCCGCCGCGAACGCGGACATGACCGAGGTGGACCGCATCCTCGACAAGATATTGTCGGATGGGCTGGAGTCGCTGACCGACGACGAGCGGGGCATCATGCATCGCTACTCCGAACGGAACAAGCCTTCGTGAAAAAGGCGAAGCAGTTTATCGTCGGGCTCACGGGCGGCATCGGGACGGGTAAGTCCACGGCCATGATGACGTTCGAAAGCCTCGGCGCGGCGACGATCTGCGTCGATCAGATAGCGAAGGAGCAGGCGAAGCCGGGCCGCGACGGCTATAAGGCCATCGTGAAGGCCTTTGGCTCGTGCATTTTGAATGAAGATAAAACGATCAACCGCGAGCTCCTCGGACGGGTGATCTTCAGCGACAAACGCGCGAGGTTGGGCCTGGAGCGAGCCACCCACCCGTTGATCTTGAAAGAAATGAAGCAGCTGATCGGTAAGCTGAAGGGAGTGGTGATAGTTGACGTGCCCTTGCTGTTTGAGAAAAATCTGCAAATAAACTTTGACGCGACGATCTTGATCGCGTGCAAGCCGGATAAACAGCTTAAAAGAATCGTCAAGCGAGATGGCTTGAGCTCGAAGGAAGCACGGCTGCGAATCGGGGCGCAGATGCCGTTGGACGAAAAACGACGCATGGCCGATGTGTGTATACACAACGATAAAGATTTAGCGTATTTGGAAAAACAAATTGGTGAGTATCACCAAGGTATTTCGCTCCTTCACCGAGGATTGCCTCATGGAAACAACAACTAAGCCTATGACCGAGACTCCCAAGATCCCCGCGGCGCCCCTCCCGGTTCCGACGGCCGCAGCCGCCGCCGCGCTCAAGCCGCTCGAAACGGCCGAGATGGCGAAGAAGACGATCGCCGAGCTCAGCGCGATCGCCCGCGAGCTCAAGCTCGACGGCATCAGCGGCCTGAAAAAGCAGGAGCTCATCGCCAAGATCGTCGAGGGCCAGCTCAAGGCCAACGGCATGATCTATGACGAGGGCGTCCTCGAGATCCTGCCCGACGGCTTCGGCTTCCTGCGCTCGCCCGACTACTCGTACCTGCCGGGCCCCGAAGACATCTACATGTCCCCGTCCCAGATCAAGAAGTTTGGCCTCAGACGCTGCGACACCGTCGCCGGCTTCGTGCGCCCTCCGAAGGACGGCGAGCGCTTCTTCGCCTTATTGCAGGTCAAGAAGATCAACGGCATCGACGCCGAGACGATCAAGGACCGCCCGCTCTTCGACAACCTGACGCCGTTGCACCCGGACGCGAAGTTCACCTTGGAAACCACTCGTGAGGAAGTCATCGGACGCCTGCTCGATCTGATCTGCCCGATCGGCAAGGGCCAGCGCGGGCTCATCGTCGCTCCGCCTAAGACCGGCAAGACCACGATCCTTTGCAAGATCGCCAACGCGATCGCCAAGAACCACCCTGATACGGTAGTCCTCGTCCTGCTGATCGATGAGCGGCCGGAAGAAGTCACGGAGTGCAAGCGCACGATCAAGGGTGAGGTCATCGCCTCCACCTTCGACGAGCCCGCCGAGCGCCACGTCCAGGTCTCCGAGATGGTCCTCGAAAAGGCCAAGCGCATGGTCGAGCTGGGCAAGCACGTCGTCATCCTGCTCGACTCGATCACGCGCCTGGCGCGCGCCTACAACACCTGCACGCCGTCGTCGGGCCGGGTGCTGTCGGGCGGCCTTGAGGCGACCTCGCTGCAGCGCCCGAAGCGCTTCCTGGGCGCGGCGCGCAACGTGGAGGAAGGCGGCTCGCTCACCATCCTGGCGACCGCTCTGATCGATACCGGCTCGCGCATGGACGAGGTCATCTTCGAGGAGTTCAAGGGCACCGGCAACTCCGAGGCCTACCTCGACCGCAAGCTCGCCGATCGCCGCATGTTCCCGGCCATCGAGATCAACCGCACGGGCACACGAAAGGAAGAGCTGTTGATGACGGAGGATGAACTCAATAAGATTTGGATCCTCCGAAAGGTCCTGGCTCCCCTGGCCTCCGTCGAGGCGATGGACCTGCTCCGCGAGAAGATCCTCTCGACAAAGTCGAACAAGGAATTTCTCAAATCCATGGAGCTGTCCAACATGGTCGGCTGATGAAGGTCGTCGCTCTTTTACTGGCTCTGGCGTCGCCCGCGGCTGCCGCCGTCATCACGTCCGGCTCCCCGGAGGCCATCGCGTTCGAGCGATTCTCCGTGCTCACGCCGCCCGGCCCGGAGGAGACGCGCCCGGAGGTCCTGGCGAAGTCCCGGCGCTTGATGTACACGCAGCACCGCGTGCAGAAGGGAGAGGCCTGGATCGGGAATCTGGCCAAGAGCTATGGCTCGACCTTGAGCGCGTTCCAGACCACCAACAACAACGAGTTTGTGTTCATGTATCCGGGCATGCGCATGACCGTGCTCAACCGCGACGGCCAGCTCTACGAGGTGCGCAAGGACTCGGAGACGCTCGACTCGATCGTGGCGAGGCATAAGGTCGGAGCCGAGGAACGCCGCAAGTTCAAGGAGGTCGTCGTCTACGCCAACGACTTCCCCGGCGTCGCGCTGCTCGAGCCCTTCCTCTTCGAGCGAGGCGAGCGCGTGCTCCTTCCCGGCATCCGGGCCACCTTCGACACCTACCGATTCCCGTTCGTGTCGCAGGCGACGCCGCGCATCTCCTCGCGCTTCGGCTCGCGCTATCATCCGCTGCTCAAGCGCCGCCGCAATCATGACGGCATCGACATCCCTAAGCCCTACGGCACCCCCATCTATCCCGCGCGCTCCGGCCGCGTGACCGACGCCGGCTGGAACGAGGGCTACGGACAGGTCGTCATCATCAAGCACAACAACGGCGAGACGACGCGCTACGGCCACATGTCGAAGACGATGGTGAAGGTCGGCGACATGGTCCAGAGGGATAAGACGATGATCGGCCGCGTCGGCTCGACCGGCATCTCGACCGGGCCGCACCTGCACTTCGAGGTGCGCGACAAGAACGGCAAGCCCCTCAACCCGACGTCGAAGATCGGACGGCGCTGATGAAGCTGGCGTTCCGCGAGGCCGGCGATCCGAAGGACCTGACCGTCGTCCTGATCCACGCCTTCCCGATGTCGGGTGCCATGTGGGAGCCCCAGCTTTCGGCGCTCAAGGCCTTCCACGTTCTGATCCCAGACCTGCGCGGCTTCGGCGCGACCCCGCTGGCCTCTCCGTGGCTCATCGAGCACGCCGCCGCGGACATCCTCGAATCCTTCGAGGGCCCGGCCGTCTTCGTCGGCCTCTCGATGGGCGGCTACGTCGCGCTCCAGATCGCCGCCGCGGCGCCGGAGCGGGTGAAGGCTCTCGTGCTGTGCGACACGCGGGCCGATCCGGACGCCAACGAGAATAAGATCAAGCGCGCCGCCGCCATCGACTTCGTGCGAAAAAACGGAGTCGAGCCCTTCCTGGGGCCATTTCTAAAGGACGCCGTCGCCAATCCCAAGACTTTGGACTTCCTTCACGGCGTGGCCGCAAAATCCTCGCCCGAGGCCGTCATGGCGGCGCTCGCCGCATTGGCCGCTCGCCCCGACGCCGTGCCCGGCCTTTCCAAGATCAAGGTCCCGACGGCGGTCCTCATCGGCTCCCAGGACAAGATCACCCCGCTGCAATACGCCCAGACGATGAGCACGCGCATCCCCGGCGCCGAACTCCACATCATCCCCGACGCGGGCCATTTCTCCAATGCGGAGAATCCCGCCGCCTTCAACGGCAGCCTCGTCTCCTTTCTGAAGCGCCTCTAGGCCGGCGGGCCTTAGGGAACAAAACAACCCTCTCAATCGTATAAAGGGGTGATTAATCATACCCTTGAAATGTATATACATTCGTATTACAATGATTGCAGACTCAGTTGGTCTGAAGCAAAGAACTTGGAGTTGATCCGCAGCCGCGACGCCTCGTTCGCCGAACTGCTGCTGGCTCGGCTCCTCGACGTCCGGAAGAATCCAATCAGATTCGGCCAGATGATCGCGCTTATCGAATTCCGTGATTACGTATGGGTCCTGCCGTTCGTGCGTGCGGACGGCGAAGTGTTCTTGAAGACGGCATATCCGAGCCGGGCGTATACGAAAGAGTGGAGGAGGGGATTATCATGAATCCGTTCAAGTTGAACCGCGAGGAGCGCGCCATCGAAGCCGCGATAGCCCGCGGGGAATATAAGCCCGTGAGCCGCGCCGAATTCAACTCCTTCGTCGCTTTGTTTAAACGTGCTCGCAAGAACGTCGTCATCAGTCTTCGGCTCAACAACAACGATCTCGCCCTAATCAAGAGAAAGGCGATAGCTCAGGGCGTCCCCTACCAGAGGCTGATCTCAGAACTCATCCACCACTACGCGATGCAGTAGGGCGGGATCAGGGAACAAATTGGCCCCTCGATCGTCGTCCACCCCGGTGAGCCTGGGCGCGCGCATTTATTTATAATAGCCGCATGAAACAGCTTCAGAGCTTTTCCGATATCGCCTATGCCGCGCTGCGCTTCATGTCCGGCTGGATGTTCGCCTTTCACGGCGCGCAGAAGGTGTTCGGCCTCTTCGGCGCGGACCGGCCCGCGCTCGCGTCCCAGATCGGGATCGGCGGTGCGATCGAGCTCGTCTGCGGGATCCTGATCGCGCTCGGCATCCGGACGCGCCGGGCGGCCTTCCTCGCGAGCGGCACGATGGCCGTCGCCTATATTCAATTCCATTGGAAATTTCAGTTTAATTCGTTTTTCTTTCCCGCGATCAACAAGGGCGAGCTCGCGGTCGTCTACTGCTTTATCTTCCTCCTGATCGCCTGCCAGGGTGCGGGGAGGTTCAGCCTCGGTCGCCAGGATTAGCCTGTTTCTCGACGGCGAATATTTGCTATACTGACCGTACCATGAAGAAGAACCTGCATCCCCTCTATCGCACCGTCGTGTTCCAGGACGTCTCGGCCAACAAAGGCTTCCTGACCCGCTCGGCCGTCGTCGCCAAGGACACCGTCGTCTGGGAAGACGGCAAGACCTACCCGATGGTCAAGCTCGACATCTCCGCCCTCTCCCACCCGTTCTACACGGGCCAGCAGAAGGTCATGGACACCGCCGGCCGCATCGACCGCTTCAAGAAGCGCTTCGTCGCTACCGACGGCAAGACGAAGGATCGCAAGGTCGCGAAGACGCAGACCAAGCGCCTCGTCCACGTGGGCCATACCGCCAAGCGCGATCAGGTTCTCTCCACCGCCGTGAAGAAGGAAGACAAGGACGCGAAGAAGGCCGCTCCGAAGAAAGACAAGCCCGCCAAGAAGGACTAGCGGTCTCGCTCCGAAACGGACCCCGGCCAGAAATGGCCGGGGTCCGCTTCTTTTAATGGATACCGCCGCGCACTGACACCATGGACCCGAAAATCGCCAAGCTGGACAACGACTACCGCGAGCTTGAAGGCAAGCTCGCGGCGGGGGGGCTGTCGGCCGTCGAGCTCAAGGAGCTGGCCGTGCGCCACTCCCAGCTGGCGCCGATGATGGCCAAGGTTCGCGAGCTGCTGCGCGTCGAGGGCGAGCTCGAGGGCCTCAAGGCGATGGAGTCCGATCCGGACATGATGGCCATGGCCGCCGAGGAACGCCTGAAGCTGACGGAGCGCTGGAACGCCCTGTCCACGGACATCGCCGCCGACCTTCTGCCCAAGGATCCCAACGACGCGAAGAACTGCTATCTCGAGATACGGGCGGGCGCCGGCGGCGACGAGGCCGCGCTCTTCGCCGGCGAGCTGCTGCGCGCGTACATGCGCTACTGCGAGACGAAGAACTGGAAGGTCGAGACGCAGGAGCTGAGCCCGAGCGGCAAGGGCGTCAAGGACGCGGTCATCTTCATCGCCGGCAAGGAGGTTTTTTCCTGGTTGAGATATGAAGGCGGCGTGCACCGCGTCCAGCGCGTGCCCGCCACCGAGGCCGCGGGGCGCATCCACACCTCGACCGTGACCGTCGCCGTCATGCCCGAGGTCGAGGAGTCCGCGGAGATCATCATCAGGCCTGATGAGCTCAAAGTGGATACCTACCGCGCGGGCGGCGCCGGCGGCCAGAACGTCAACAAGGTCGAAACCGCCGTGCGCATCACCCATCTTCCGTCCGGCTTCATCGTCGAGTGCCAGGAGGAGCGCTCACAGGGCCGTAATAAAGAGCGCGCCATGAAGCGTCTGTACGCGATGCTCGCCGACGCCGAGCGCATCAAGGCCGCCGCGTCCAACGCCTCCGCGCGCAAATCGCAGGTCGGCACCGGCGACCGCTCCGAGAAGATCCGCACCTATAATTTCCCGCAGTCGCGCGTCACCGATCATCGCCTCGAGCGCTCGTGGCACAACCTCGCCGGCATCATGGAAGGCGACATGGGCCAGGTCTTCGCGGCCCTGCGCGACGAGCAGCGCCGGTTGTTGATGGCGGAAGCGAAGTGACTGCCACCGTCTCGGAGTGGCTGAAGAAGGCCGAAGACTATCTCGATGAGCGCAACGTTCCCGAGGCGAAGGCCAGCGCGGAGTTCCTGATGGCCGAGATGTTCGGCGTCGGCCGCCTGACCGCGGTGACGCAGGGCACGCGCGCCCTGACGGTCAAGGAATCTCACCAGTACTGGGACTGGATCAAGTGGCGCGGCAAGCGCTTTCCGATCGCCTACATCCTGGGCCACCAGCCTTTTCTCGGCATCAAGATCGAGGTCACCCGCGATTCTCTGGTTCCGCGCCCGGAGACCGAGGAGCTCGTCATCGAGTGCGAGCGCCTGGTCAAGCTGTCGAAGGCCGCCGCGCCCAAGATCATTGAGATCGGCACCGGCACGGGCTGCATCGCCATCGCCTTGGCCCAGCTCATCCCCTCGGCGACCATCTTCGCGACCGACCTTTCCAAGCAGGCCCTCGACCTCGCCCAGAAGAACGCGATCGCACACCATGTCGGCAACCGCATCCGGTTCGTGCGCGAGGACTTGTTCTCCGATAAGGAGGGACTGCGCGGCTGGGCGGACCTGATGGTCTCCAACCCGCCTTACATCCCGACCAAGGACCTCGACGGCCTCGACCCCGAGGTTCAGAAGGAGCCGCGGATGGCCCTCGACGGCGGCAAGGACGGGCTCGACGCGATCCGCGCGATCGTCAAGATGGCGCCGAAGATGCTCAAGCCGGGCGGCATCCTCGCGATGGAGATCGGCGCGAAGCAGGGTTCCGCGGTGACTAAGCTGTTCGCCGCGGCGGGACTCGAGGGCGTCGTCATCAAGAAGGACGCCCAGGGCCTCGAGCGCTTCGCGATCGGCGCTTTGCCGGCCTGATCGCCTCTTCACCGGTTCGTTCTTTTAAAGCAACGGTCGGCGAAATAACCTGCTTATAGAACGCCTATTTGGCGCGGTGTTGCTTTAAAAGAACGAACCGTGGGGCCTATGCCGTCCTGCGTGAGGCTTATGCCGTCCGTCGGACCCGGAGGGGTCCGACGCGCATGCCGCTGAGGAAATTCCTCGTAGCATGCAGAAATGCTAAATTCACATTCCTATGGATAAGCTCGTCATCGAAGGCGGAAAGCCCCTCAGCGGAACCATCAAGGTCAGCGGCGCGAAGAACGCGGCCCTGCCGATCCTGATCGCGACTTTGTTGACCGACGAGCCCTGCGTGATCGAGAACGTGCCCTCGACCCTGCGGGACCTTCGCACCACCTTCCGGCTCCTCGAAAGCCTCGGCAAGAAGGTCGTCGTCGAAGGCTCGACGGTCAAGGTTCTGTCCACCGGCTCGCTGAAGACCCAGGCGCCATACGAGATCGTCAAGCAGATGCGCGCCTCGGTGCTGGCCGCCGGACCCCTGCTCGCCCGCTTCGGCCTTGTGCGCGTGCCCATCCCCGGCGGCTGCGCCATCGGCCTGCGGCCGATCGACATCCATCTCAAGGGCTTCGAGGCCATGGGGGCGCGCCGCATCGCCGACCAGGGCGACATCATCATGTCGGCGCCGAAGCTCAACGCGGTCACGATCAAGCTCCGGTTCCCGAGCGTCGGCGCCACGCAGAACCTCATGATGGCCGCCTCGGCGATCGAGGGGAAGACGATCATCAAGAACGCGGCGCGCGAGCCGGAGATGGAGGACCTCGGCAGATTTCTGCAAACCTTGGGGGCCTCGGTCCACGGCGCCGGAACGGCGACGGTGACGATCACCGGCAAGACGAAGCTTCACGGCGCGCGCCACCGCGTCATACCGGACCGCATCGAAGCCGGAACGTTCTTGCTTGCCTGCGCCGCGGCGCGCGGACGCGTGAAGCTTATCGGCGCGGAAGCCTCCCACCTGGGCGCGGTCCTTTCCGCGCTCAAGAAGGCCGGGGCGAAGGTCAAGTCCGGGAAAGGCTGGATCGAGGTCGCGATGGACCGCCGCCCGAAGGCCGTCACGGTCGTGACCAAGCCTTACCCGGGCTTTCCGACGGACCTTCAAGCCCCGTGGATGTCGGTGATGACGTTGTGCACCGGCTTCGCTAAAGTAACGGAGACGGTCTTCGAGAATCGATTTTTACATGCCGCCGAGCTCGGCCGCATGGGCGCTCAGATCGCCGTGTCCGGGCGCACCGCCGTCGTCGCCGGCCAGGAGCGCCTGTCGGGCGCGCCGATCATGGCCTCCGACATCCGCGCCGGCGCCGCGCTGCTGGTCGCCGGCCTCGCGGCCAAGGGCAAGACGACGATCGCGCGCGTCTACCACATCGACCGCGGCTACGAGATCGTCGAGCGCAAGCTCCGCGGAGCGGGCGCCCGCCTCGAGCGTCAGAAATGATCTTCGCCGAGGCGCTCGCGGTTCTGGAGGAGCGCCAGGAGACGAAGATCGTGCTGGGGCTCGGGCGAGTGCGCGCGCATCTGGCCGAGCTGGGCGACCCGCATCTGGCCGTGCCCGCCATCCACGTCGCGGGCACGAACGGCAAGGGCTCGACCTGTGCGATCCTCTCCTCGGTGCTGACCGCGGCCGGCTACAGCACCGGGCTTTTCATCTCGCCTCATCTGCTGTCCGTCCGCGAGAGGATCTCCGTCGACGGACGGGACATCTCGGAGGCGGAGTTCTCGCGGCTGATGGCGCGGGCGCTCGCCGCCGACAAGAAGAAAGGCCTCACCTACTTCGAGCTCCTGACCTCGATCGCGTTCCAGCATTTCGCCGACAAGAGATGCGCCGTCATGGTCCTCGAGACCGGCCTGGGGGGGCGCCTCGACGCGACCAACGTGGTGCCGTCGCCGCTCGCCGCGATTGTGACCTCGATCGATTACGACCATCAGGCGTATCTGGGCGACACGCTGAAAGCGATCGCGCGGGAGAAGACCGGGATCTTCAAGCCGGGCCGGCCCGCCGTGCGTCCCGATCTCGCCGTCCTGCGCCGCGCGCCGCTGCGCGGAAATCCGGTCGTGGTCGCCAAGCCGTGGAAGCTCGTGCGCACGGAGTGGGGCCATGGCCGGCAGGTTCTGCGCGCGCCGTGGGGCAAGTCCTACGCGCTGTCCTTGCTCGGCTCTCGGCAGGGCTGGAACGCGGCGCTGGCTCACGCCGCCCTGGACGCCTCCGGCCTCTTGGTGCCGCATGACGCGTGGAAGCGGGGCCTGGCGAAGGTAAGTTGGAGAGGACGCTTCGAGGTGATCAAGCTCGGCGAAAAGACGCTCATCATCGACGGCGGCCACAACCCCGAGGCCGCGCGCGCGCTGGCGGCGACGTGGAATCAATCTCCGTTCTCGAAGAAGCCCGCGCGCTGGATCCTGGGCATCATGAAGGATAAGGACACCTCGGGGGTCCTCGCGCCTTTGGCGCCGTTCATCAAGGAGGCCGTGCTCGTGCGCCCGCCGAGCCCGCGCGCCCTCGAGCCGGTGGATTTCGCCGTGTTCGTCCGCAGGATCGTGCCTAAGGCGCATGTGACGATCGAGCGCGACCCCGCGACGGCAATCGAAGCATGGCGCCGCGACAAACGTGCGCCAAACGTCGCCGTCTGCACCGGCTCTCTTTATCTCGCCGGCGCCGCTTTGAAGGTCGTGGGATGAAAAATCTGTCGGTCGGCATCGACGTCGGCGGAACATTCACCAAGATCGGCTTGGTTGCTCCGAATGGTGATGTTATTCATTCTCTGCAGATTCCCACCGAGCCGACCAAAGGCCCCGCCAATTTCGTACGCCGCGCAGCGGCGATCGTGAAAGCATGGGATTTTGGATCCGTCGGGTTAGGCCTGGCGGGGGGCGTGGATGCAAAGACCGGCACCCTGCTTTTCGTTCCTAATTTGAAGGGCTGGACCGGCTTTTCGTTCAAAAAGGCCTTCTCGAAGTCGTTCGGCGTCCCCGTCGTCGTCGACAACGACGCCAACGTCGCCGTCTGGGGCGGCTATGTCGTCGCGTTAAAAAAGAAGCCCCTCACCGTCATCGGCGTCACCCTCGGCACCGGCGTCGGCGGAGGCCTCATCATCAACGGCCGCCCGCATCACGGCGCCACCGGCTCCGCCGGCGAGCTCGGCCACCTGACCCTCGAGCTCAACGGCCCCCGCTGCCATTGCGGCCGCCGCGGCTGCCTCGAGGCGTACGCCGGCACCTACGGCATCGTCCGTCTCGCGCGCGAGCTCATGCGCCGTCCTCCCTCGCCTCTCACCCCGAAGGCCGTCGCCGACGCGGCGCTGGCCGGAGACTCCGGCGCCCTCAAGGTCTGGGATGCGGTCGGCACCCGCCTCGGCCAGGGCCTTGCCAGCCTGATCCTCGTCCTCAATCCCGACGCGGTCCTCCTGCTCGGCGGCGTGGCGCGCGCAGGCTCGCTCGTGCTCGATCCGGTCCGCCGCGTGTTCGCGGCCCAGCCGTTTCGCGAGCCGTTCAAGGGTCTCGACCTGTCGGCCCCGGTCGCTCGTGATTGGGGCGTCGTGGGCGCCGCGCTTCTGTCCCGGGAGCGCCGCGGTTGATCCGCGCCGCCTTGCTGCTCCTCGCCCTGGGCGGCGTCGCGCGCGCCGAGGACTACGCCTTGCCCGAGCCGCCTCCCGGCCCTCGCCTCGAGTATGCCGCCGATGAGGTCGAGTTCGACTCGGACCGCCAGCAGCTGCATCTGCGGGGCCAGGTGAGCCTCAAGGAATCCACCTGGACCGTGAAGGGCAAGGAGCTGTGGATCGACACCGAGAACCGCAGCGGCCGCTCCGAAGGGCCTCTCCTCGTCGAGGACGGGATTTCCGCCGTCTACGGCGAATCCGGTGAGTTCGACTTTGTCAGGCACACCGGGCGCCTCCAGCGGACGAGCGCGGGCCACGCGGACTGGCGCATCCATGCGCGGGAGGCGAAGGTCGGCGAAAATCGGCGCCTCGACTACCTCGGCGGCGATTTTACGAGCTGCGGCGCCAAGCCTCCTCACTATCACTTTCGCGCCTCGACCATCACGGTCAAGCCGAAGAAGCACATGATCGCGCGCAACGTGCTGTTTTACCTCGGCGACGTGCCGGTGTTCTACTTGCCGTTTTTGTACAAGACCCTGTCGCCGAGGCACTATTTGCGTTGGAAGAGCCAGCCCGGCTACGACAACCGCAACGGCCCGTTCCTCAAGAACACGCTCACGACCGATCACGGCGACACGTTTTACAGCAAGCTGTACGCTGATTACTACATGAAGCAGGGGGCCGGCCTGGGAGGCGAGCTGCACCGCCGCGAAGGCGTGGACTCGCGCGGCGCGCTGTTCGGCTATACGATCAAGGAAACCTCCAACCCCGACCGTCGCTGGGCGCTGCTCGGCCAGCAGTACCAGACGATCTACTCGTCAGCATCATTCCAGGGCCGGCTGCAGCTTCAGTCCGATGCGGATTTCAACAATAACTATGTCCGCTCCAACTCCCTGCGCGTCACGCCCGAGCTCGTCAACGGCGGCGCGTTCACGCACCGTTTCGCGCAGGCCACCGCGCGCCTGTCGTACTCGCGTCTTGATACCGCCGACACGAGCCGAAGGCGCTTCCTGAAGACCAGCGAGAGCTACCCGCGCCTCGACGTCATCAGCCAGCCCCTGCGTTTCGGGCGTCTGCCCTGGCTCAACACGCTAAACGGTTTTGCGGACAACACGTTTCTACGAGGGCGTCCCTACATCGAGAAAACGGTCGGCGGCGGCTGGGAGGGAACGCGGACCTTCGTGCTCATGCGCGGGGTGAGCCTGACGCCGAAGCTCGGCTTCCAGGAGACGTACTACAACCGCTTCGACCAGGTATCCATCGCAAGCGCGACGGTCACGACGCGTGACGCGGTGATCGGCCGCCCCGCCGCGGCGGGCACGCTGCGCTTCGACACGCCTGTCGGCGGCGTTGATGTGACCCAGTCGTACCGCGAGCGCCTCCGATCCGGCCGCTTCCAGCAGGACCGCGCCGCCGTGGATAAGGGCGTCGAGGAGAATCTCCTCACGCTCACCGACGTGATCATCCCGGCGCCGCGCATGTACGCGCGCCTCTCCTCCGGCTACGACTTCCGCACGTTCCGGGACCGCACCATCGGGTTCCGCCAGCGCGTCCAGCCCATCACCGCGGACGCGAGCTGGGCGCCGACCTCGCGCCTGAACCTGACCGTGCGCGACTCGTACGCGCTCGATGACGGCAACCAGGCGGCGATCATGGACGCTCGCTGGGGAGACGACGAGGGGGCGGCGGTCGGCGGCGGCTTCAGCTGGAACGCGGCCGATTCTCGTAAATATGTGGCGAGCTTCGACTTCGCGATCGCGCCCTCAAGCCCGACCTGGCGTCTCGCGTTCGGCATCCGCGGCCAGGCGGAGAGCTCTCGCGGCGTCGGCGGCCTTCACGGCTGGCGAATCTTCGAGAAGGAGTTCTCCTGGACCAAGCGCTGGCACGATTTCTACACCAAGGTCGCCGGCCGCTTCCGCCCAGGCGGCGTCGGCGAGGCCTCGATCCGCGTCGACTTCAAGTTCGGGACCTTCGACCCGAAGCAGGCGCCGCGCCGCGACTGGGAGACCGAGCTGTTCCCCGAGCGCGCCACCCAAGACGACCTCCGCCCCTAGTAGGTGCCTGACTTACCGGTATTTTCACTTTCGAGCCCGAAAGTGAAAATACCGGTAAGTCAGGCACCAATATAACGGAGGAGCTCCCCGCCGAGAACGGGGAGCTCCGGTTACGCGCCGAGCCCGACATGGTTTCAACCTATAGCGTGCCCTCCTTCCGTCAACGACAGGGTAGCAGGCCGCCGGGCTCGGGACAACCAAACATACGCCAAACTCCGAAATGCTAATATGGCTTTCAACATGGCAAAACCAATCTGGCTCGTCACCGGCGGCGCAGGCTTCATCGGCTCCCACATCGTCGCGGAGCTCGTCCGCCGCGGGGAGCGTGTGCGCGTCATCGACAACCTATCCACCGGGAGCCTGGGGAAGATTGCCGCGGTCCGCTCCGGGATCCAGTTCATCAAGGGCGACATCACGCGTCCGGCGGACTGCGCGAAGGCCTGCAAGGGCGTGACCTACGTCCTGCACCAGGCCGCCATCCGCTCGGTGCCGAAGTCCATGGACCGGCCTCAGCCCTCGAATGAGGCGAACGTCACTGGCACCTTGAACATGCTCGTCGCCGCGCGCGACGCCAAGGTCAAGCGCTTCGTGTACGCCTCGTCGAGCTCGGCCTACGGCAACTGCAAGGTGTTCCCGCAGCGCGAGGACATGCGCGAGCAGCCGATGTCGCCTTACGCCGTCTCCAAGCTCGCCGCCGAGCATTACGCGATCGTGTTCGCGAAGTCCTTTGGCCTCGAGACCGTCTCCCTGCGCTACTTCAACGTGTTCGGCCCGCGCCAGGACCCCGAGTCCCTCTACTCCGCCGTGATCCCCAAGTTCATGGAGCAGGCCTACCTCGGCGTGCCGCTCGACGTGCACTGGGACGGCAGGCAGTCCCGCGACTTCACCTTCGTCGCCAACGTGGTCCGCGCCAACATCCTCGCCGCGAAGGGTCCCAGGTCGACCTCCGGCGCGGTCTACAACGTGGCCAACTCGGAGACCTACAGCCTGCTCGACGTCGTCGAAGGCATCGAGCGCCTGATCGGCCGCAAGCTTCAGCGCCGTCACCACCCGATGCGCGGCGGCGACGTGCGCCGCACGTGGGCCGACAACCGCAAGATCCGCAAGGAGCTCGGCTACAAGCCCGTCCGCGGCTTCGAGGACGGCCTGCGCGACACCTGGAGCTATTTCGTCGACGAATATTTCCCGAAGAAGCACGGAAGGAAAGCTTGAAGATACTAGTCACCGGCGGGCTCGGGTTCATCGGCTCGAACTTCATCCGCCATCTGCTCAAGGCCCGGCCGGGCTGGCAGATCGTCAACCTTGACAAGCAGACTTATGCGGGCAACCCCGCCAACCTGAAGGGGCTGAAGGTCCTGACGATCAAAAAGGACATCTGCGATCCCAAGGCCGTGGACCGCGCGATGAAAGGGTGTGGCTACGTCGTCCACTTCGCGGCCGAGACCCATGTGGACCGCTCGATCCTGGACGCGGGGGCGTTCCTCAAGACCAACATCCTCGGCACCCAGGTTCTGCTCGACGCGGCTCTGCGCCATAAGGTGAAGCGCTTCGTGCACGTGTCCACCGACGAGGTGTACGGCTCCATACCGAAGGGTTACTCGAGGGAGGGCGACCATCTCGAGCCGAACAGCCCTTATGCCGCCTCGAAGGCGGCCTCGGATCTTCTTGTGAGATCTTACTTCGTCACCCATAAGGCGCCGGTGCTCACCACCCGCGCGTCGAACAACTACGGCCCGTACCAGTATCCCGAGAAGGCCCTGCCCCTCATGATCACCAACTTCATGGAGGATAAGCCCTTCCCGCAGTACGGCGACGGCAAGCAGGTCCGCGACTGGCTGCACGTGAAGGATCATGCGCGGGGGATACTTCTGGTCCTGGAGAAGGGGACGCTTGGCGAGATCTACAACATCGGCGGTTCGTATACCTGTCAGAATAAAGAACTCATTCAGAAAGTCTTGCGGCTCATGAACAAGCCGAACGACTTGGTCACTCGTGTCGAGGACCGCAAGGGCCACGACCGCCGCTACGCCCTGGATTGCTCCAAGCTCAAGCGGCTCGGGTTCAACCACGTGTACGGCTTCGATAAAGGACTTCAGGAGACCATCGAATGGTATCTCTCCAACGAGAAATGGTGGCGGCCGCTGAAGGTGAACGGCGGCTATCGCAGCTATCTGCAGAAGGCGTACAAGAGCAAGTGAGAAAGAAAGCGGCCGTGCGCAACCACCCCCGCCCGATGGCTCCCGTGTCGTGGGGCCACGCCGGCGGCGGCTGGATCGAGATCGTCGTCGGCTCGATGTTCTCCGGTAAGACCCAGGAGCTGATCCGCCGCCTGCGCCTGTCCCAGATCGCCCGGCAGAAGGTGCAGGTGTTCAACTCGGCGCTCGACGTGCGCTATGCCAAGGATCATATCGTCTCCCATGACCTGGTCAAGACGCCCTCGATCGCGGTCGCGAAGGCCCGGGATATCTTCGAGAAGATCGACTCGGACACCCAGGTCGTCGGCATCGATGAGGTCCAGTTCTTCGACGCCGAGATCATCGCCGTCTGCGAGAAGCTCGCCGATGAGGGCCGCCGCGTCATCGTCGCCGGCCTGGACCAGGACTTCCGCGGCGAGCCCTTCGAGAACACCGCGCGCCTGATGGCCCTGTCCGAGTTCGTCACGAAGAACCTCGCGATCTGCATGCGGTGCGGGAACTCGGCCAACCGTTCCCAGCGCCTGACGCCCGGGCGCAAGGTCGTCGATGTCGGCGCGGGGGACAAGTACGAAGCCCGCTGCCGGCGCTGTTTTAAACGTTGATATACGGTGCCAGACCTTACAATTCGCTTCGCGAATTTAAAGGTCTGGCACCGAGTTGAAAACGGATTTTCATAGGAGAACTGATATGGCTGACCGTCCTTATAAGACCGACAATCCCGTCGTTGAGATCAATAGCACCCTCGGCAAGATCGCCGTGGAGCTTTTCCCGAAGGAAGCTCCCGACACCGTCGCGAACTTCGTCAAGCTCGTGGAGAAGGGCTATTACGACGGCGTGCTGTTCCATCGCGTGATCCCCGGTTTCATGGTGCAGACCGGCGACCCGACGGGCACCGGCCGCGGCGGCCCCGGCTGGACGATCCTCGATGAGTTCCATCCCAAGCTGCGCCACGGCAAGGCTGGCGTCCTGTCCATGGCCAACGCCGGCCCCGACACCGGCGGCTCCCAGTTCTTCATCACCTTGGGCGCGACGCCCCATCTCGACGACCGTCACGCCGTGTTCGGCGCGGTCATCGAGGGCCTGGATGTCGTCGTCAAGATCGGCGACGCCCCGCGCGACGGCGGCGACCGCCCCAAGACGCCGCTCAAGATGGAGAAGGTCAAGCTCGTCCAACCGAAGCGATAGCTGGTCGGCGGGGGAGACAGCCGCAGGCAGGTCCGGCCGTCGTCCGTCGGGAATCTGATACAATTTCTCGATGCTTCGTTCCCGGATCCTTCTGCTCGTCACCGTTGCCGCGCTGGTTTCTTTTCATATCGCGTTCGCCGTGCGCTGGGTCAGAGCGGACCGCCTGCCTCCGGCCTGGGACCCGGCCGTGCACCTGGGGACGGCCCAGGATTATCAAGACGCCTGGCGCCAGGGCCGCTGGTTCGATCTTCTGCGCGCCATTCCCAGGGCCGGGCATCCGCACTACCCGCCGGTCTATCATTACACGCTGACCAGCGTTCTTTCCGCTGAGGCCCCGCATCGCGCCGTGGTCTGGCTGAACCTGGCCTACCTGTTCGTCTTGATCGCCGCCGCCGGCCGCCTCTCGTGGCGGCTGGGCGGGGCGGGTCCGGCGGCCGCGGTGTTGGTCTGCCTGGGGCTCTCGCCGGGCTTGCTTTATAAATTCCGAGAGATATTCCCCGACCTAGCCCTGGCGGCCTTGACGACGCTCACCTATGCCTTGCTCGTTGAGTCCGAGTTCTTCCAGCGGCGGCGAGTCGCCTTGCTCGTAGGCCTCTGCGCGGGCCTGGCTGTCCTGTCAAAGTGGGGGGCTGTGCTCTACCTGCTTCCAGCCGTTCTTTCCGGCCTGCGCGACGCCGGCCGCCGCCGCAATTTATACTTGGCTCTGGGCGTGGCCGCCTTGTTGTGCCTGCCCTGGTATGCGATCAACAGCGTGCAGATGCTGCCTCGTATCTGGGCCTCCGCCACCATGGGCCATGAACAGGGCAATCCGCTGACCTGGACCTGGGCTAACTGGCTGTTCTACTGGCGCTATATCGTCGCTTGTTTTTCCCTGCCCGCCGCTTTGCTTATGCTGGGCGGATCCGTATTGGCGTTGGAGCGCTGGCGCCGCGCGGGACGGCGTTGGAATGCGCCTCAGATCTGGCTTGCTGGTTGGCTGGCCTTCTCCTATCTCTTTTGCACCGTCATACCCAGCAAGGACGACCGCTATTTCATGCCGGCGGTCGCGGCCCTGCCCGTCCTCGGGCTGTCCGGCCTGCCTGTCCCCGCTCTGCTTCTGGCCGGAGGCCTTGCTGTCTTCAACGTTGGCGCTTTGCGCGTGCCCAGCTCCGCCGACTGGCATTGCGAGGACATTCTCCGCGCCGCCGAGAATCGGCGGCGCGGCCCCTTTGCGGCGATCTCTCTCGTGGCCAATCACCGGTACCTCAACGGCACGTCCCTGCCTTGGCTGGCGCGCCATATGGGCCTCGCGCGTCTGTATATGGGCGGACATCAAACCGAGATTCCCGAGTGGGCCGATTTCGTCGTCTTCAAGACGGCCGACATCGGCCCGTTCCTCTCCGCCGCCACGCTGGCCATTGCGGATCGGGAGCGCGCCAGCGGCGGTTTATTCCATCGAGTCTATCGCGAAGTGGAAAGCTGGCCCCTGCCCGACGGTTCGCGCGCTATCCTCTACGAGCTCCGGCCTGAGGTTGCCTTGATCAGCAAGCCCCGGAGCTTCGCCGAGATTTCGGTCAGGAACGCGCGCCTGGTCGGCGTCAAGCTGCGGCCCACCGGTCCGGGCGCCTACGATTTGAGCGTCGAAAGAATAGTGCTCTCGAAGTTGTCCTCGCCCATACGCGATGTCCGGGTTCATCTGGAGGGAGCGCGTCTTGTCGAGGACGGCGGACGCGTTTACGTCTTGAGCATCGATAAGGTGCGCGTCATGCATGCCAGCATCAGCAGCGGCGAATTGGCCTCGGCCCTGACGGCGCGCAGCGGCCTGCCCATCGGGCTGGGCACCGCGGATGACCTGTTGACGGTGCAGTCGAAGCTGGCAGGCTTGACGCTGTCGATCGGCCTTCGCGCCGCCGTACGGGCGGGCGGCCTTGACCTCGAGCTGCGGGGGGTGCGCCTGGCCGGCCTGCGCTTGCCCTTCACCAACGACATCCGCCTTCGCTACGAGCTTACGCCGCGCCGGCCTTACCAACCCTATGCATTGGAGTTGGAGCCCTTGATTTTTTCGTCGCAAGGCGTATCCATAGGAGCGTGACCATGGGCCTGGTTGAAACCGAGAAGCAACGCATCGAGCAGGAGTTCCATGACCGCTGGGCGCGGGACATCGACGTGGACGCTTTGCTGGTGCGCGAGTCGTTCGAGGCCTGCACGGCCATGGAGAACCGCTACGCCTTCGAGAGCCTCTCTCCGGTGAAGGGCAAGCGCATCCTTGACCTCGGCTGCGGCGCCGGCGAAACCTCCGTTTATTTCGCCGGGCAGGGCGCCCTCGTCACGGCCGTCGACATCTCTCCCGAGATGGTGGCGGTGGGCCGGCGCCTGGCGGCGAGCCGCGGCGTCGCCGTCGAGTTCTTGACGACGGTTGCCGAGAAGCTGCCCTTCCCAGACGGGCATTTCGACGCCGTCTTCGGAAACGGCGTTCTTCATCACGTCGACCTTATCCCGGCCCTTAAGGAGATCCGCCGGGTGCTCAAGCCTGGGGGTAAGGCCGCCTTCATCGAGCCGCTCAAGCACAACCCGGTCATCGGCCTCTACCGTTGGCTGGCCTCCGACAACCGCACGCCCACCGAGTTCCCGCTCGGCTTCGACGATCTCCCGCGCATTCGCGCCGTATTTCCGCGGCTGTCCCACCGCGAGTTCTGGTTCTTCACGCTCTACCTCTTCATCCACTTCTTCGTCGTGGAGCGCGCCTCGCCGGGAAAGGTCCGCTACTGGAAAAAGGTCATCGAGGACGCCCCGAAGTACGAGGGACTCTTCGGCTTCCTTAAGCGCCTCGACGACGCGGTGCTTGGCGCGATGCCTTGGCTGGGGCGCTGGTGCTGGAATTCAGTGCTCGTCGCGGAGAAAGAGGCATGAAGCCCGAGCTGAGCATCGTCGGCCCCGTTTTCAACGAGGAAGGAGCCCTGCCCACCTTCCACGCCCGTCTCCTGTCGACGCTGCGGGAGATGAAGGTGCCCTTTGAGATCATCTATGTCGACGATGGGAGCCGCGACGGCACGCCGGAGCTGCTGCACCGGCTGCGCACCGAGGAGCCGCGCGTGAAGGTCCTTGAGTTCTCCCGCAATTTCGGCCACCAGATGGCGATCACGGCCGGCATGGATTATGCCTCTGGATCCGCCTGCGTTATCATCGACACCGACGGCCAGGATCCGCCAGAGCTCATTCCCAAGCTCTATGCGCGCTGGCGGGAAGGCAGCGAGGTCGTCTATGCCGTGCGCACCAAGCGCGAGGGGGAGAGCTGGTTCAAGAAGCTCACCGCCGCGCTTTTCTACCGTCTTATGCGCCGGATCACGCGCGTCGATATCCCGCTCGACACCGGAGACTTCCGTCTCGTCGACCGCAAGGTGCTCGACGTCCTGGGCGATCTGCGCGAATCCCACCGCTTCATGCGTGGGCTCACCTGCTGGGCGGGCTTCAAGCAGAGCCGCGTCGAATATCCGCGCGCCGGTCGGCTTGCCGGCACGACCAACTACCCATTCCTAAAGATGCTGACCTTCGCCACCGACGGCATCACATCCTTCTCCCATGAGCCCCTGCGCTGGGTGACCATCAGCGGCCTGTCGGCCGCTGCGCTCAGCGTGGGCATCGGCATCTGGGTGCTCTGCGTGAAGCTGCTCAACGACCAGGCTGTCCGCGGCTGGACCTCGATGATGGCGCTGGTGCTCTTCCTCGGAGGCCTGCAGCTCATGGCCATGGGCGTCATCGGCGAATATCTCGGCCGGGTCTTCGATGAGGTCAAGCGCCGGCCTCTTTATGTCGTGCGCGGCGCGGCGGGGTTCGAGATAGGGCCGGCGATGCGTGCTCGTAAGAGGGCTCTGCTAGGCGAGAATCCTTCCGAAGGGGACTAGTCTCCCGCGCGTGGGTTTGGGCTGCGGCGGCGCAATCAGGGCTTGAGGCTCTTAAGGCCCGCTTCGAGGACCGCCAGCGCCTCGACCAGCTGCTCGTCGGTGATGACGAGGGGGAACAGCAGTCGCACGCAGTTGCCGTAGGAGCCCGCGGTCATGATCACGACGCCGCGCTCGTAGCAGAACTTCACGAGGGCCTTCGCGCCATCCGAATAGGGGTCCTTGGAAGCCCTGTCCTTGACGAGCTCGAGCGCCAGCATCGGCCCGAGGCCGCGCACGTCGCCGACGACGGGATATTTCACCTTCCAGCCCTGCAGGATCTCGAGCACGGACCGGCCCAACTGCTGAGCCCGAGAGAGGAAGATCCCGTCCTCCATCATTCCCAGCACCGCGAGCGCCGAGGCGACGGCGACGGGGTTCCCGCCGAACGTGCCGCCGATGCCGCCCTCGATGGGGGCGTCCATGATGTCCGCGCGTCCGGTCACCGCTGAAATAGGCATCCCGCCGCCGAGGCCTTTTGCGGTAAGAATAATATCGGGGATGAAATCGAGCTGCTCCGAGGCAAACAACGTTCCGGTCCGTCCGAAGCCGCATTGGATCTCGTCGGCAATCAGCACTATTCCGTTGGCGGCGCAGAAGGAGGAGAGATTCGCGAGAAACTCTTTGGGCGCGGGTATGAATCCTCCTTCTCCCAGCACGGGTTCAATGATAACGGCCGCGATACTCTTTGCCGTTACCTTCGCCGCCAGGTCGCTAAACGCGGCGAAGGCAGCTTCAGCGCTGATTCCGTGGTAGGCGTAAGGGTACGGCGCCCGATGCACGTCGCTGTTAAAGGGAGCAAATCCGATCTTATACGGCTTCTCTTTAGCCGTCAACGTCATCGCCATGTAGGTTCGTCCGTGAAATGCATGTTCAAAGGCGATGACCGACGGTCGGCCCGTGTGAGCTCTGGCGATTTTTATCGAGTTCTCGACCGCCTCGGCTCCGCTGTTCGCCAAAAATGACTTCTTCGCGAACTTCCCCGGAGCGAGGCCGTTCAGCTTCTCGCAGAGAGATACATACCCCTCGTAAGGAGTGACGTTGAAGCTCCCGTGTATGAGCTTCCCGGCCTGGGCCGTGATGGCCATCACGAGCGCCTCCGGCGTGTGGCCGGTATTCACCACGCCGATCCCCGCCGCAAGATCGATCAATACATTGCCATCAACGTCCGTTATTAAAGCGCCATGAGCATGGTCGACGAAGACGGGGGTCCCATGGAACGGGCCCCTCGCCACGGCCGCCTTGCGCCGCGCCATCAACGCTAAGCTCTTCGGCCCGGGAATCGCAGTCTTCAGGACGATGCTCTTCACTTTAGTACCAGGCAAGGGGAGCCTCGTCGAGATTAATGTTTATTTGTTTTGTTTCCAGGTAGGCCTGTATGCCGTAAAGCCCAAGCTCTCTTCCGTTGCCGCTCTGCTTATATCCGCCCCAGGGCATTTCATTGAACGTGGGGTGATACGTGTTCAGCCAGGTGATGCCCGCGCGCAGTTCCTTCAGGACGCGGATGCCCTTGTTGACGTTGAGCGTCCAGACGCCGGCGGCGAGGCCGTAGTCCGAGTCATTGGCGATGCGGAGGGCCTCCGCCTCGTCCTTGAACTCGATGACGGACAGCACCGGCCCGAAGATCTCCTCGCGGGCGATGCGCATGGTCGGCTTGACCTCGTCGAAGATCGTGGGCTCGAGGAAGAAGCCCTTCGTGAACTCGGCTCCTTTGGGGCGGCCGCCGCCGCAGACGAGCTTGGCGCCCTCGTGCAGGCCGGCCTTGATGTAGCTCTCCACCTTGTCGCGGTGAGCGGCGGACACGAGCGGGCCCATCTTGACCCCGGCGTCGAGGCCGTGGCCGAGCTTGATCCGGGAGATCTTCTTGAGCATCGCCGCGACGAACTTCGCGTGGATGGATTTTTCGACGAGCAGGCGCGAGCCGGCGGAGCAGACCTCGCCCTGGTTGGCGAAGGCGGCGAACAGCGCGCCGTCCACCGCGGACTCGAAGTCGGCGTCGGAGAAAACGATGTTCGGGTTCTTGCCGCCGAGCTCGAGCGTGACCTTCTTGAGGTTGCCGGTGGCCGCAATCGCGATCTTACGGCCGGTGACCGTGCCGCCCGTGAACGCGACCTTATCCACCAAGAGGCTCTCGGCTAATTCCTCGCCTGCGCCGGCGCCGGGGCCGGAGATGACGTTGACGACGCCCGGGGGAAGGCCCGCCTCGTGGATCAGGCGCGCCAGCACCAGGGCGGTCAGCGGCGTGAGCTCGGAGGGCTTGAGGATCACGGTGCAGCCCGCGGCGAGCGCCGGGGCCAGCTTCCAGGCCGACATCAGCAGCGGGTAGTTCCAGGGGATGATCGCTCCGCAGACGCCGACGGGCTCGCGCACGACGAAGCTCATCGAGTTCGCGGGCACGGACATCGTCTCGCCGTGGATCTTCGTGGCCAGGCCGCCGTAGAACTCGAAGCAGTTCGCCGCGTCGGCCACGTCGTATTCGGCCTCGGCCAGAGGCTTGCCCATGTTGCGGACCTCGAGCTCGGCGAGCGCCTTCGCGTTCGCCCGGATCAGGTCGCCGATCTTGAAGAGAAACTTGCCGCGGTCCTGCGCGCTGGTCTTGCGCCAGGGGCCCTCGTCAAAGGCTGCTCTGGCGGCGTCGATGGCGAGCTTGACGTCGACGCGGCCGGCCTCGGGCACGAGCGCGATCAGCTCGCCGTTGCCGGGGTCGATGATGTCGCGCACGCCGCCGTTCCTGGCCTTGACGAACTTTCCGTTGATGAGCATCTCGTAGGTCTTGGCCGTCGATTTGACCGCGGTTTTCATAGCTAGCTCCTAATCAGCGTGATATTTGGGCCCCTTGAAGTGGGTCCGGGACCAGAAGAACCAGATGGCGAGCAGAACGGCGAGCACCTTGAGCATCATCCAGCCGGCCTGCTCATTGGGGGGGAGGACGAAAACGACGGAGATGAAGGCGATCCACAGGATCGCGACGACGGCGATGATCGTGCTGAATCGCCCGAGGTTCCAAGGGCCGATCTCGCCGCCCTTGCCGGTGAACCGGGCGTACATGCGCGCGACGATCGGCAGGCCGTAGGAGAGATAGAGGCAGATGACCGCGATCGAGAGGATCGCGCTGTAGTTCGTGACGGAAACGGCAAGGATCAGCGCGAACGCGAACAGGCCCCATATCGCGTTGGCCGGCGTCTGATACTTCTTGCTGACGGTGGCCCAGAGCTTGTGCGCGGGCAGTCCTCCGTCGCGGGAGAAGGCGAACACCATGCGCGAGGCCGAGGTCATGGCACCCAGGCCGCACAGCCACATCGCCCCGCAGATCAGCCAGACGAGCGCGCCGCCCATGCCGGGGCCCAGGCGTAGCTTCATGACCTCGATGAGGGCGTTGTCGCCGAAGGCCGTCGCCTGCGCCAGGTCCGGGATCGAGAGCGTGATCGCGGCGAGCATCAGGAAGCCGAACACGATCGAGACCGCGACCGCGATGAAGATGCCCCAGGGCGCGTTGCGGCGGGGGTCGTGGGTCTCCTCGGTCACATGGGCCGAGGCATCGTAGCCGGTCAAGGTCCATTGGGCGAGGAGCAGGCCCACGATAAAGCTGTACGGGTGCGAATAGCCATCCGTGGAATTGAACTTGAAGAGAAAGCTCACCGGCTGGGCGAAGCCCTTCAGGCCGAGCACGATCAGGATGAAGAAGACGACGGCGATATGATACCAAGCGGAAAAATCGTTGAGCCAGGAGACGACGCGGATGCCGAGGTGGTTGAGAAGCGCGTGCGAGAACAGGAGGGCCGCGAAAACAGCAACGGTTGTTCCCGGCGAGGATGGCATACCCAACAGACCGATGACGAAGTTGGCCAGGCCCCAGTCGATGCCGGCCAGGATCGCGAACTGCCCCATCGTGTTGAAGCAGGCGGTGAACCAACCCATCGCGCGGCCGCCGAGGAAGCTCGACCAGTGGTACAGCGCGCCCGCGGTCGGGTAGGCGGAGGCGAGCTCCGCCATCGAGAGGGCGACCGCCATCGTGAAGAACGAGACGAGCAGCCAGCCGAGGCTCATCTGCACGGGCCCCCCGTGCTGGAGGCCGTAGCCGAACAGCTGTGTCGCACCCGTCAGGATCGAGATGACCGAGAAGCTGATCGCGAAATTGGAGAAGCCTCCCATGTCGCGCAGAAGCTCCTGCGCGTAGCCCATCTTCTGGAGGTCCTTCGCGTCCTGCTCGTTCTGGCGGCTGCTCGTCATATTGGGAATTTTAGCAGATGGGAAGGCCCCGCCGGGAAGGTGCCCGGCGGGGCCTGGGAAGAGCGTCCGGAGCGTCTTAAGGGACGAGGCGGGCGGTCTTGATGTAGTCGAGGTTCGGGAAATTCGCCTTCAGGTAGGAGTTGCCCTGGTACTGGACGTTGCCCTGGTCGACGGCCGAGCCGCCGTATTCCGCGTTCAGCGTGGCCGGTATCTGCGCGCCCTCGATGATCTTGCCGAACGGCGTGAAGCCCTGACCGTCAAGCCCGGCGTTGTCGCCGATGTTGAAGAAGATCTGGGTCGAGCGGCAGTGGGGGCCGCAGGTCGCGAAGGTCACGGTGCCGGGCTTGTTGGACTGCTGGCCGATGGGGTCGTCCTGAATCCGCGCGTCGCGCCATTTCGCGCTGACCGCGGTGTCTCCGTGAATGCCGACCTGGCCCATGAAGCCGGTCATGACGCGGAAGAAGGCGTTGCCGTCGAAGTATCCGATCTTGACGAGGTTGTAGATGCGGTCCGCGCCGAGGGGAGACCACGCGCGATGCACCTCGACGAGCATGTCGCCCTTGGTGGTGGCGAACCTGACCTTGAACATCTCGGGGGCCTTCTCGGTCGCCTTCTCGGGCGAGAGCAAAGCCGGGTTCGCGGCGGCGGCGGGCATGATCTCGGCCGGAGCGGCGGCGGTGACCGGGGCGGCGGTCTCGGAGCCTTCGGTCTTCTTGTCGCAGGCGGCAAGAATGAAGGCGGCGGCAACGGCGAGGAGGGGGAGCAGGTTTTTGTTCATGGGGCCGAGTTTACTAGAATCGTCGTATGACCGTCAACGAATACGAAGTCTGGCGCCGCGAGAAGACGCCCCATTTCCTCCTCGACGTCCGCCAGCCCGAAGAGCACGCGACGGCGAAGATCGACGGGGCTGTGCTCATCCCGCTCGCTGAGCTCCCCGGCCGCTTGGCCGAGCTTCCGAAGGGCCTGCCTCTCGTGGTGATGTGCCATCACGGCATGCGCTCGGCCCACGCGGTGCATCACCTGCGCGAGGCGGGCTTTGACGCCCTCAACCTCTCCGGGGGCATCGACGCCTGGTCCCGGGACATCGACAAAAAAGTTCCTATTTACTGAGCAATAATAAGCGGAAAACATAAGGTTAACAAAGGTCCCAGGGGTCTTTACTTCGGGCTCCCGCGGAGCTATCCTTCAAGCGTGAAGGCCTTAGCTCTCGACGATCGCACCACGGCCTTCGCCTTCCGCGGCGTGCTCTTCCTGGTCATGATCGTCATGCTGGTCCACAGCCAGCGCCAGGAGCATATTCTGGAGCTCGCGCCCTTCGTCCTCGCCTCCTTCCATCTCTTCACGAGCCTGTTCCTTTGGAAAGCTCCGGACACCCGCCTCAATTCTCCGCTGGCCCAGTCCGCCGCCTTTCTGTGGGACATCTCGGTGGTGGCGTGCATCATGTTCTTCAGCGAGGGCTTCGACGACGAGCTTTACGTGATGTTCTTCCTCATCATGTTCATGTCCGCGTTGATGACCGAGGTGTGGCACAGCTTCCTGATCGGCAGCGTCGCGAGCCTGCTCTACGCCGGGCTGTGGTCCAAGGGCAAGGTCGCCGTGGACCTGCCGCTGACCAACCTGCTCCTGCGCTTCGCCTTCTTCCACGTCATGGCCTTCTTCACCGCGGTGATGGCCGCTCGCGTGAGCAGCCGCGACGAACGCATCCACAAGCTCGAGATGCGCATGGCGCTTCAGAAGCTCGCCAACGGCGGCTGGGGCATACAGTTCGCCGACGACATCGATCCCGAGGTCGCCAAATCGGTGCGCGCGGTCAATTCGGTGATGGACAACCTCGCGAGAGCGCTCGAGCGCGTGGTGAAACAGAACGAGCAGCTTCGTGACGTGGCGGGCGAGGCCCTCCTGCAACTCGCGCATGAGAAGGAGCGCCTCGAAGCCCAGGCTCAGAAGCCCCGGACCCCCACCGAGTGAACGAACCCTCTCCTCAGCTTGTCGCTAAGCCCTTTTTTCAACGCGCCAGCGGCGCGGCCATACTCACGGTCGATTGGCTTTGCTTCGGTCTGGAGTGGCAGCTCGGCCCGCTGTCCATGGCGGTGATGAGCGTCGCGGCGTTCGTCGTGACCTATGCCGTCGTCTGGAAGGTCCAGACCCGCCTGGGCGGCGACGACGCGCGCCGGGCGCACGGCAAGGCCTTTCTCGGCGCGCTTGCGGCGGCAGTGCCCTTTCCTGTGACCGGGACGGTCATCGGCGGGACGATCCTGGCCCTGTCCGGGCTTAAGCTGCCGTCGTCGCGCTGACGGGCGCGGGCACGTCGAGCCAGCGGAACTTCCAGGTCAGGTTGAAGCCGCGCTTGCGCGCTTCGTCGACGAAGGACTCGGCCGGGACTCCGATCTCCACGGGGTAGGCTCCGGGCTTGATGCGGCCGCGCCCGTCGGCGGCCATCTGGGCGACGATCGAGGCGGGCCAGCCTGTCGTGCGCATCATCGCGGTCATGCCGTTGGCCTTGTCGCCGCGGTCGATGAGATTGTGGACGATCTCAGCGGGGCGGCCGTCCTTCGTGCCGCGCACGATGTTGTGGATCACGACCATGTCCTCGTCTCCGGGCCGGTGGAAGTGGCGCCGGAACAGCTTGGCCGCGATCTCGCGCGGGGCGACCTTGACGCCTTTGCGCACCTCGATCGGGGCATCATCGAAGAAACCCATGGCGGTCATCGCGTTGATCACTGCGATATGTCCGGGATAGCGGATCAGCTTGTTGTCCATCGTCTTGACCTTGCCGGCGTAGGTCTCGGCCATGGTGGAGAGGCCGCCGGCCGCGTGCGCGGCCTCGCAGCGCCCGAGCGGGGCGGGCAGGTCGATGATCTCGGTCTCGGAGAGGCCGGGGAGCTGAACGACCTTGCCGTTGCGCAGCGCCGTCGCCGGGGCGACGTACTCGTTGATCAGCCCGTGCTCCGAGAACGTCAGCATGTAGTTCATCGGCGGGACCGGCTTCTGGGGCAGGCCGCCGTCGCGGATGAGGACTTCATCGACGGTATCGAGCATCGACATCGCGTGCACGGCCAAGGTGGAGATCATCCCTGGGCCGAGGCCGTTGTCGGGCAGAACGGAAACACCTGCCTTTACGGCAAGAGGGTGGAGCGCTATTTCTTTTTTAACGATGTCCGTGTTCCCGCCGAGGTCCACGTAGTGGACGCGCGCCGCGATCGCGGCTTTGGCGAGGGGAAGATTGAGAAAGTAGGGCACGCAGGAGACCAAGGCGCTGTAGCCCGCGAGGGCCTTCTTGACCGCGGGGGGGTTCCCGGCGTCGAGGCGCTTGAACTTGGCGCGGCCGCCCGAGACCTTGGCCAGGAACTTCTTCGCCGAGGCGAGGTTGGCCGCGGACATGTCGCACAGCGCGACCTCGGTCACGGCGGGGTTGCGGAGCATGTCGTAGGCGCAGGCGCGCCCCTGGAAGCCGGAGCCGAGGATCAGGAATCTCATGATGCGGCTATTTTAGCACTCCTGGGCCTTCCCGCCGTACTTGCTGCCGATATTCACTCGTTGCGGAACGAGCGATTATCACGAATAATAGATCAGCGGGGGAGCAGACGTTCGATCGTCTCCACGAGCGTGTCGATGTGGACGGGCTTGGCGAGGTACTCGACGGCGCCCATGGCGAGGAGCGAGCTCTTGAGGAACTGCTCGTCGCCGGGGTAGGCCGTCATGACGATGACTGGGATCGCCTTCGTCGCCTCGTTCTCCTTGAGCGCCTTGATGACCTCGAGGCCGTTGAGGCCGGGCAGCATCATGTCGAGGAGGATCAGGTCGGGCTTGAGCTCGAGCGCCTTCTCGAGCCCGTCCTTGCCGTCATAGGCGTAGGTGACGGCCCACCCTTTTTTGGTGAGAACATAGGCGAAGACCTGCTGAAGGTCGACATCGTCCTCGACGCTGAGTATCCGCAGCATGGCGAGAGTCTAGCTTACTCGGGCTTCGTTGGTCCGGCGATCGCGGCGCGAATGCCGCGATACACGCCGATCAGGAACGCGATCCCCGTCAGGTTCATCACGAGCACCCCGGCGAGCCATGCGAGCTGGACGAAGCGCGCGAGCAGGAACGCGCCTGCGGCCTTCGCCGTGGGACGGCCGGTCACGGGAGCGGCCTCGTCCATCGCGGGCTTGAGGCCCGAGACGAGGCGGTCGAAGAAGGACTTGGAGCCTTCGGCGGCGGCCATCCAGCCGTCGATCAGGCCCTTGGTGAACAGCGCGGCCTTCGAGCCCGGCTTGGCCTCGCGGAACGCGGAGGCGGCGAAGCCGAACGGCGAGCGGATCAGGCCGACGATGGCGCCGAGGGCCAGAGACACGACGAACTCGGCGGCCTGGATCAGTCCGGTCGGCACCCAGATCGCGGAGAGCCACACGCCGTTCCAGTAGGTCTTCTTGAGCCAGTAGGACGCGTGGTCCCGGAGGTTGGAGCGGAACTTGGTGTCGTGGTGCCAGAAGCCAGCCACGTCGTTGAAGGCCTCCATCGAGTAGGAGAAGGAGGTGATGAAGCCGCGCATGCCGCTCCAAACCCAGGTCGGGAGATGGATCAGGAGGAACGGGCTCGTGGCCGCGGCCAGGGCGAGCGTGCCCCAGCCGATCGGGCCGGTCAGGAAGCCGGCCCAGACCGCGCCGACGGCGGCGGCGGAACCGAGGACGGCGAAGAACGCGCCGAGCTCGGCCTCATCGAAGCTTCCGCCCTTTTCGGCGGTCTTCTTCACCCAGCGATTGAAGCCCCAGCCGCCGAGGAGAGCGATCAGGCCGACTAGGATCGCGTTGCCGTTGAGCAGAAGGACCAGGCCGTTGTAGAGCAGGGCGCGGCCCGCGAAGGACTTGGCCCAGAGCGGGGCCTTGCCCAAAAAGGGCATCGCGGCCAAAGGCAGGATGAGCGCGGAATACAAGCCGATCTGTATGATCGAGTGGCCCGCGAGGATGGGCAGGCCGAAGAAGTAGGCTGGGACGAGCGCGATCGCGACGGCGATCAGCTTGGGGACGAGCGTGGCCTTGGAGGGCGTACCCGGCTCGGGCTCGGTGGGCTCGGTCGGCTTCTCCGAGGGGGAGTCGTCGCGGTTGATGCGAAGAGAGCGCTGCGTGTGACGATTCTCATCGTAGCCGTTGAGACGGCTAAAGGCGAGGATGAGGCCGGCGACGCTGAGCAGCGGCGTCGCGACCGCGGCGTAGATCACCCAGCCGAGCTGGAGAGCGCGAATGCCCAGGGAGCCGGCGGCGCTGACGAGGAACTTGGGAGAGTTGGCGAGAGGGATGAGCTTGGCTTCGAGGGGATTGAAGCGCGAGACCTTCCCGTTCTGGACGTTGTCGAAGACGAGGCGGGCGGCCTCGGCGAAGTAGACGTTCGCTTTGCTTCCGGGCCAGAGCTTGGCGGAGGCGCCCCACAGGAAGTTCACCGGTGCGGCGACGGCGCCGATCGCGAGGCCGCCCAAGCCGGAGAGCGCGTACATCGCGGCCTCGGCGAGCATGATCGGCGTCCACATCACGGCGAGCCAGACGGCATTCCACTTCGAGGCGTTCCAGTGCCTCTCGCTGAACTTGGACAGGCGGTCGAAGAGGACGGTGTCGCGGTGGATCGCGGTGAGCACGCGCGAGAGGCCGAGAGCGCCGAGCCAGACGCCGCCGAACACGGCGGTCATGCCCTTGCCCACCCAGCCCGGCAGGTGGAACCAGAGCAAGGTGGCGAGCGGGTAAGAGAGCCAGAGGATGGCGGACGCGGTCCAGCCGAGCGGCGTGGACGCGGCGAGGGCCACTCCGGTCAGGGCGGCGAGGCCGCCGAAGAAAGCGGAGAGCGTCTCGATGGAGCCGTACGAGCCGTAGCGGCCCTCGCTCTTGCCAAGGCCGTACCGGGTCAGGCCCCAGCCGCCGACGAGCGCGAGCGCGCCGGTCCAGATGAGGGCGGGAGCCACGGCCACGCCGAGGCCGAAGGACAGGGACAGCGACACGCCGGCGGCGGCGACGCCGAGGGCGGCGATAAGAAGGCCGGGCGCCGATTTGAGGACCTTGGGCGAGGATTCGCTCAAGAAGGGCATGACGGCGAGCGCCGAGCTCGCCGCGATGACGAGGCCGCCGACGAGATATGAAGAAGCGGCGATGAGGGGGAGGCCGAGGAACACGGCGGGGGCCAGGGCGAGGCCGGCGGAGAGCAGGCGTGGCCAGAAGGGGCCGCTGGGGCCCTTCGGAGCGGGGGCGCGTTCGGCGGACGGCGCGGGCGGGCTGTCCGAGTCCTGGACCGATGAGGCCGCGGCATTGCGGATCGAGTCTCCGGCGGGGCGCGCGAGCTGGCGGGATTCATTGAGGGCGGCCCACTCGCCGATGGCGGGAGCGGACAGGTCGTCGCCGCGGCGCAGGGCCGGCGCGCCCGTCAGCACGTCCTCGAGCTTTTGGCCGACGCCGCTGGCGGAGGCGGGCGAGGCGTTCGCGATCGGGCCGGCGTTCTCAAGCGCCGCGACGGTCGCCTTCGCGGCCGCGGAAACGGTGTTGGAGAGAGCGGCGGGGCGGGCGGCAGCGGGAACGACCGAGGCCGCGGGGGCGGCGAGCGCCTTCGCGGCGGCGGTAGGTATCAGAGGCATCGGCGCCGGAGCGGCGGGCGCGGCCAGCATCGGGTTTAGTCCCAGCGCGGAGGGTATCAAGGTAGGGATCGAGAACGACATCCCGCCCAATCCGGAGACCGGGGACACGATCGGGGCGGCGCCGCTCGCGGAGGCGACGGGCGCGCTGCGGATGGACTGCGCGGCGGCGTACGGAGCCAGGCCGGGGCAGGCGAGGATAAGCGAGAGGCAGATGGAGGCGGAGACGACGCGGCTGAGAGGGAAAGTGTTCATGCCTCAATCTTACGAAAGCGAGCTTTCGGGCATAAGGGCCGTTGGTCCCAATTTCTTTCGGACAATGGGCCTAGCCGCGAAATGGTAAATTTTTTCACATGAAGCTTCCTCGCGGATGGCTCCTCGACGCCGCGGTCGCCGCGGTCCTGCTGCTGGCCGTCTTCGCGGCCTTCGGGCCCATCCTGGGCCATGATTTCGTCTTCGACGATTTCGCGCTGATCGTGCAGAATCCCGGCATACGCGGCCTCGATGCGGCGCGCCTGCTCTGGATGTTCTCCTCGACCTACCTGACCACGTACATGCCGCTGGGCTGGGCGGCGTTCGCCGGGGTGTTCTCGCTCGGAGGGCTCGATCCGGCGGCGTTTCACGCGGCGAACCTCGCGGCGCACTGGCTCGTTTCGCTCGCGCTGTTCGCCGCGGCCCGGCGCCTGTTCCGGCATGCCGGAAATCCAAAGCCGGACATCCCGGCGTTCGCCGCGGCCCTGCTGTTCTGCGTGCATCCGTTCCAGGTCAACACCGTCGCGTGGGCCATCGAGCTTCCCGACATGCTGTCGACCTTGTTTTTCCTGCTCGCAATCTTCGTCTACCTTGGGGGCTCCTCGCATAAGAGGTTGGCGGGGGTATTCGGCCTGTACGCCGTCTCCTTGCTTTTCCGTTGGAGGAGCCTCAGCCTGCCGCTGGTGCTCGTGGCGCTGGATTACTGGCCGCTCGGGCGTCTGCGGGCGCGGGCCGGGGACATGTTGGACCGCACGCGCGTCGGCGTATGGGCGGAGAAGGCGCCGTTCTTCGTTCTCGCGATCGCGGCGGCATCGCTCACGCAACTGGCCAAGAGCCGAGAGCTGTACGAGCCGTCCTTCGCCCCGGCTGCGGCCGCTCGCGCCCTCTGGCTGTACCCGTGGGCCCTGCTCTGGCCGAAGGATTACCACGCTCTCTACGCGCTGCAGGGCGACGGCAATTCCCTAGGGATGTCGTCGTGGGTGGCGCTCGGCCTGGCGGCCTTCGTGACGGCCGTTCTCTGGCTCCGCCGCCGGCGCTGGCCCGCTTTGCTCCTTGTTTGGGCCGGCTACGCCGCCGCCGTGCTGCCGCCCGCGCTCGGCGCGCAGAACGGCTCGGTCTATGTCTATCTGGCTTATGGCTACCTGGGCTGCATCGGCTTTTTCGTGCTCGCGGGCGCGGCGGTGCGGCGCGCGTCCGGCGTCGCCGCCGTCGGCGTGCTCGCGCTGGCGTTGATCTCGGGCGCGCGCGGCGAGGCCCGCCATTGGCGCGACCAGGTCGCCTTCTGGAGCCGCGCCGTCGCGCGGGATCCCGATCTCAGCCCTGCCCGCGGCCAGCTCGGGAGCGCCTTGCTTGCGCGCGGCCGATATGACGAGGCCTTGCCCCATCTGGCGGCGAGGCTCGCGGACGCCCCTTGGGACGAGGCGGCGGTCGCGAACATGGAGGCCCTCGGACGCGCGGCGCCGGGCCTCAAAGAAGAAGCCGCGCGGCAGCTGGCCCGCGCGGCTTTTCTGAAGACCCGAACGCCCTAGGTTAGGGGAGCAGGTCCGTGGTGCAGTTGGTCTGGCTGCAGGACATCGTGCCGGCCGGACCGACGTAGGTCACGGTGTAGCCGAGGTACGGCGAAGGCGCCGCCGGGCTGCGCAGCAAGGTCGCCGAGTACGTCGCACCTCCGGTCAGGACCGGGGCCGCGAAGGCCTTGCCCGTGGGGCAGGTGACGTCGAGCTGCGCGGAGGTGTTCGTGTAGGTGTTGTACTTCAGGTAGTAGCGCTCCTGGGCGCCCTTGAGCGTGGAGAAGCAGGAGGTGGCTTCGGAGAAGCGGCCCTTTTCGACGACCTTGAAGTACTGAGGAACCGCGATCGCGGCCAAGATGCCGATGATCAGGACGACGACCAGCAGCTCGATGAGGGTGAAGCCGGCGTTGGCGCGATGAATATTTTTTCTCATTTTTATCTCCGTAATATATTGGTGGGCAACGATACTAAAGCAATTAAGGCAGCAGGTCGGTGGCGCAGTTAGTCTGGCTGCAGGTCATCACGCCGGAGGGGCCCACGAAGGTCACGGTATAGC